>NZ_JBJDRZ020000004.1:0-207351 GCF_044987585.2 Paenochrobactrum sp. BZR 201-1 | reverse complement strand
TTTAGCTATCAAAATAACTCCCCCTCATAACTTATTTTTCTTAAGCCATTAGGTTTCACGCATGTGAGAATGAATTGTGTTTGATTAGCAGAATCAATTTAGCATCTGCCCAAATTTCTTCAGACAGATGCACAATCATTCACGTCTTGATTTCAGCGCAGCTTGAAAAGAGAACTACGCAGTTTTTCGCGGCGCACACCCATGCCCACTAACCGACCGGCCAAATGTGCAAGAATCGGCCAGCGGGCTATGCCCTTAACAAAGGCTGGCGGGCCACTGCGTTTGACTTCGCTATTTTGACGTTTCTTGCTGCTTGATTGCATCATCAGCTGGATTTTCTGAATGGCTTTGGTTGGAAATGCACGGCGTTTTTCCACGCGCGCCAGATGCTGATCGGTCAATTTATTATCTCGCAGCGGAACCACCAAAATATTGGCGGCAGCCACCGCATCCTGTATCGCCAGGTTAACTCCGAAACCACCAATCGGCGACATTGCATGGGCCGCATCACCGATGCACAACAGACCGGAGCGCCACCAGCGGTTCAGCCGGTCAATGCGGATGGACAAAAGATGCACATCATCCCATGAGGTGATTTCTTGCACCCGATCAGGCGATAATGGTGAAACCTCAGCCACTGCATGCCGGAACGCTTCCAGCCCTTTTTCTTTCACTTGCGCAAAACTGCCCTTGCGCACCACATAACCGCATTGCCAATAATCGCCACGGTCGACCATGACAAAGCCCTGACGAGGCCCGCCATGCCCCATTGTATAGGGAGGGTCTTCAGGTTTATGCGAAAGTTTGATCCACAACACATCACTTGGCGCACCAAAACTGGTGCTCTCCAATCCGGCTTTTGCCCGCACCAGCGAATTGCGCCCGTCGGCTCCCACCACGAGAGAGGCTTTAATCTCGATGCTGCCTTCATGGTTTTGGGCAAAAAGGCCTTCGATACGGCCGTTATTTTCAATCAGATCAGTCACTTGGGTCGACATCATCAAATGAAAATTGGGCAATTTACGTGCTTCACGCGCCAGAAAACCTAAAAAATCCCATTGCGGCATGAAGGCAATGAAGCGGCATTTAACCGGCAGGCGTGAAAAATCAGCAATAGTGACATTCTGCCCGCCAATTTCAGCATGAAGTTTTGGCGCCTGTGTATGCGGCACTTTCAAAAACTCATCCAAAAGCCCTAGCTTATCGATAATATCAAGCGTTGCAGGATGCACTGTGTCACCACGAAAATCACGCAGAAAATCGGCGTGTTTTTCCAATACAGTCACATCAACACCAGCGCGCGCCAGCAATAGGCCGAGCATCAGACCACCCGGCCCCGAACCCGCAATCACACATTGGGTGCTGATCGTTTGGGCGGTCTGTTTGGGGGACACTGGTTGCTGCATTTTGCTCTCCTGCCCTGCCGGCGAAAATGCCGGAGTATGAATTAAAGAGTGCCACGCAAGTGACACCCTTTAATACTATACTTTTAATATCAAGTTTTCGATTGTTAAATACAAGAAAACTTTATCAGGTCAGTTAGACATCAATATTCAGGCATCCGTCAACCACGCAAGGCGCTGACCGGTGACTGGCGATAAGCCATTATGGCCGGTAACAATCCAATGACAGACGCACCAATCAGCATGATTATCATACTATTGAGATCCTGCATTTCAAAAGCAACCGGCATGGCGAAGCCGCTGGATTGCGTGACGATGCGGGACAGAATTTTTGACGCGACAAAACCAAGTGCAAAACCACTGAAAATTCCAGCACCCAATAAAATAGCCACTTCAGACCAAACCAGCGTGAAGATTTTGCCTCGCGATGCTCCAAGTGCTCGTAAAGCACCGATTTGACGACGACGTTCGCCGATATGCAAAAGAGCAACAAAAACCAAAGCACAACCAATCAGAATCTGTGTGCCCAGTGCCACGAACATCAGGATTGATTTGGCATTGCCGAGCATGCCGTAAAGATTGGTCAGGACCTCGGCCGGAAAGACTGCCGTTGTACCATTGCCGCGATATTCTTGCCTGAGCTTGTAAGCATCGGCAATCGTTTTAGGCTTCACGATGATAGCCGGAACACCGGCCGCACCATGTTCAAAACTTGTTTGCAGCGCTTCTTCACCGTGTTGATGTTCATGCTCATGTTCATGGTCATGATCGCCGTGAGCTGCATGTTCTTCCGCAGTTTCATCGGCATGGCTATGTTCATGATCATGCTCCATGCCATGCACCGCCCAGACAGCTTCAATCGGCACCAAAATCGCATTGTCCCATGCGCCACCAGTCGGTGCCATACGGCCAACCATTTTATAAGTAATTTCAGTATGATGATGGCCACCCTCGCCTGCATTGCCGTGCAAAGGCACCATAGAGGTTTCAGCACTCACATCCACATTGGCACCAACGACGGCCTCATGATGTGCGGTAAACATTTTGCCGGATGCCAGTTTCGGGCTTAAAGTTTCAACCAGCTTTGAAGTGGTGCCGATAATCGGATAATTCTTGTAACTATCGCCAAAACCAACAGGCGCAGCCCATGCGACGCGCGGGTCATGGCTTAGTTTTTCCAGTTCATTACCTTCCATCAACGGCAGCAATGACGTTTGTAAAAATACCGATGAAAGTACCAATTGCGTTTCACTGGCAGCAGCACCAATCACCAGATCAAAATGATCGGCAGCGCGCGCACTGCCAAGACGCAATGCACGCTCCTGCAATGTCACGGCAACACTTAAAGCGGTTGCGAAAGCAACCAGTAGCACCAGTGCCAAAGCACCAAGCCAATGGCGTTTTAAATCTGCGGCAATAAATCTAAACATCTGAGGTAATTCTCCCCGCAGCAAGGTTGATAGTGCGCGCCAATCTGGAAATCAGCCGGTCATCATGGGAGGCAATAATCGTCGTGCATTTTTCTTGGGTCGCCAGTTCCAGAATAAGATTGCCAACGGATGCCCCGTTTTCCTTGTCCAGACTGGCGGTTGGTTCATCGGCAATAATAATGGCGGGTTTGCGTTGCAGGGCACGAGCAATCGCCACGCGCTGCATTTCCCCTCGTGACATCAATTGCACTGCCTGGTCAGGCCGTTTCAGCCCGACCCGTTCCAGTAATTCATGCGCACGCGATAAAGCTTCTTTATCCACACCACCAGCCAGACGCAGCGGCAGCAAGATATTTTCCAGCGCCGACAAGCCGTCAAAAAGGTAGAAATCCTGCATAATGAGGCCGATATGTTCGCCCCGCCAACGATCTGCCGCAGTTTCCGACAGCTGATTGATCGGTTGACCGCCCCAGAGAACCAAACCTTTTTGCGGACGGGCAAGACCGCTGATAATATTGATAAATGTACTTTTGCCGGAACCTGATGCGCCGGTGAGACCCACCACTACACCATCGGGCACTTCCAAATGATCGATTTGCAAGGCGGGTTCTGAAAGTCCGGCAAAGCTGACGCTGATATGATCTAAAACAAGTTGCATATCAGGCAACCTTATAGCGTGCATCACGCAGGCGCAGCAAACTGACAAAGCCGGTTTCGGGATCTGTCCACGATCCGACTTCCAGTTTTCCGGTCACTTCAATCAAGGTTGAGGGTTGCACGAAAGTTTGTTTTTTATCGAGATAGACCACCAGAATATTATCCGGCCAATCAGCATCGGACGAACAAAAAGGGCAGATCGACATCGGGATTTCGGTCAGTACAAAAAAATCGGCTTCCGCTTTCAAAGGTGGTGCCATGAAACCACCCATCACTACCTTCTCGCCATTCAGCGATTTGACTTTTTCTGAAAACTCAAGCCCCAAGACGCTGATCTTACTGTAGAGCTCGGCAAAGCTTAAATTGCCCGTTGCGGCTTTTGCCTGTGGCAATGTTCCGGCTACCGCATAGGCCAAAGGTGCGACACTCATGAGTTTGAGAAAATGACGACGCGGCATTGATGATAGAAATGACATGGTTCCATCCTTAAAAAGTGAAATGCCGGAAATTTCTTTCCGGCATTTTTTATCATCCAAACTCCGGCTTATTTCTTCTCCGCACCGAGCGCGAAAACTTCAGCCAAAATCTTGTAAACGTCGCTCTGTTCCATGTAGCCGCGGAAAAGTTCCGCACCCGCACCGCTCGCCTGCAAGACTACATCATCTACAGAGTGGACGCCGGTATCATCAGAGCGCGGGATATTACCCTCGCGGAATACGGCACCCGGAATATCCTTATAGGCTTCGTTGGCAACATATTCGTTCTTCTCGTTCTGGATCGCCGGAACAAAAGGATTATCCAGCTTCGGACGGAAGGTTTCATAATAGTCAGGGAAATTGTTGGAGAAGATCGCCAGACGCGGGTTTACATCCACGCTGTCCGGATAGCCGTCACCATTGCTGTCAACGTAATTGGTAAAGCCAGCTTTTTCATAAGTGCCGACTTTTTCACGCATTTCATTGCCCGGCTTGTTATCATCGATGGTGCCGATGATGGATACGCCGTGGGTATGGTCACCGGTGACTACAATCATGGTGTCCGGATTGTTCTTGGCAAATTCCTGCGCCAGACCGATCACTTTATCAAATTCGATCGTATCATAAACCGCACGTTCCCAATCCAGTGGATGGGACATCTTGTCGACATTTGCCGCTTCAACCATCAGGAAGAAGCCTTCTTCGTTCTGAGAGAGCTTTTTCAAAGCAATGTCGGCCATTTCAACCAGACCCGGCTGATCAGGGAATTTATCGATTGTACCCTTCTTCAGCATATTGCGGTCCATCGCGGTATCCATGTTACCGGTATGGAACAGGCCGAGCAGTTTGTCGCCTTCAGTGCTTGCTGCTTTTTCAAGTTCTTCCTTGCTGGTTGCCAAAGCATAACCGGCTTGCTGAAACTCTTTGATATAGTCTTTGTCATCTTTACGCTTGGAGCCCGGTACTTCCTTGTTGAGGAAGTAAGCAGAGCCACCGCCCAACAGCACATCAGGCTTTACATCAAACAACATGCCGGTGATTTCGGCTTTATCAGCACGGCGGCGTGTGTGTGAGGCAACTGCAGCAGGCGTTGCATCCTGCAATTCGGATGTGGTGACAATACCAATAGATTTGCCGGTCTGGCGGCGCAATGCTTCACTGATGTTTTCCACGCGCGGATCATCAAGGCTGTCCGGTGTGCGATCAGCATAAACACCCAGTGCATTGATGGCAGTCTTATGACCGGTCATATAGGCCGACATGGTGTTGGCGCTATCGGTTGCAATCGAGTTGGTGGCTGATGTACCAATGAAAGCCATATATTGCAGATCGTCCATATTGAGGCGGCCATTGGCCTTCCCTTCGCTCATGCCTTTCGACATGATGCGCGCACCGGTACGATGAGCAACCGACAGACCATCAGCAACGAGGAAGATCACGTTTTTGGCTTTTGGCGCATCGGATGTGCCGTAAACATCCCAGGTAACGCTTTTCTTGTCGTTACCGGCCTGCACTTCAATCGTGTAAGCACCAGCCTTTGGCAAAGCCAATGAACGCAGAATAACCGCCGAGCCCAGATCTTTGTCGGATGCGTCTTTTTCAGCAGCGATAAATTCAACATTTTTGCCGAAAACAGCTTTGTAATCTTCGCCGTTGACTGTGATTTTGACATCATCCGCTTTAACAACATTGTCAAACTCGACCTTAAAATCAAAAGGCGAACCGGCTAGAATCGTTGCACGGTCAAGCGGGTAAACGGTTGCAGCTTGCGATGCTGTTGCAAAAAGTGCAGCCGACAGAACTGTAGTGGCAGAGAGTAACTTAACAAGTTGACGCATGGTTTTATCAAACCCCTTTAGCGGTAATTCTTCCTGCAACCGATCAGAACCTCTTCCGGTTCTGCCCCTTTCGTGCTGGAAAAATGCCGGTTGTAATCTTCGGAAAGACCGTGAGCGGACAATGAGTACGGGGGAAGTGTTAGCCAGCCATTGTGACAGTGCTTTATATGAAACATGACAGATTGATTAAATCTGAGTGTGATGCACCGTCTTTTCCACTGATGCGAAAATCACACAATATTTCAGGAAAATGTAAAAAATGACGATTGCAAATAAATATAGGACAACAGTACTGTCCTTTTTTCTTTTCTTTTGTTGCGCGAAAGTGCATACATGAATTCTAAAAATATCTTTTCATAACGCCATACGCAAGAAAGGTGATTTCGTGTCACAGGACAATCTTCTTGAGAATGCATTAGTGCGGCTGGATGAGGCTGCAAGCCATATTAATATCGACGCTGATGTGATCGAAAAATTGAAATTCGCACGCGAGACAATGAAAGTGCGCCTGATGATCCGTATGGACGACGGTTCACGAAAATCTTTTCTTGCATGGCGCTGCCGTTATGATGATACCCGCGGACCAACCAAGGGCGGCATCCGTTACCATCCGGATGCAACCGCAGAAGAAGTTGAGACGCTTGCTTTCTGGATGACCTTTAAATGTGCGGTCATGAACCTGCCTTATGGTGGCGGTAAAGGTGCCATTCAGGTCGATCCGCGCAAATTGTCGAAAGCCGAGCTGGAGCGATTGTCCCGCGCCTATATTCAGGCTTTTGCCGGCATTTTGGGTCCAGACCGCGATATTCCCGCACCAGATGTTTACACCAATTCGATGATCATGGGCTGGATGGCAGACGAATATTCACAAATCGTCGATCAACACTCACCAGCTGTCATCACCGGCAAGCCTTTGGCATTGGGCGGCTCGCTTGGTCGTGATGATGCAACGGCACGCGGTGGTTATTATCTCGTTCGTCATCTGTCTGATGATTTGGGTCTTGCCGGTAGTTTGCGCGTTGCCATTCAAGGCTTTGGTAATGCCGGCCAGCATATGGCACGGTTGTTTTGTGCCGACGGCCATAAAATCACTGCTGTTTCCGATTCGGAAGGCGCAGTACAATGTGATGAAGGCTTGAATTTGGCGAGCCTTTTTGCAGCCAAAGCGGACGGCAAATCAGTGGTCTCAACCATCGGTCAAAATGGTCACAAAGCCATGACACCAGATGAACTGGTGGCAGCCGATTGTGATATTCTGGTGCCGTCAGCCATGGAAAACATGATCCACGAGGGCAATGCCGACAGTATCAATGCCAAGCTGATTGTGGAACTCGCCAATGGCCCGCTGACTGCTGAAGCTGACGAAATTCTGGCGAAAAAAGGCGTGATCGTTCTGCCTGACATTCTGGCCAATGCCGGTGGTGTTACAGTTTCATATTTTGAATGGGTACAGAACAAGCAAGGCTATTACTGGACTTTGGAAGAAATCCATCAGCGCCTCCAGAGCATCATGGAACGCGAAGGCCGTGCGATTTGGGTACTCTCAAAGGAAAAGAAATTCTCGCTTCGCACCGGTGCTTATGTCCACGCACTCTTACGCTTGGCACAGGCCATTGAAGCACATGGCACCCAGAGCGACTTCATTGCTTAAATTTCCTCCCCAAGACTAAAATGACTGACCAAAAAGCCCCGCCGATCATCTGACCGGCGGGGCTTTTCTTTATTCAAATCAGAACGATAAATATCAATCCCAGCTCAAGGCGCCGCCATTTTGATATTCGATCACGCGGGTCTCAAAGAAGTTTTTCTCTTTCTTCAAATCCATCGTTTCCGACATCCAAGGAAACGGGTTATCCGTTTCCGGGAATACGGATTCCAATCCAAGCTGTGCACAGCGACGATTGGCGATGAAATGCATATATTGTTCACACAGGGCAGCATTCAGACCCAGCAAACCGTTCGGCATGGTATCGCGGCCATAGGCTGCTTCCAGTTCTGCCGCATCACGCAACATGTTGCGCACTTCTTCCTGAAACTCTTTTGTCCAAAGATGCGGGTTCTCATGCTTGATCTGATTGATGACGTCGATACCAAAATTCATATGGATCGATTCATCACGCAGGATGTACTGATATTGTTCGGCAATACCCACCATCTTGTTACGACGACCAAGGGAAAGAAGCTGGGCAAAACCGGTATAGAACCACATGCCTTCAAACACGACATAGAACGCAATCAGATCACGCAGGAAGTCGCGGTCAGCTTCCGGTGTCCCGGTTTTAAACTCGGCATTATCCAGATTACGGGTGTAATTGAGCGCCCATGCAGCCTTATCGGTGATGGATGGTACCTCACGGTACATGTTGAACAATTCACCCTCATCAAGACCCAGACTTTCCACTATATATTGGAATGTATGGGTATGAACGGCTTCTTCAAACGCCTGACGCAGCAAATATTGACGGCATTCAGGATTGGTCAGATGACGATAAATCGCCAGCACGATATTGTTGGCAACCAGACTTTCCGAGGCTGCAAAGAAGCCTAAATTACGCTTGAGCATCAAGCGTTCATCATCGGTCAAACCGTCTTTGGATTTCCACAGTGCGATATCTGCCTGCATGGAAACTTCGGTCGGCATCCAGTGATTGTTACAACCAGCCAGATATTTTTCCCATGCCCATTTATATTTTAACGGCAACAGCTGATTAACGTCGGCGCGCGCATTGATCATGCGCTTTTCATCAACAGTCACACGGGCAGCATTACGCTCAATCGAGCCCAGACCCGTGGCATCGGCAGTCTCATCAGCACCTAAAGGCGCAGATGCACTGTTCATTTCGGTCTCTGACCAATCGAGATTAGACATTATAAAACCCTTTCAAATAGGCATGAAACAAAAGGAAGCGTCCATAATCGGCCAATTTTACTGACAGGCTTCACAAGTTGGATCATCAATAGAACAGGCACGCACATCAGAGGCCGGAAGACTCTGCACCGGTGCGACAGACACTGCATTGAGCTTGCCGTCTGTGCCCTTCAATGTGGATTTTTCCACATGGCTGGCGGAGCGGGATCGCAGGTAATATGTGGTTTTCAAACCACGATACCAGCTCAGGCGATACAATTCGTCAAGCTTCTTACCGCTTGGATTGGCGATATAGAGATTGAGCGACTGACCCTGATCAATCCACTTTTGACGGCGGCTTGCAGCTTCGATCAGCCACGCGGTGTCGATTTCAAAAGCCGTTGCATAAAGCGCTTTCAGATCATCGGGAATACGGTCGATCTGCCCGATGCTGCCGTCGAAATATTTCAGATCAGAAATCATCACTTCGTCCCAAAGACCACGTGCTTTCAGATCGTGAATAAGACCGGCATTAACTACGGTAAAGTCGCCCGACATGTTCGATTTAACGAACAGGTTTTGATAGGCTGGTTCGATTGACTGCGATACACCGCAAATATTGGAAATAGTGGCCGTTGGAGCAATCGCCATGCAGTTGGAATTGCGCATACCGACGGTCTTGACGCGTTCACGCAAGGTTTTCCAGTCAAGTGTCTCATCATAGTTCAAATCCATGCTCGCCAAATTATTGTGAGCACGCGCATCCGAAAGCATACGCAGTGAATCAATCGGCAAAATGCCTTTTGACCAGAGCGAGCCTTCGTAGCTTTGATAGCTGCCGCGTTCAGCTGCCAGATCTACAGAGGCAGAAATAGCATGATAGGAAATGGCTTCCATGCTCTGATCTGCAAATTTAATCGCTTCGTCGGAGGCATATGGCAGGCGCAAAATCTGCAACGCATCCTGAAAGCCCATCAGACCCAGACCAACCGGACGGTGGCGCAGGTTCGAGCGGCGCGCTTCCGGAATGGTGTAGAAATTGATGTCCACCACATTGTCGAGCATACGCATAGCGGTTGCTACAGTGCGCGCCAAACGTTCCTGATCAATGCCTTCCGCTGTTGTGTGTGCTGCCAGATTGACTGAACCCAGATTACAAACAGCCACTTCATCATTCGATGTATTGAGCGTAATTTCCGTGCAGAGGTTGGATGAATGCACCACACCGGCATGCTGCTGTGGCGAACGGATATTGCACGGATCTTTGAAGGTGATCCAAGGATGGCCGGTTTCAAACAGCATCGTCAACATACGACGCCACAAGTCTTTTGCCTTTACAGTGCGGTAGACTTTGATGCCGCCTTTAGCAGCTTTTTGCTCATAGGCTTCATAAGCATATTTAAAGGCCGCCCCATAAAGATCGTGCAAATCAGGAGTTTCATCCGGCGAAAACAATGTCCAGTCACCGTCTTTTTCCACACGTTCCATAAACAGATCCGGCACCCAGTTGGCCGTGTTCATGTCATGGGTACGGCGACGGTCATCACCGGTGTTTTTACGAAGATCCAAAAACTCTTCGATGTCGATATGCCATGTTTCTAAGTAAGCACACACCGCACCCTTGCGCTTACCGCCCTGATTAACCGCAATCGCAGTATCATTGGCAACTTTTAAGAAAGGTACAACACCCTGACTTTCGCCATTGGTGCCTTTAATACGCGCTCCAAGACCACGGACACGGCTCCAGTCATTACCCAGACCGCCGGAATATTTAGCAAGCAAAGCATTGTCTTTAACGCTTTTGAAAATACCGTCGAGATCATCCGGAACAGTGGTCAGGAAACAGGAAGAAAGCTGCGGGCGGCGCGTTCCGGCATTAAACAAAGTTGGCGTTGAAGCCATGAAATCAAAGCTTGAAAGCAGATTATAGAACTCAATTGCTTTGGTTTCGCGCTCTTCTTCACGTAAGGACAGCCCCATGGCAACGCGCATGAAGAAAGCTTGCGGCAATTCAAAACGCTTGTTTTGAACGTGCAGGAAATAGCGGTCATAAAGGGTTTGCAAGCCCAAATAATCAAATTGCAGATCGCGCTCTGGTTTGATGGCAGCGGCCATACGGTCGAGATCGAACAATGCCAATTCCGGATCAAGCTGATCGGCATCAATACCCACACGGATATAGGATTTCAAATAGTTCGGATAAAGCTCGCACATCTGCTTGTGTGTTGCTTCACGCGGAGAACCTTCAACAAAGGTCAGTACTTCACGGCGCAATTTATCCAGCAATAAACGAGCGCTAACTTTGGAATAATCCGGCTCGGTTTCAATCAAGGTGCGCGCAGCCAAGATAGGCGCCAGCGCTAATTCATCCTGTGTGATGCCGCTATAAAGATTGCGTTTGGTTTCGGTCAAAATGGCTTCTGCTGAGACAGAGGCCAAACCAGAACAAGCTTCTTCAACCACATGTTTCAAACGTGCTTCATCAAGCGGCACCAATTGACCGCTCGCGCTTTTCATCTGCAATTGCGGCTTTGCTTGCGGATTATTGGCGGCCTGTTCAGCACGTTCACGGGCACGCTCTTCACGGTAAAGCACATAAGCACGTGCCACTTTGTGATGGCCGCCACGCATCAATGCCAGCTCGACCTGATCCTGAACATCTTCAATATGGAAGGTACGACCTTCTGTTGCATGGCGGGTAAGACCTCCAATGATGACTTCAGACAGTTCTGCAACAACATCATGAACGCGGCGCGACGAGGCAGCACTTGTGCCTTCAACAGCCAGAAATGCTTTTTGCAACGCAACAGCAATTTTATCACCATCAAATGGTGTGACTGATCCATTACGACGGATGACCTGAAACCCAAGCTCGGAATTATTTGCAGCTGTGTTTGCGGCAGAAAAAGCGTCGCCGTCGGCAGGCTCACGCACAAGAGAAATCGACATTGGCTTACCCCAATTTTTGTTGGGGGCAAGGTCAGACGGATGCATGCATGAAAAAGAGCGACGCCATACGTCTGCTCTGTTGCCAGCACACCACCGGGACACCCCGCCCAGGGAGAACATTTCGTGTCGCGGCAGGTCTCCTGGCTGGCGGGTCTGGGCTTTTGTCCGTCTTCCCAAGGATAACCTCAGTGACGTAAATAGACAAAAACTCGCCGCTTTACAGTTGCGGGGGCAGCTCCGGTTTAAGCGGTGAAAAGCACCATCTCTTCCGGATTCCCTATTATCTCTCTATCTTGCGATTCGAGAGACCGTGACCACTAGATATAGACAATCAATGTGCACAGACGTCAACATATAGTTTGGCGCTGTCCAATGAATTATTTTGTAAGCTGTCAGGAGATGGCCTATATATAGCACAACCACGGAGCTTTAACATGATGAATATTGGCGAAGCAGCAACTGCGTCGGGTATAAGTGCCAAAATGATACGCCATTATGAGACGGTCGGGCTGATTGAAAAAGCAGGGCGCACCGAGGCTGGATACCGCGTTTATTCCAAACGCGATGTAGAAACATTGCGCTTCATACGGCGCGGGCGCGATTTAGGTTTTTCACTGGATCAAATCAAAGATTTACTGACCCTTTGGCAGGACCACAGCCGTGCTTCATCTGATGTGAAGCAAATAGCCCTCACCCATGTGGCGGAGCTGGAAGCCAAGATGGAACAATTGCGCGAAATGGCGGATACATTGCGCCATCTGGCACAGAACTGTCAGGGCAATAACCGCCCTGACTGTCCGATTTTGCATGATCTGGCCAGCAATGCAGCCAGATATTAATCTTGTCAGTTAAACCTGCAATGCAGGTTTAACCTTACGCAGACGCAGCGCATTGGAAAGCACGAAGATGCTGGAAAGCGCCATCGCACCTGCCGCCAGCATTGGCGACAATAATGTGCCCCACAATGGATAAAGCACACCAGCAGCCACCGGAATAAGCGCAATATTATAAGCAAATGCCCAGAACAGGTTTTCACGAATATTGCGGATGGTAGCACGAGATACCGCCAACGCATTGATAACACCACGCAAATCACCCGACATCAGCACAATATCGGCGCTTTCCATCGCCACATCGGTGCCGGTGCCCAAAGCAATACCCACATCAGCCGCAGCTAGTGCCGGTGCATCATTGATGCCATCGCCGACAAATACCAGCACCTCACCTTTCGTCGACATACGCTTTAAAGCATCCACTTTGCCGCCCGGCAGCACTTCGGCTTCCACATGGTCAATCGACAGCGAACGGGCAATGGCTTCTGCCGTTGCACGACCGTCACCGGTGATCATCGCTACTTTCAAGCCCATCTGATGTAGCGCATCAATCGCTTCTTTCGTTGATGGTTTGAGCGGATCGGCAATCGACAGGATTGCAGCCAATTGACCATCAACGGCCACGTAAATGGACGAGCGTCCTTGCGCGGCCAGTTGATCGGCCACTTTTTCCAAAGCTGTAATATCAATATTGAATGCTGCCATATGACGGCCAGCACCCACGGCCACTTGTTGACCATCAACATCTGCAACCAGCCCCATGCCAGCAATAGCGTTGAAGTTCTGCACATCCTTTAAGGTCAAGCCTTTTTCTTCTGCCGCCTGCACAACGGCGGCGGCAATCGGATGTTCGGAGCGTGCCTCAACACTCGCAGCAAGGGTCAGAATTTTCGCCTCATCCTGTCCGGCAACAGTTTCAAAATGTGCCAGAACCGGCTTGCCCAAGGTCAGTGTTCCGGTTTTGTCAAAAGCAATGACAGATGCTTCACGTAAACGTTGCAATGCATCGCCACGACGGAACAACACGCCCATTTCTGCCGCACGTCCGGTGCCAACCATAATTGACGTTGGCGTGGCAAGCCCCATCGCACAAGGGCAAGCGATAATCAGCACCGCAATGGCATTCACAAGCGCAAAGCCTAATGACGGCGACTGACCGAATATCAACCAGATGACAAAGGTGACAACTGCGGCTGCCATCACTGCGGGCACAAACCAGCGCGTTACTTTATCCACCATCGCCTGAATTGGTAGTTTATCGGCCTGCGCATCTTCCACCATACGGATGATCTGGGCGATCACCATATCACTGCCAACCTTGGTCGCCTGATAGGTGAAAGAGCCGGATTTATTGATGGTGCCGCCGACCACTTCGGCGCCAATTTCCTTGGCAACGGGCACTGGTTCACCGGTAATCATCGATTCATCAATATAAGAAGAGCCCTCGATGAGCACGCCATCGACCGGTACTTTTTCACCCGGCCTGACCTGCACATGGTCGCCCACGCGCACATCTTCCAACGGCACATCAACCGCCTTGCCATCGCGCATAACCCGTGCAGTTTTCGCCTGCAAATCAACCAAACGGCTGATGGCAGCACTGGTTCTGCCCTTGGCGCGCGCTTCCAGATAACGGCCAAGCAGGATAAGCGCCACGATAACGGCTGCGGCTTCAAAATAAACATTCACCGTGCCTTCAGGCAAAACGGACGGCATGAAAGTGGCGATCGTTGAAAAGCCCCACGCGGCCAATGTACCGACCGCTACCAGCGAATTCATATCCGGTGCGGCTTTTAAAAGTGCCGGAATGCCCAGCTTGAAAAAGCGCAATCCCGGCCCGAAAAGCACCAGCGTTGTCAGCACAAATTGCAAATACCAGCTATTTTGCATACCAATTGTGCGGTCAATCAGCATATGCATGCCAGGGATTAAGTGCGACCCCATTTCAAGTACAAAAACCGGCAAGGTCAGCACGACTGCCAGCAAAGTTTGACGCTGTAAGGTTTGTGCTTCTTTTTCACGTTTTTGCGCGCGCATTTCACCGGTAGATTGCTTGGCGGCGACATCAATTTTACGCGCCTGATAGCCAGCTTTTGCCACCGCACCAATCAGCTTATCTATATTGACCCGCGTACCATCCGCAACAATCTGTGCCCGTTCAGTGGCAAGATTAACGCTGGCTGATGTAACGCCGTCAACCGCGAGTAAAGCACGCTCGACAGTGCCGACACAAGATGCGCAGGTCATGCCTTCAATGTTCAAATCAATCTTTTGCGACGCGGATGATGATGGCACAACAGCAGCCGGTTTGGCTTCCGATTGACATGTTTCTACGCTTTCAGCTTTTTTTGAACCGCAACCGCAACCAGAGCTTTTAGGTGCTTCCACCAGCTTTTGCTCGTCAATCAGCTCAGCTTTATAACCTGCTCCACCGATGATTTTCACCAAATCATCAGCCGTGATATTGCTGTCACTCACTTCCACATGGGCGCGTTCTGTCATCAGGTTGACACTGGCTTTAGCCACACCGTCAGTACCTGTCAGTGCGCGCTCCACCCGCCCCACACAAGAGGCACAACTCATGCCTTCCACATTGAAATTATACTTAGTTAACAAGATGTTGCTTGTTAACTCGCTGTCATTTTTCTGGCTCATAGGTTATCCCCTGCCACATCGCTGCTCTTAAACAGACACTTCATCATGGCGCTTAAACTAAGGCTTCCCATCATGGGAAGGTCAAGAGCTTTTTTAAAGAAAAATCCCGACTGTAATTCCAATCGATTTCAGATGCTTTTGACGCGGGCTTGACCAATCTGATTTTAAATTCTACTCATAGAGGCAGCAAATATTCGTTGGGGTGTCGAAAGACTGAGAGGCGCAAAAGCGCTAACCCATTGAACCTGATCCGGGTAATACCTGCGTAGGGAACGGAATTTGGCGCGTCACGAACGGGCGTAATGGGAATTGGCCTTGCTTGGTAATTTGGGCAACAGGCGAATTTTCCAACCAGAAGCAAAACAAAAGCTTCAGCCAGTCATGATGTTTCACTTTCTGTTCAGAGAAGAGAAACGACATGACGAGACGGTTAGACACATCTTCCACCCTCAGTTCAGTTCCGATCTGCGTAACCATTGCTGGCTCTGACAGCAGCGGCGGTGCCGGTATTCAGGCCGATTTAAAAGCTTTTTCTGCGCTTAAAACCTATGGTGCGAGCGTCATCACTGCCATCACCGCACAAAACACCCGCGGCGTCACTGACGTAATGGATATGACACCGGCGATCATTCGCGGGCAGATGGAGGCGGTGTTCAGCGATCTTAATGTTGCTGCCGTTAAAATCGGCATGCTCTCACAACCTGAAACCATCGAAACGGTGATGGACGGTTTGAGCCACTTCCAAGGGCCGATCGTGCTTGATCCGGTGATGGTAGCTAAATCCGGCAATCGCCTGCTTAGCGAAACCGCGATTGATGTATTGCGCCAAAAACTGATCCCTTTAGCAACCTTGATCACCCCGAACCGTCCCGAAGCTGCCTGTCTGCTGGATATGGATGAAGCAAAAAGCGATGAGGAAGCCGAAGCACAAGGCCGCGCCTTGCTTCGCTTAGGTGCCAAAGCCGTTTTGATGAAGGGCGGCCATGCGGAAGGTGAAATTTGCACTGATCTCTTGATCACCGCAGACGCCCCGACATTTGCCATTTCTGCGCCCCGCATCCACACCAAAAACACCCACGGCACCGGCTGCACTCTGTCGGCAGCTCTGGCGACAAAGCTTGGACATGGGTTAGATTTAAAACAAGCTTTTGAAGAAGCCCACGACTATCTGCATCAGGCAATTTTGGCCGCCGATCAACTAACCATCGGCAGCGGTCACGGTCCCGTCCACCATTTTTATGAACTATGGACCAATCCTTCACAGGTAGCCCCATGAAAATTACCATTATCGGTGCCGGTGTTGCAGGTTTAACCGTAGCTGCCGAGCTTAACGCCCAAGGCCATGATGTTGAAGTGATTGCGCTCAGTGAGCGCATTGGCGAAGATGCTTGCTCATGGTTTGCCGGAGGTATGCTTGCACCTTGGTGCGAGGGCGAAAGCGCACCGGAGCAAGTCGTGCGCCTTGGCCAGCAAGCGCTCGATTGGTGGGAAAACCATGTCAGCGGTGTAGAGCGACGCGGCACATTGGTGCTTTCCCACATCCGCGATGCCAGTGAATTGCGCCGCTTTTCACGCCGCACCAGCCAGCACGAGTTGATTGATGCAACCCGCATTGAAGAACTGGAGCCTGATCTTGGCAACCGCTTCAACCAAGGCTTGTTTTTCGAGTATGAAGGCCATCTCAACCCGCGCCGCGCTTTGCCGGAACTGGCTGAAAATCTGCGCCAAAAATCTGTGCGCTTTCAGCTTGGCACGGATGCCGATAAGGCCACAATCAACAGTGATCTGACCATTGATTGCCGTGGACTTCGGGCGCGGGACGATTTAAGCGATCTGCGCGGTGTCAAAGGTGAAATGCTGATGATCCGCTCACGCGACATCAACCTCACCCGCCCTGTGCGCCTGCTGCATCCGCGTATTCCGCTTTATATCGTGCCACGCGGGGATGGTGTGCATATGGTGGGCGCAACAATGCTGGAAGCCGAAGCCAGCCCGCATATCAGTGTGCGTTCCACCTTGGAGCTTTTGGGCGCGGCCTATGCGCTGCATCCCGCATTCGCCGAAAGTGAAGTGCTGGAAACCGGCGTCGATGCCCGCCCTGCATTTAACGACAATCTGCCCAAAATACGCCGCCAAGGCACGAAACTTTATGTCAACGGCTTTTACCGGCACGGATTTTTGATGTCTCCCGCACTTGCTAAAATGGTGCGTGAAGCGGTGGAAAATCCGCAAAACATACCAGAGCTTATGGAGTGAATTTGATGAATATTTCTCTCAACGGCCAAATCCACCAGACCACAGCCCACAATATGAGCGAATTGCTTGCCGAGATTGATTTGAGCGATGCGGTGGTGGCAACAGCTCTCAATGGCGAATTTGTCAGTGCGGATATGCGTGAAGAAACAACACTTTCCGCTGGAGACCAGATTGAAGTTCTGGCACCCATGCAAGGGGGCTGACATGCTAAAACTCTATGACAAAACAGTCACCAGCCGTTTGCTGTTGGGCACAGCCCTTTACCCCTCACCGGCAATTTTGGAAGAAGCGGTGAAAGCATCAGGCACCGAAATCGTCACCGTTTCACTTCGCCGTGAAAGCGGATTTGAGCGTGCGGGGCAAAGTTTCTGGTCACTGATCAAAGAGCTGGGTGTCCATGTTTTGCCCAACACAGCCGGATGCCACACAGCGCGTGAAGCGGTGACCACCGCAAAAATGGCGCGCGAGATTTTTGGCACATCATGGATCAAGCTGGAAGTGATCGGCGAGCAGGACACATTGCAGCCCGACCCTTTCGGACTGGTGGAAGCGGCACGCATTCTGGTCAATGAGGGTTTTGAAGTTTTCCCTTATATGAATGACGATCTGGTGGTCGCCGAAAAGCTGGTGCAAGCCGGATGCAAAGTGCTGATGCCGTGGGGCGCGCCAATTGGTTCGGGGCGCGGCCTTAACAACCCCTATGCACTCAAAACCTTGCGCGCGCATTTCCCAGATATTTCGCTGATTGTTGATGCGGGGATTGGCGTTCCCTCCCATGCCGCACAGGCAATGGAACTAGGCTATGACGCAGTGCTTCTCAACACCGCCGTGGCCAAGGCCGGTGATCCGGTTCGCATGGCCAAAAGCTTTGCGCTTGCCGTGGAAGCCGGACATCTGGCGGTTGAGGCCGATCCGATTGAACCGCGCGACATGGCAGCTCCTTCCACACCTTTGATGGGAAAGGCATTTTTCTAAAATGACACTTCATCCTTTTTATCCGATTTTCGACAGCGCTGAATGGCTGGAGCGCTTAGTGCCGCTTGGCATCAAACTGGTGCAACTGCGCGTTAAAGATAAAACTACAACTGAATTGCGTGCTGAAATCCGTGCTGCCAAAACAATTTGTGACGCACATCAATGTCAGTTGATCGTTAATGATTATTGGCAACTCGCCATTGATGAAGGTTGCGATTACATCCATCTCGGTCAGGAAGATCTGGATGAGGCGGACATTACCGTTATTCGTAAGGCTCAACTCAAACTTGGCATCAGCACCCATAATGAAGAAGAGCTGGAACGCGCATTAGCGCTTAAGCCTGATTATGTCGCGCTTGGCCCCGTCTATCCAACCATTTTGAAAAAGATGATCTGGGAGCCACAAGGGCTGGAACGTGTGCGTATCTGGAAAGATAAGTTAAGCGACATGCCGCTTGTCGGCATTGGCGGCATCAGCCTTGATCGCGCAACTGGTGTTTTTGAACATGGCGCAGATATTGTGGCCGCAGTGACCGACATCACCCTTCATGCAAGCCCTGAACAGCGCGTGCAGGAATGGCTGAAACTGACGGAAGCTTATGTAAAATGAGCCGTTACGCCAGACAGATCATTGTGGAAGAGATGGGTGAAGAGCGCCAAAAGCGCTTGGAAAATTCACACATTCTCATCATCGGTGCGGGTGGCCTTGGCTGTCCGGCGCTCAATTATCTGGTGGGTGCAGGTGTAGGACATATCACACTTGTTGATGATGATAGTATCGAGCGCAGCAATCTGCATCGCCAGCCGCTTTATGGTGAAAAGGACCTAGGCCGCAAGAAAGCCGAAGCCGCACGCGACCGTCTGAATGATCTTAATCCGGATGTTATAGTCACGCCTCTGACGGTACGCCTGACACCTGCCAACGTGGATGCGCTGTTGAAAGACGCCGATATCGCTCTCGATTGTGCCGATAGTTATGCCGTGACTTATATTCTGTCTGATGCCTGTAAAGCACTTGGAAAGCCGCTGATTTCGGCTTCGGCCTTGGGATTAAACGGTTATGTCGGTGGCTATTGCGGCAATGCTGAAAATGGGGCGCCATCGGTGCGGGCACTCTTTCCTGATCTGCCCAAAAACCTTGCCACTTGCGCCAGTGCCGGTGTGCTGGGGCCATTGGTCGGAACACTCGGCACTATTCAGGCGCAAATGGCCATTGCAGCCCTGACCGATATGTCGCCATCACCTTTAGGGCAGATGGTGACGGTCAATTTGAGCCAATATGGTTTCCGCAGTTTCCGCTTTGATAAAGCACCGGAGCCAAAAACCGTTCCCTTTGCATTTATCGCACCGGAACAGCTTTTGACCGATGATGTGCTGATTGAATTGCGCGACACAACCGAAGCACCGCAAAGTCTGCGTGAAGATGCTTTGCGCTATTCAACACAGGATTTCTTAGAAAACCGCGTTGATCTTGCCACTGATAAACGTGTTGCTTTGTGCTGCCGCTCCGGCCTTCGGGCATGGCGTGCAGCCAGTGCCTTACGACAAGTCTTTTCCGGCCACATCGTTCTTGTTGCTGCCGGAGATAGTTCACCTCCATCCCCTTCAGTTTACTAACGGAGAGATAGAATGTTCCGCAAATTTGGCTTTGCTGCGCTTTTGAGCGCCACGGTTTTGCACGCCCCTATGATGGTTTCAACAGCTTTGGCAGATGATAAATTATCCCTCATCCTAGACTGGTATGTGAACCCCGATCACGGCCCAATTATTGTCGCTGACAAGCTTGGTTTCTTCAAAGAAAACGGTCTTGATGTGGAAATCATTGCGCCAGCTGATGCTTCTACGCCGTCCAAACAAGTAGCTGCCGGACAAGCTGATCTCGCTGTCTCTTATCAGCAGCAATTGCATTTGGATGTGCATGAAGGCTTGCCACTCATTCGTGTTGGCACACTGGTTGACACACCACTTAATTGCCTGGCTGTTCGCGATGATGGTTCGGTCAATGAAATGACTGACCTCAAAGGCAAGAAGATCGGATTCTCGGTAGCAGGCGTCGAAGAAGCGGTGATGACGACCATTTTAAGCCATCATGGCATGACCAAAGATGATGTGGAAATGATCAATGTCAATTTCTCGCTCTCACCTGCTTTGATGTCCGGCCAAGTCGATGCGGTGATTGGCGCCTATCGCAATGTCGAGCTGAACCAGATGGATATTGAAGGCGTGAAAGGCAAATGTTTCTTCGTCGAAGAACAGGGCGTACCTGCCTATGACGAGCTGATTTATGTCGCCAATGCTAAAGGCTATGATGCCGATAAAATCAGCCGCTTTTTGGCTGCCACAGAAAAAGCTGCCAATTACATCATCAATCATCCCGAGCAAGCTTATGAGACATATGTTTCTTATAGCCCAGAGCTCAAAGACGAATTGAATAAGCGCGCCTGGAAAGACACTTACCCGCGCTTTGCCCGCACTCCTGCGGCCTTTGATTATGGCCGTTATCAGCGTCAGGAAGCTTTTCTTTTTGAACATAAACTCGTGCCGGAAATCTTTAGCGTCGAGAAATTTGCTGTCGATGTGAATGTGGAAAGGAACAAATAATGTTACCAAAACCGGATTATTCATCCAAAACCTTCAGCGCTTTGCGTGAGGCGGCAAGCCAAGAGTGGAATGACTATATCGACCATGCTTTTGTGCGCGGTATGGCGGATGGCACTTTGCCAAAAGCGTCTTTTCTGCATTATCTCGTGCAGGATTATGTTTTCCTGCGCCATTTTTCCCGCGCATGGGCGCTGGGTGTGGTGAAGTCCACCAGTTTGCAGGAAATGAAACACGCGGCCGCCACCGTCAATGGCCTCATCCATGTGGAAATGCCGCTGCATATCAAGATTTGTGCCAGCGAAGGGATCAGCGAAGAAGAGCTTTTCAACGCGGAAGAAGAAGCGGCTAATCTTGCCTATACCCGCTTTGTGCTGGATGCCGGACAATCAGGTGATTTTCTTGATCTGTTGGTGGCACTGCTGCCATGCGTGTTAGGCTATGGCGAAATTGGCCTGAGATTGGCTGCCACGCAGGCTGACAACACGCCTTATCAGGAATGGATCGACACTTATGCAGGCGAAGAGTTTCAAGCCCTTTGCCAGCTTGGTGGTGAATTACTCGAACATGCGGTTGCCAACCGTATTGGCGACAATTTTGAAGCCAGCCCGCGCTGGCCGCATCTTTGCCGCATCTTTGCGACTGCCACCAAGCTGGAAGCAGGATTTTGGCTGATGGGTCTGCAAGGTAAATAACAAATGAGCAATCGGCCTGTGCACGTCAAAACGTCACGCAAATTTCTGCCCGATGGTGTTATTTCTGCCCTCACAGCGCTGATGCTGTGGCAGGGGGTGATCTGGTTTTTTGCAATACCGCGTTTTATTTTGCCCGGGCCGGTTGATGTTATAGTTGCCTTTTATGACAATATTGAACTGCTAATACCGAACGCTCTCATCACATTTGGCGAGATTTTATCCGGCCTGTTTTTAGGAAGTCTCATCGGCGTTGTTGCAGCGATCGGCCTGATGATGTCACCACTGGCGCAACGCATAGTTTTGCCGATGCTGATTTTCAGTCAGGCAATTCCAATCTTTGCGCTGGCACCAATTATGACCCTTTGGCTTGGCTATGGTGCAGGCTCAAAAGTCGCCGTCTCGGTGCTGATGATTTTCTTTCCCGTTGTTTCCACTTTTTTAGATGGTTTACGGCGCACTGATCAAAGCTTACTGGATGCGGCGGCAATTTTAGGTTCAAGCCAGTTCTCAACATTATTTAGGGTGCGTATTCCGGCCGCATTCCCGTCCCTTGCCTCCGGTTTAAGTCTGGCTGCCGTTTATGCGCCCATTGGTGCTGTTATCGGCGAATGGGTGGGCGCATCGAAAGGACTGGGCTATCTCATGCTGCTTGCTAATGGCCGTGCCAAAACTGATCTGATGTTTGCAGCTTTGTTTATTTTGGCAATTTTTACTTTGATTTTGCATAAAGTAATCTCGCATTTTGCCAAAAAGCTTACCGTCTGGCCGCAGAAACCATAAAAACAAATGTGATATATTTAGCACATTTGTATAGTTGAAGTGCCATTTTTAAAACTAGCCTCTTGGCGAGCATTACGAATTCTATTACGGTTCAAAGATTATTCACGCGCACAGGAGGTATAAAAAATGTTTATTGCACGTTTTTCTTCACTACCTCGTGAACCTCGCGGCGCGCGTTCAGTGGTTTCCGCTTTTAATTATTAACACATTAAAAGCCTTTACACCGCGCCGGAAGTCTCGAGTTGCAGAGCACTCTTCCGGCTCATTTTCCTAAAATACGCTCAAACTTATAAAAACAGACGCCCGAAATACGGCCCGACCCGTTTGCCGCTATTGCCACTCAAGTCGTTTGTTTCGCTTAAAACCTAAATCACCTCGTGCAAGGCAGTCCGTCAGGCTGTCATTGCATCTCATTCATAAGGTTCGCGCATGAGGATAAGTCATGTGCGAAAAGTCTCATGTCACGATTACGTCTTGATTTTCGAGGGCCGGCCTTCCGCAATGTCCTCAAATACACCTTCCGGCAATGGAAAAACCAACCGGTCAGAATTGCACTGATGCTTGTCGGAATGATGCTGGCAACAGTGGCTGACGTTTTGACACCGCTTTATTCAGGCAAGCTCGTTGACGCACTCGCCAACGATGTTTTGACGAAAAATGATGCGTGGAGCGCTGCCATTTCCGCGCTCATCATCCTGCTTTGCCTTGGCGGTGTAGCCTTGGTTATGCGTCAGCTCACTTTTTATGTCATCACTGATTTTACCTTGAAAATCATGAGCGACATGGCGCAGAGCGCTTTCTATCGTTTGCAGCGTTTTTCCACTGACTGGCACGCCAATTCTTTTGCCGGTTCCACCGTGCGTAAAGTAACGCGCGCGATGTGGGCAGTGGATTTGCTCAATGACACCTTGCTGGTGGCATTGTTTCCGTCCTTTGTGATGCTGGTTGGTTCTACCGCATTGCTGGCTTGGTATTGGCCGATGATGGGTGTGATCGTTGCCATTGGTTCGATCCTGTTCATCATCTGCACCGTGGTTATTTCATTGGGTATTGTGGCACCCGCTGCAACGCTTGCCAATGCCTGGGACACCCGCATGGGTGGTGCTTTGGCCGATGCGATTTCCTGCAATTCGGTGGTAAAAGCCTTTGGTGCAGAAGCACGTGAAGATGCACTTTTGACCAAAGTGGTTACCAAGTGGCGCGGGCGTACGCGCCGCACATGGTTGCGCGGTACGCTCAACGGATTCATCCAAGGCTTGAACTTGCTTGTCATGCGTGGTCTGGTGATTTTCTTTGCGCTTTACTTATGGAGCCAAGGAAAAGCCACCGCCGGTGATATCACTTTCGTGCTGACCGCCTTCTTCATTCTGCAAGGTTACTTGCGCGATGTGGGTATGCATATCCGCAACCTGCAACGCTCGGTCAATGATATGGAAGAGCTGGTTGATATTGAAGCGCGCCCCTTTGGCATTGCTGATAAAGCGGGTGCGCCAGCTATTGATATTTCTAAAGGCCAGATTGATTTTGACCATGTCACCTTCCATTACGGCGATCATAAAAACCCGCTTTACAAAGACTTCAGCGTCAATATCAAAGCCGGTGAACGTGTCGGTCTGGTGGGGCATTCGGGCTCCGGTAAAACCACTTTCGTGAAGCTGATCCAGCGGCTTTATGATGTCAGTGGCGGCGCCATCCTGATTGACGGGCAGAATATTGCCGATGTCACGCAATCATCGCTGCGTTCGCAGATTGCCATCGTGCAACAGGAACCGATCTTGTTCCACCGCACATTGGCTGAAAACATTGCCTATGCAAGACCAAGTGCAAGTCTGGCCGAAATCGAGCAAGCGGCAAAACTCGCCAGCGCCCATGATTTCATCATGCGCCTGCCGAAAGGCTACGCCACATTGGTTGGTGAGCGCGGTATCAAGCTTTCCGGTGGCGAGCGCCAGCGTGTGGCCATTGCCCGTGCCTTTTTGGCGGATGCGCCCGTGCTAATTTTGGACGAGGCAACATCAAGCCTTGATTCAGAATCCGAAGTGCTCATCCAGCAGGCAATGGAACGCTTA
The DNA here is from genome assembly GCF_044987585.2 of Paenochrobactrum sp. BZR 201-1. NCBI lineage: Bacteria > Pseudomonadati > Pseudomonadota > Alphaproteobacteria > Hyphomicrobiales > Brucellaceae > Paenochrobactrum > Paenochrobactrum sp. BZR 201-1. The sequence continues at coordinate 182,889 of NZ_JBJDRZ020000004.1, read as the reverse complement.
ATGGTGGGGCGCACAACTTTGGTGATTGCGCATCGCCTTTCAACCGTGCGTTCGCTTGATCGCTTATTGGTTTTCGACCGCGGCGAAATCATCGAAGAAGGTGATCATGACGAACTGATCCGTTTGAACGGTGGTATTTACCGCCGTCTGTTTGAGCGTCAGGCACTGGAACTGACCAAAGGATTGGAAGACGTTTTCTAAAGAAACGCCAGTTCTTATCCAATTAATAAAGCGGCGGAGATCATCCGCTGCTTTATTTATTTCAAAGCCTTCACCATCTGTGACTGCTTATCAACACTTGCAACGCAGTTTTGATTTGCAAAAACCCAGCCGATCACGCACAGAGCTCACCGACTTGACATTTCCATGACAGAAATGTGACAGGTGAAGCTTCGCAATAAGGGATCGTCTGTGAGCCAGCTTTTTGACAATGTGAAGGCGGAACATCCGGCTGCGCAAAACAGTCTAATTTATCCGTCGCAATTATCAGCCAATATCAAACATATTGCAGGCGTTGCACTATTCTCGCTGGTGATTTCTACTCTGTTGGTATTTTGCATTGAATGGCTGGCACGCGGTTCTTTGTCCAATACAATCCAGTTTTTTACAAACCGGCAGAAGCCATCATGGACAACTGTACTGTTGTTTGCCTTCACCATCACGGCTTGTGATGCCTTGCTGGGGCGCCGTTTTTTCAGTGCTGTTTTTATCGGCATCGCCGGTTTGATCAGCGGAGCTGTTGCCTATCAAAAGAGCCTTTATTTGGGTGATCCACTTTATCCGAGCGACTTTCTCTATGCCCGACAGATTGTGGATTTGTTGCCGCTCTTGGTGCGTGATCGCCCGTTCAGCGCCATTTTGATTGCCATTTGTCTTGTGGTGCTCGCAATCGCCTTGGTCGTAGCGGTTTTTTATGGCCGCACCAAGTTCAAACCTTTAAGCATGAATGCCCGCGTTTGGCGGCTTGTCATTGCGTTGCCTGCACTGTGCTGGTTTGGTTATATATCAGATTTTGCCACCTATTCATGGTCGCGCGACAGACTAAAAATCGCGCCGATGATGTGGGATCAAACCGCCAATTATCAGCATAACGGCTTTGCGATTGCCTTCATTTTAAACATTCCGATGGCAAAGGTTTTTGCGCCTGAAAGCTATTCAGCCGGTGCAATTGAAAATATTGAAGTCAACCGCATCAGTGGTGCGGCACTCAACAATCGCCAGCAGCCTGATATTATCGTGGTGATGAGCGAATCCTTCTGGGATCCGACCCGTCTGCCAGGGGTAAATTTCAATACAGACCCAATCCCGACCGTGCGCCAATTCCAATCCGGCCATATATTTTCACCGGAATTTGGCGGCATGACTGCCAATGTGGAATTTGAAGCACTGACCGGTTTCTCGAAGGCTTTTTTGCCAACCGGCAGCATTCCTTACCAGCAATATATCCGTGGTTCGGTGCCCTCCCTTGCGTCATTCTTCAAAGAGCAAGGCTATGCCACCCGCGCTGTGCATCCGTTCCGCGCATTTTTCTGGAACCGCGGCAATGTCTATCAGCATTTAGGCTTTGATGGCTTCATGTCCGAAGAAACGCTACCAGAACTTGAAAAAAGCGGCACGCTTGCCTCCGATGATGCCATGGTCAGTGAAATGATCAAAGAAGCAGAAAACATCGATCAGCCGTTTTTCTTCTTTGCTGTTTCCTTGCAAGGTCATGGCCCTTATGCCGCCAGCCGCTATCCGGACAGCAAGCTGGAAGTAACAGGCCACGCCCCTGAACATGCACGCGAAGCCATTAAAGCTTTTGCGCAAGGGGCCAGCGAAGCCGATGCCAGTCTGTTGCGTTTGATGGAATGGGCAAAAAGTCGTGAGCGTGAAACCATACTGGTATTCTTTGGCGATCATCTGCCACCATTAGGCCCTGCTTATGTCGATACAGGCTTCATGACCGCACGTGTTGCAAGCCGCACGGCACCAGCTGCACAAATGGCGCGTGAACATGAAACGCCACTGGTTTTATGGTCGAGCAAAAGCGGCATTCAACGCGAGACCGGCACGATCAGCCCTGCTTTCCTACCGTTGCATATACTCAATATGGCCGGTGTCAGCCATCCGTTTTACACCGATTTTCTCGGTGCTCTGCATGACCAATATGCGGTGATTGATAATCACGTGCTTTTTGCCAGTGACAGAACCACACAGGAAAACTGGCAGCGAGAGGCGGAATGGCCAAAGCTGGTGCGCGATTATCAGCTTATCCAATATGACCAGATGTTTGGTCAGGATTATGCAGGCGAACGGTTCTTCCGCAAATCCACACCGCAATCCTGATCTCCAAATCATAAGAAAAAAGCCCCGTTTAAACGGGGCTTTTTAATTATTTCGCCAGATATGCTTGCAAATTGGCAAACTCATCGGCCGTGAAACGCAGCCCAAGTTTGGTGCGTCGCCAAAGAATATCTTCTGCCGTTTGCGCCCATTCATGGTTCAGCAAATATTTGACCTCAGCCTCATAAAGATCTGCCCCAAAATGCTCGCCCAGATCACGCAATGATTTGGCCTCGCCTAACAGAACATGCGCTTTCAAACCGTAAAGGCGAAATAGTCTTGCGGCATGTTGTGGCGTTAAAAAACCATAGGATTTTTGTAGCTTTGCCAATTCCGCATCATAGTCAGCAATGGCAAATTCACCGCCCGTAAGAGCCGCTTTATCTGTCCAAGCCAAGCCTTTTTTACCAATCAGGCTTTCGATCTTTTCCAGCATATGTTCGGCCAGACGACGTGATGTGGTGAGCTTGCCGCCAAAAACATTGACGAGTGGCGCCAAGCCGCCGCTAACATCTTCTTTCAAAACATAATCGCGGGTTGCTTCCTGTGCTTGGGAAGCGCCATCATCATAAAGCGGGCGCACACCGGAATAAGCCCAGACCATATCAGCCTCTGTCACTGGCTCACGGAAATATTCGCTCGCCGCTGCACAAAGATAATCCGTTTCACTTTGGGTGATTGCCACTTTGGCCGGATCACCCTGATAATCCTGATCGGTCGTACCAATCAGGGTGAAATCCTGCTCATAAGGAATGGCAAAAATGATGCGGCCATCATTATTCTGGAAGAAATAAGCGCGGCTGTCGTTAAACTTCTTACGGATAACAATATGGCTGCCCTGCACAAGGCGCACATTATGCGCGTTTTTTTCACCCTCGACACCTTCCAGCACTTTATCTGCCCAAGGGCCTGCCGCATTGACCAGCAAACGGGCGCGGATTTGTCGGGTTTCACCTGCGTGGACATCCTGCAAAGTGATGAGCCAGCCGGTCTTATCACGCGAAGCTTTGACCACTTTGGTACGGGTGTAAATTTGTGCGCCACGATCGGCAGCATCACGCGCATTGAGCACCACAAAACGCGCATCATCCACCCAGCAATCAGAATATTCAAAAGCTTTGGTAAAAAGCGGCTTCAAAGGTTTTGCTGCCGGATCGCGCTTCATATCAAGCGTGCGGGTGGCGGCCAATTTTTTGCGCCCGCCCAGATGGTCATAAAGAAAAAGACCTAGGCGCAGCAGCCATGCAGGGCGCGTGCCACCTTTATGATAGGGTAAAATAAAACGCATCGGTGCGATAATATGCGGCGCATTCGCCCATAAAATCTCACGCTCCATCAGTGCTTCGCGCACCAGACGAAACTCGTAATATTCCAGATAACGCAAACCGCCATGGATGAGCTTGGTGGCACGCGAAGAGGTGCCGCTTGCCAGATCATTCATCTCTGCCAGCGCCACCGAATAGCCGCGCCCGATCGCATCACGCGCAATCGAACAGCCATTAATGCCGCCACCGATGACAAAAATATCGAATGCAGGAATTTCAGCCATAATATGGCTCCATTTGCTTTCAGAAAACTATAAACAGAATATAAATCAGTTTCATGTGAAAGCAATATGAAAATAAATGAAACTATTCGACTATTTTTTCGCTTTCCGTTTCAATCAGCTTCACATCATGGGCAACGCACAGGTCGCGCAGTTTCGGCTCGCTGCAAAAATCGGTAATAAAAGTGCCGATTTGCGACAAATGACCGATGCGAACCGGTGCGGTTCGTTCCATTTTTGAGGAATCAGCCACCAGAATAACATGGCGTGCATTGGCCATAATCGCCTGTGCCACTTTCACTTCACGGTAATCGAAATCCAATAAAGCGCCATCCTGATCGATGGCAGACGCGCCGATAATCGCGAAATCCACCTTGAACTGGCGGATGAAATCGACAGCCGCCTCTCCGACAATACCGCCATCGGAGCCGCGCACAACGCCGCCTGCAATGACCACTTCAATGGATGGAAAAATGCGTAAACTATTTGCAACATTGATATTATTGGTTATCACCATCAAGCGGCTATGCTCGCTCAATGCCTGACTGACTGCCTCAGTGGTGGTGCCAATATTGATGAAAAGCGAGGCACCATCAGGAATAATTGAGGCGGCAGCATTACCGATGATACCTTTTTCACGCGCACAAAGCTGACGACGTGCCTCATATTCCATATTTTCAATGCCGGATGGATAAAGTGCGCCACCATGAATGCGTCGCAGCAAACGCGCTTTGCAAAGATCATTCAGGTCTTTGCGCACAGTTTGCGGTGTCACATCAAATTCCAATGCCAGATCATCTACCATGACCTGACCATGTAATTTGGCGCGTTCCAGAATGGCACTATGACGTGGCGTTAATTGCATGCTGCTTTCCCATTTTTCCAGAATGGCACAATAGTGAAAAAAAGCGAAAAGTGAAATGCGCATAGAAGCGCAGGCCGGATGCCTATTTCAAGTGGTTTTTCTTCCAGACATCAAGCGCCTCATACATAGCGCTCAACACAGCAGCACCCGCAGCTTCTGCAATAGCTGTATGAAGACCAGCATGGAAGCAATGCGACGATAAATTTCCCAACGGGCTGGCAATGGCCACGCAATCCGTGCCTGTTCCGGTAGCTTTTAATTGTTGATTGCCGATTTTAATATCAGTTTCCAACACCGCTAATGTCCGCGCCTGCACCACCACCGACATTAGCTCGATCATCGCCGCTTCTGATAATGTGCTGGACGTTTTAACTAAAATATTGATAGTGCCAAAACGGCTTTGTGGCCCGTGCCGCGTACCGACGCGCTCGGCATTGGACAAGCCTGCCGTCACCAAACACGACACTTTTTCACTCTCTACACACGCTTCCGCATAATGATGAAAATCGATATTGCGCGATGTGAGAAAAGCCACAGCATTCTTGTTGCCGGTTCGCTGCAATTCCTGCAACAACCATTGATGGGCATCAAGCTCCGGCGTTAAATCGCTATTACGCACCTCACGCCAGACAATCCGATCTGTTTCAACAAAGCCCGGTGCATTCAGCGTCCAGCTCAAAACTTGATGCGAGTGACCTAAATCTACTGTAAGCCAAGGGCGCTCGCAATTGATGTTCATATCAATCATTTGGCTGTTGCGTTTTATCAAGGCTGGCACAACCACGCGCAATGAAGAAACCATTGGCAAAGTCGCAATCATACACCTGCCCGCGTTTGCCATATAACATCGGCTTGCCATCCAATGTGGTGCTTAAACCACCGGCAGCGCGCAAAACAGCATCACCTGCGGCGGTGTCCCATTCCATCGTGCGGCTATAGCGCGGGTATAAATCCGCCTGGCCTTCCGCCACCAAACAAAACTTCAATGAAGAGCCGACCGACACACATGTTTCAATACCATAATTTTGCAGGCAAGCATCGGTTTCTGGTGTGTTATGCGAGCGGCTGGCAACAGCTGTGATCTGCTCAGGCGCTTGGCGCACATGGATTGCTGTGCGCGAAAGCTCTTGGCCCGCATCATCAACCAGTACCTTCACCGCACCATTAGAGCCACCAATATATAATCTGCCGCCCACAGGCGCATAAACGACACCTAAAACCGGCACACCATTTTCAATCAATGCAATATTGACAGTAAAATCGCCATTGCGCTTGACAAATTCTTTGGTACCATCAAGCGGATCGACCAGAAAAAAGCGTGCGCCCAACTCTTGTGGCGAAAGACCTGCCGCCATTTCTTCTTCGGCCACAATCGGAATATCCGGTGCAAACGCGCGTAATCTTTTTAAGATCAGTTTTTCAGCCAGCTGATCGGCTTCTGTCACCGGCGACTGGTCATCTTTTTGCGAAACATCACAACCCGCCGCATAAATCCGCATAATCTCACGCCCTGCCTCAAGAGCAGCAAGCTCCAGCTCTTGTAGCAGCAAAACTTCATTTAATAGAGCGGATGTCATTTCATTCATTGTTTAAATCGACCAAGAATCAGTGCCATAGCTGCCGATTATACCGCGCTTCGTCAGATAATGCTCAATCTCGCCCAATAATTCTTCCACACTGCGCCCTTTGGTTTTCAGGTACAAATCTGGTGCAACGGGGCACTGATAAGGTGCATCAATACCGGTGAAATCCTTTATCTCTCCGGCCAAAGCTTTAGCATAAAGCCCTTTTGGGTCACGCTCGATACAGATTTCCAGTGATGTATCAACAAAAATTTCAATCAATTCATCATCGTTAAAACGGGTGCGCAAACGGTCTCTGTCCGCCTGTAGTGGTGTAATCAGTGCTGCCAGCACGATCAATCCTGCATCCAGCATCAAATGCGACACTTCACCAATGCGGCGGATATTTTCGCTGCGATCTTTTTCGCTAAAGCCTAAATCGTGGTTCAAACCATGACGCAGATTATCGCCATCAAGCAAATAAGTATGCTTGCCCAAACTATGCAGGCGTTTTTCCAGCAAGCCCGCCAAAGTCGATTTTCCAGAGCCGGAAAGGCCGGTAAACCACAAAACAACCGGCTTTTGAAATTTTTGCTCGGCACGCGCTTTGGCATCAAGCACCAATGCTTGCCAATGGATATTGCTGGCTTTATGACCGTTTTCGCGAATCATACCGGCGGCAATGGTTTTGTTGGTGACGCGGTCAATCAGCACAAAAGCGCCGGTGGAGCGCTGCTTTTGATAAAGATCAAAAACCAGCGGTAAATTTAGCTGTAAATGACAAAGGCCGATTTCATTAAGCGTCAATTCGTGAGCATCGGAAGGGATAAAGGTTTCGATATCAATACGATGTTGAAGTTTTGTGATGGTCGCGCTGACCTGATCCGTTTCGGTGCGCAACCAATAGCTTTGTCCAGCACGCAATGGCGCATCGTCAAAATTGATCATTTGCGCCACCAGCTGATCGCTTAAAATTGGCCGGTCGTTCAAACCACTCAGCATTGAGCCGCGCGATAATTCCAGCTCATCTTCCAACAGCAATGTGACCGCCTGCCCCTCGAAAGCTTCCTGCAAATCACCTTGCGGGCTGATGATGCGACGTAATTTTGTTTGTTTGCCGGTTTTAGCCACCACGACCATATCACCCACCCGCACATGGCCGGAACTAAGTGTACCGGCAAATCCGCGAAAATCAGCATTGGGGCGGCTGACATATTGCACCGGAAAACGAAACACATCCGCGTCCGCCGTTTTTTCCAATGGCACCGTTTCTAAGTGTTCCAGCAATGTCGGCCCCTGATACCAAGGTGTATGGGCTGAACGCACACTGACATTATCGCCAAAACGGGCAGAAATTGGGATAGTTTCAATGCTGGCAAAGCCGAAATCCTTGGTCATCTCCAGATAATCTGCTGCAATTGCCTCAAAAATCTCTTTAGAAAAATCGATCAGATCAATTTTGTTTACCGCCAGAATGATATGGCGCACACCCAACAAGCTCGCGATAAAACTATGGCGCCGCGTTTGCGTAATCAACCCTTCACGCGCATCGACCAGCACAATCGCCAGATCAGCGGTTGACGCACCAGTTGCCATATTGCGGGTATATTCGGCATGGCCTGGTGTATCGGCCACAATAAATTTTCGTCTTTTGGTCGAGAAAAACCGATAAGCCACATCAATGGTAATGCCTTGCTCGCGCTCGGCTTCCAATCCATCCATGAGAAGCGCAAAATCAATATCATCACCGGTGGTGCCAAACTTCCGGCTGTCATTTTTCAAATGCGCCAGCTGGTCTTCAAAAATGCCTTTCGCATCATAAAGCAAACGTCCGATCAAAGTGGATTTGCCATCATCGACAGAACCGCAGGCTAAAAAGCGCAACAGGGTTTTGTTTTCCTGCTCCTGCAAATAATCGGCAATGCGGCTTTCCACATCAGCAGAACCAGCCTGAGGCTCGTGCAACAAGACCATCAGAAATATCCCTCACGCTTTTTCTTTTCCATTGAACCGCTTTCATCGCGGTCAATCATCCGGCCTTCACGCTCGGAGGTTTTAGAAATCAACATTTCTTCAATAACACCTGCAAGACTATCAGCTTCCGACGGAATAGCGCCCGTCAACGGATAGCAACCAAGGGTGCGAAACCGCACTTTGCGGGTGAGAATTTTTTCACCCTCGCGCAACACCAACCGATCATCATCTGCCATAATCAGCATGCCGTCACGCTCGACAACCGGGCGCGGTTTTGCGAAATAAAGCGGCACCAGCGGAATATTTTCCCGCATAATATATTGCCAGATATCAAGTTCTGTCCAATTGGAAAGTGGAAACACCCTGATCGATTCACCGGTTGAGATACGGGTATTATAAATCTTCCACATTTCGGGGCGCTGATGTTTCGGATCCCAACCATGCTGGCGGTTGCGGAAAGAAAAGATCCGCTCTTTCGCGCGCGATTTTTCTTCATCGCGGCGCGCACCCCCAAAGGCTGCATCAAAACCGTATTTTTCCAAAGCCTGCCGCAACGCCACTGTTTTGAATAAATGGGTGTGCACATTGGAACCATGTGAAAACGGGCCAATATTTTGCTCGACCGCATCTTGATTGATATGCACCAACATTTCGAAACCATCCTCGCGCGCCCGCTGATCACGAAAGGCAATCATTTCCTTAAATTTCCATGTCGTATCGACATGTAAAAGCGGAAAAGGCAGTTTAGCCGGATAAAAAGCTTTACGCGCCAGATGTAATAAAACGGATGAATCTTTACCCACCGAATAAAGCATCACCGGCTTGGAAAAGCTTGCCGCCACCTCGCGGAAAATATGGATGGCTTCAGCCTCTAACCTATCCAGATGGGTTAATGTTTTTACCGAAGCCACCAGCTGCATATTATTCCCCGCGATTGACGTGATAGCAGACGCAAGGTTTAAATGCCCATATCGTCACTGCCGTGGCGTTTATTATCGGGCGGAGAAGCGCGGATTTAAAAGGATGGTTTAACGAAGATTCAAAAGTGCAGATAAATTCTTACTCGCATTCCCGTGCTAGCCAGTAATATAATACCCGAAGCACTTCGAGCGGGATTATAACACATTGATAATTCTACTAATTTAGTAGTATTTAAGAGTTCTCTTCAGGATTTAAGTCTTGCGTGATCAAAAACAAAAATCGCCGCTCGTTCTTGTCACCGGTGCAACGGGTTTTATCGGCCGTGCACTGGTGCCTTTTTTGCAAAACGAAGGCTATCAGGTCAGGTCAGCATCACGCACCCCACAGCCGGATATGGCACTGCTGCCCGAACCTGATGCAGGTATCCAAGCCTTTGAACAATTGGTTGAAGGGTGCGACCATGTCATTCATCTGGCTGCCATTGCGCATGTGATGCATGAATTGCCAGCTGAAACCTATGACAAAGCCAATCGCTTACTCTCTGAAAAACTTGCACAAGCGGCAAAGACCAAAATAACCGGCAAATTTGTCTTTATCTCGTCTGTCGGCGTTCAGACCGGATCGGTACGCGAAGGCATTTTAACGGAAACTGATCCAACCCTGCCGGAGCGTGCCTATGGCCGCGCCAAGTTACTGGCCGAGGAAGCCATCCATGCCGTTTACGGGCAGAATAAACGCTTTACAATTTTACGCCCCGTTTTGGTTTATGGCAAAGGTGCCGGCGGCAATCTTGCACGATTAATAAAACTTGCTCGTCTCCCCATTCCCCTACCCTTTGCCAATCAAACGCAAAAGCGCAGCCTGCTTGACAGAGATGCACTTTGCGATGCGATTATCCATGTTTTAAAAACTCCGGTGACAGATGGAGAAACCTATCTGGTTGCCGATCAGTCAGCGGTGACCATTGCCGATATTCTAGCAGCTCTTCGTCAAGGCATGGGACGCAAGCCTAAGCTCGTTCCGTTCCCGCATAAAATACTGGAATTAGCGGCATGTTTGGCTGGCCAGCAAAAAGCGTTTCAAGCTTTGACAGGGCCCTTGATGGTGAGTTCGCAAAAGCTTGCACAAACAGGTTGGCATGCACCAACAGATACAAAAACCCGCTTGCAAAAAATGACAAGTGGCTGAGCAGAGTTTGCAGATTGTAAAAGGTGATTTTTAAAATTGCGGTCTTCGATGACACTTTGGTCAGAGACTTGAGGGACGAAAATCTGTCCTGCGCATAATCATGTGAGATAGAGAAATTCAAAAATACCTACAGACCAAACCGCTATAGGCAATCATGCAATTAGAGTAGTCCGAGTGTGCGGGCTTTCATCACCGCCTGCACTTTATTGACCGCCATTAGTTTAGCCAAAACATTGCTGATATGGAAATTAACCGTGCGGGTGGAAATACTGAGGATCGCGCCAATAATTTCAGCGGTCTTGCCCTCGCTCGTCCAGAGCAAAATTTCCCGTTCGCGCGCGGTTAGCGTCACATCCTGCATACCGGTGTTTTTTTCCACCTCCAATAGCTGATACATCGACAAATGAATAAGACTGCCGATCACCTGCATTTTGGTGGAAAGCACCTGCAATTCTTCATCACTGATGGCTTTTTCACGCCGGATGAAGCTCAGCATGCCAAACACACCATGCGCTGACCAGCACGGCACTGAAATGCCGATATTGAGCGCTGATTGTCGCGCTTTTTGCCAAAGCGGCGCGGCATCTGCAAAAACCGCCTCCGACCAGATGACAGGTTGATTGCTTTTCATACCCTTACGGATGACCGGATCATTTTCATGAGCATTAGTGGCGCGATATTCCTCCCCCCATGATGGCGGACAATTATCAAAAAGAAAAAACTTCGATTTCGAGTTCAATGCAGGAATACTGATACTATAGGTGCAATAATCAAAACCACATTGAACAGCAAAATCCGCAATCACCTTCAAAAGGCATGCAGCATCATCCACCGACTTTACGTCGTTGTAAATTCTTTCCCATAACATATTTTAAACCCCGTGTTATTTTCAACTTCCGAATTTATACCGGAATATCAATATTTATATTCAATCAAGCTTAATTAATTTAAATAAATATAGGTAATGCTATACAGTTTGACAGTAACACAAGTTAAATAAACAGGCTATCATTCGTAGTTGTATAGTTTTTATCTTATTTCAAAAAACAAAGATAATTATGGTCAAAAACAAACAAGACCTGAGAATAATGACAATTCTCAGGCCTTGTTTTTAATAAAAATGGCAAATTAAGCAGCTGATTCCTTAGATTGTCCGGCCTGCTCCGGCATATAATTGAGGATAGGTCCAAGCCAGCGCTCGACCTCCTCAATGCTCATGCCTTTACGTTTTGCATAATCTTCCACCTGATCACGCTCCACTTTGGCTACACCAAAATAATAACTATCCGGATGGCCGATATAGAGACCGGACACAGAAGAACCCGGCCACATGGCATAGCTTTCGGTCAGTTCCACACCGGTCGTGTTGGTGGCTTCCAGCAGACGGAACAAGGTCGTTTTTTCGGTGTGATCAGGCTGTGCCGGATAACCGGGTGCCGGACGAATGCCCTGATAGGCTTCCGACACCAATTCTTCATTGCTTAAGCTTTCTTCCGGTGAATAACCCCAATATTCTTTGCGCACACGCTCATGCATCATTTCGGCAAAAGCTTCTGCAAAACGGTCGGCCAGAGCTTTGACCAAAATTGCCGAATAATCATCATTGGAGCGCTCGAAACGCTCGGAAATCGCCACTTCTTCAATACCGGCAGTGACGACGAAACCACCGATATAATCGGCTTTGCCGCTGTCTTTCGGTGCGACAAAATCTGATAGCGCGACATTCGGGCGATCACCACGTTTCGACAATTGCTGACGAAGTGTGAAGAACGTATCGGAATGTTCCTTGCGGCTTTCATCCGTATAAAGCTCGATATCATCGCCAACCGCATTGGCTGGCCAGAAACCGATCACTGCACGTGGCACAAACCATTTTTCATCAATGATTTTTTTCAGCATGCTTTGCGCGTCATCATAGAGCTGACGTGCGGCTTCGCCTTGTTTTTCATCTTCCAAAATCGCCGGAAAACGTCCCTTTAGTTCCCATGTCTGGAAAAAAGGTGTCCAGTCAATATAGCTCGACAAGGTTTCCAGATCGATATCATCAATCACCTTGGTGCCAAGGAAACTTGGACGCGGCGGCTGATAGTTGCTCCAATCAATTTTAAACGGATTGGCGCGCGCACTTGCCAATGGCAGGCGCTGCTTTTCGGCTTCATTGCGCGCATGGGCTGCGGCTACTTTGGCATATTCATCTCTGATCGATTGAACATAACCAGCCTTGGCATCCGGCGACAAAAGTTGCGAAACCACACCAACCGCACGGCTGGCATCCACCACATAAACGGTTTGCCCACGCTCATATTTCGGGTGGATTTTCACCGCTGTATGCACGCGACTGGTGGTGGCACCACCAATCAGCAATGGCAGATCAAGCCCTTCACGCTCCATTTCGGATGCCACATGCACCATCTCATCCAGCGACGGCGTAATCAGACCGGAAAGGCCGATAATGTCGACATTTTCCTCACGCGCGACCTGCAGGATTTTAGCGGCCGGAACCATCACGCCAAGGTCAATGATTTCATAATTGTTACAGGCCAACACCACGCCGACGATATTTTTACCAATATCGTGCACATCGCCCTTAACGGTTGCCATCAACACCTTACCGGCAGTTTGGCGCTCGCCGTCACCACCGTTTAAGCGTTTTTCTTCTTCCATAAAGGGTAAAAGAACAGCCACAGCCTGTTTCATCACACGGGCAGATTTAACCACCTGCGGCAGGAACATTTTACCCGAACCGAAAAGATCGCCTACCACATTCATGCCGGCCATCAACGGGCCTTCAATCACATGCAGCGGACGCTCAGCCTGTTGGCGGGCTTCTTCAGTGTCGGCCTCAATAAATTCAGTGATACCATTGACCAGCGCATGGGAAATACGCTCCGCAACGCTTAACTCGCGCCAGCTCAAATCCTTAGCTTTGGCTTCTTTGCCAGCCGTGCCGCGATAACGCTCGGCCAATTCAAGCAAACGTTCGGTCGCATCAGAGCGACGGTTCAACACCACATCTTCGCAAGCCTCACGCAATTCCGGATCAATGGATTCGTAAACTGCCAGCTGACCCGCATTCACAATCCCCATATCCATACCAACCTGAATGGCATGATAGAGGAAAACCGCATGCATGGCTTCACGCACAGGCTCATTACCGCGGAAGGAGAAAGACAGGTTGGAAATACCACCCGACACATGCACATGCGGCAGGGTTTCAATAATGATCTTGGTCGCATCAATAAAATCATTACCGTAATTATTATGTTCTTCAATACCGGTCGCCACCGCAAAGACATTCGGATCAAAGACAATATCTTCCGGTGGCAGGCCAACCGTTTCGGTCAAAATTTTATAAGCACGGGTACAAATCTCGACCTTACGCTCAAGCGTATCCGCCTGACCGGTTTCGTCAAAAGCCATCACCACCACAGCCGCACCATAAGCGCGCACCAGCTTGGCATGATGGATGAAAGCTTCCTCACCTTCTTTCAACGAAATGGAATTAACCAGCGGCTTGCCCTGCACACATTTAAGACCGGCTTCAATGACTTCCCATTTGGAACTGTCGATCATCACCGGCACACGGGCAATATCAGGTTCTGATGCCACCAAGTTCAGATATTCAACCATGACCTTCTGGCTGTCGATCAGCCCTTCGTCCATGTTGATGTCAATAATCTGCGCACCATTATTCACCTGATCGCGCGCGACATCCAAAGCGGTGGCAAAATCACCTTCTTTGATGAGTTTGCGGAAACGGGCAGAACCGGTGATATTGGTACGTTCGCCGACATTGACGAAAGGAATATCTTTGGTGAGTGTAAATGGCTCAAGGCCGGACAAGCGCATCAACGGCTCAAGCTTAACCGGTTTGCGTGGGCTGTATTTTTTAGCCACTTCTGCAAGCGCCGCAATATGTTCCGGCGTCGAGCCGCAGCAGCCGCCCATAATATTGACGAGACCATCGCGGGCAAAATTTTCCATTTGCGCCGCCATCACTTCCGGCGTTTCATCATAGCGGCCAAATTCATTTGGCAGACCGGCATTTGGATAAGCACAAACAAACGTGTCAGCAACGCTTGAAATTTCGGCCAGATGCGCGCGCATGGCATTAGCACCAAGCGCACAGTTAAGCCCGATGGAAAACGGCTTGGCATGACGTAAAGAATACCAGAAGGCAGTTGGGGTCTGGCCGGAAAGTGTACGGCCAGATAAGTCGGTGATCGTGCCGGAAATCATCAAAGGCAGACGGATCTGCTTTTCTTCAAACACCTGTTCGCAGGCAAAAATTGCAGCCTTGGCATTCAGCGTATCAAAGATGGTTTCAATCAGAATAATATCTGCACCACCATCAATCAAGCCGTGGATTTGCTCGGCATAGGCAATGCGCAGATCATCAAAGGTCACGGCGCGATAGCCCGGATTGTTCACATCCGGCGAAAGCGAGGCGGTGCGGTTTGTCGGGCCCAAGGCACCAGCGACAAAACGGCGGCGGCCATCTTGGCTCTCTGCTCGTAAAGCGGCGCGACGCGCCAGACGTGCGCCATCGCGGTTCAGCTCATAAACCACATGCTCCATGCCATAATCGGCCTGTGCGATGGAGGTGGAGGAGAATGTATTAGTTTCCAGAATATCGGCACCAGCCATGGCATAAGCATAATGAATATCTTCAATCGCCTTTGGCTGGGTTAGCGTCAACAGATCGTTATTGCCCTGCAAATGGCATTCACAGCCCACGAACCGTGACCCACGGAAATGTTCTTCGTGAAAGCCCAAGCCCTGAATCTGGGTTCCCATCGCACCGTCAAGGATCATGATACGTTCACTGGCAGCTTTTTTTAAGCCTGTGAAAATTTCAGAACCATCGGTACGCGGTGCAACAGCACCAAAAAGATCGTCAAGAGAAGACGTCATAAGAATCACCAGACCTTATCAAGGGTATCATTTTTTTGATTTAATGACATAAACATATCTTTATGTCAAATTTATCACTGTTGTTTTTATACGGCGGCCTTAAACGCAATAACCCCGGCCGAACCAGGGTTATTGCTGATAAACCAAATGAAAACCGTCCCTATAGGCTCAAGTGACATAAGCGGTGATCGAAGCTCCAACTAATGCGATGGCCGCTGCAATCATCACGCCATAAAGGCGCGGTTTGTCAAAAATAACTGCAAAAGCTGAGAACCAAGCCACAACGGCAGCACCTAACGCGAACAAAAAGCCCGGCTTGTCATGCGCGACGATATTAACAGCCATCAGACCACCAATGATCAGAGCGCCGAATACGATCATCAGACCTGTGGCATATTTTTCATAATCGTCCATTTGAATTTCCTGATTGATTGACCTGACAAGAGGCCGGAAGATTTATTGTTCATACGCCGAATGCGAAAAGTTTAATCAACCCAGCGCTTACACAATCACTATTCTTGTCATTCTTCAACATTTCTGTTGGCAGTCAGCACAGAAACAGTGTGGTTTTCGCGATAAAATCAGCAAATCCACAGTAAATTAAGCACCAGCATTGTGTTTAAAGCTTGGTTTCCACATCCGCAGAAAAGCGCATTTCGCGCATCGGGCGAACATATTCTGTTGTCGAAGTGTAGATCGGGTCAGATTTAAATGCAAACAAAGCGGCTTCGTCTTTAAACTCGCCGTAGACAACCAGATCAATCCGGTCGCACATCGGGTCAACTTTGCTATTGGGTAAAATCTCGAATAAATCCGAATGCGGAATGGCTTTCAAACGTTCCAGCCCTTCACGCACGACATCAATGTCCTGTCCCTCTTTGACGCTAAAAAACACGATATGACGGATCATTTTCACCACTTCCCTTAAATGATATAAAGGCTTCTTAGCCCATATAAGCAAAAACGAAAATGCTTTAATGTCCGAATATGTTTATTCCCTGAAACGGCGCCAGCTAAATTCACCTTTTATAGGTACAGAACCCGAGCCCGGTTGATAATAATGCGGCGTATCGACCAGTGCGCCTTCCTGCAAACGTTTAACTGTTACAGGATGGTGCACTTCCAGCGTGTCAAAACCTGCACGCAGCATCAATGCGGCCTGATCGATCAGCACATCACCCACAGCACGCAGTTCGCCTTTAAAACCTTGTGCCCGCAAAAGCTCTGCTTTGGAATAAGAGCGACCGTCATTAAAAGCCGGAAAATCCAGTGCAATCAGCGACAACCGATCGAGAGATTGAAACAGAAGATTAACATCTTCACCTGAGCCGACACGCACACCCAGTTTACGGTTGGTTTGAGCAAGCAATATTTCGCTCTTTTCCACCCAGACATGAAGCGGCAATAGCACAGCTTCGGCATCTGTTACGTCTGATAAATCATCTAAGGCTTGATAATCATCCGGCTTGAAACCATCTGCCGTCCACAAATAAGCCGCGCTCATTTTGACACTCCTTTTTGCTCCAGCTGCTCGCTCAAATCGCTCAAATGAATGCCGCATTCAACCTTATCCGAGCCAGCCCAACGCCCTGCGCGCTGATCTTCGCCCTCCTCAACAGGGCGCGTGCAAGGCATACAGCCGATGGAACGATAATTTTGCAGAGTCAGCGGATGCACGGTCAAATCATGATGCCGCATATAGGCTAACAAATCATCGCTGTTCCAATGTGCCAGAGGGTTGATACGAATACGCACCCCCACCGCTTCAAAAACCGGTAGTTGCTGACGGGTTGCTGCCTGAAACTGTTTGCGCCCTGTCATCCATGCTTGATAAGGCGCAACAGCGCGCGTCATCGGCTCAACTTTGCGCAAAAAACAGCAGCGATCTTTGTCGGTCATCGATAAAGCGCCATAGGGATCATCACGCTTCAAATTTTCTTGAAGCGGCGTGATATCCTGCACATTCTGCAAGCCCAGATTTGTCGTCAATTGTTTACGGTATTCCAGCGTCGCGGTAAAATGTTTGCCGGTATCCAGAAACAGAACCGGAATGCTCTGATCAACTGACGCCACCATATGCAAAAGCACGGCCGATTCCGCCCCGAAAGACGAAACCAGCGCCAAGCCATTATTTGCAAAAGTCTGATAACTCTGCTCGATAATTGCCTGCGGCTCACGCGCACCATGACTTAGCTCCAGCAGCCTCGCTTGTGCTGCCACCCGCGTCTCATGGTTCAGGTACAGTTCAACCGGCATAAGCAGGCTCGCCATAAAGTGCTTGTTTGAAAGGTTCTGCCCCCAAACGGCGATAAGTGGTCAGGAAGTTTTCACTCCGGTCAAGCCGCACGTCGAGATAAGCATCCACCAGCTTTTCAATCGCATCGACAATATCTTCAGAGGAAAAACCACGCCCGACAATATCGCCGATACTGGTATGAGCATCAGCCGAACCGCCCAAAGTGATTTGGTAAAGTTCCTCGCCTTTTTTCTCAACGCCCAAAATGCCGATATGGCCGACATGATGATGGCCGCAAGCATTGATGCAGCCCGAAATTTTAATTTTAAGAGCGCCGATATCAAGCTGGCGCTGATGGTCGCCAAAACGTTTGCTGATACGCTGAGCCACCGGAATAGCGCGGGCATTGGCGAGCGAGCAATAATCAAGACCGGGGCAAGCGATGATATCGGTAATCAGCCCTGCATTGGCTGTCACCAATTGCTGATCTTTAAAAGCATCATAAACTGCCTTCAAATCTGCCAAAGCCACATGCGGCAGTACCAGATTTTGCTCATGGCTGACACGAATTTCATCAACCGAATATTTCTCGGCAATATCGGCAATCAGTTCCATTTGTTCGGCACTGGCATCCCCTGGAATACCGCCAATGGGTTTTAGCGAAATTGTCACGACGCCATAATCGGGATGTTTATGGGGCGTTACATTTTGCGCTACCCACGCACTGAAATTTTCATCCAGCTTTTGTGCTTGCGCCAATAACGCCCAGCCTTCTGCCCGTTCCGGCAAATCCGGCATTTGGAAATAATGCTGAATGGCATCAATATCACCTTGCGGCAGCTTCAAATTCGTGTGGCGAATGTCTTGCCATTGCGCTTCAATTTCGCGCGTCAATTCTTCAATGCCGGTTTCGTGCACCAGAATTTTAATACGCGCTTTATATTTATTATCGCGCCGCCCATGCAGATTATAAACCCGCACAATTGCCGTGATATAAGTCAGCATATCTTCAACGGGCAAAAATTCGCGGATTTTACGCGCCACCATCGGCGTGCGTCCTTGTCCGCCACCAATATAGACACTCAAGCCCAATGCGCCTTTTTCGTCTCTCTTCAGTTGCAAGCCGATATCATGCACCTGAATGGCAGCACGATCATTGTCAGCACCAACAATCGCAATTTTAAATTTGCGCGGCAGATAGGAAAATTCCGGATGAAGCGACGACCATTGCCGCAAAATTTCGGCAAATGGTCGAGGATCTGCTACCTCATCGGCAGCTGCACCGGCAAAATGGTCGGCCGTCACATTGCGGATGCAGTTACCCGAGGTTTGGATCGCATGCATCTCCACTTCTGCCAATTCATCCAATATGGCAGGCACATCTTTCAAGGCTGGCCAGTTGAACTGGATATTTTGTCTGGTGGTGAAATGGCCGTAGCCACGATCATAGCGCCGCGCAATCGAACCAAGCTTGCGCATTTGGCGTGATGACAAAGTGCCATAAGGAATAGCCACCCGCAGCATATAGGCATGCAATTGCAGATAGAGACCATTCATCAACCGCAATGGTTTAAACTGGTCTTCGCTCATTTCACCTGAGAGGCGACGCTCCACCTGATCTTTAAACTGGGCAACACGCGCTTTAACAAAATCGCGGTCAAACTCGTCATAACGATACATAGTCTGGCCTTTTAAATTTAATAGGAAGCGGCAACTTTAGCCGTGCCAAAATGGATAATGGTCGGGCCGCTCAATCTGATGCGTTCACGCAGACGTAAAGGGCTTAAGCCTTCGTCATTGTCTTCCACATCGATCAGGTTGACATCCACCACTTCATCAAAAAGCGAGGCGGCGCGACCTGCCGCTTCCAATGCTTCCACGGCCTGCGCATGGCGAGCGACTAATGCGCCTTTGAGAGAATTTTGCCATTTGCCGTCTGCGCCAAGCCATACAACCACACCATCCAGCAAACGATTGGCAGTCAGAACTTTTACAACCATGTTTTTCGCTCCTGTTGAATGTTTCAAGCCGCAGCAAATTGCTGACGCAGGCTTAGAGGTTCTGTATTTTGCAAGGATGCACCGGCTACCGCCTCGCCGATAATCACCATCACCGGCCCGCTCAAATCATCACGTAAACTCAAGCCGGATAAATCCTTCAATGTGCCATGAAACAAGCGTTTGTCCTGACGGCTGGCATTTTCGATGGCCGCAACACTCGTATCAGCAGGCAAACCAGCACTCATCAAACGAGAAGCCACATCACCGGCAACACTGCGCCCCATATAAATGGCGATAGTGGCGCCTGAAACGGCAAGTCGCGCCCAATCCGGCAAGGTCTCACCATGCATATCGTGACCGGTGGTGAAAATCAGTGATGAAGCAACGCCGCGCAATGTCAGCGGCAATTCCATATCGGCAGCAGCCGCAAAAGCAGAGGTGATGCCGGGCACAACTTCAAACGGAATGTTTGCGGCTCTCAGTGCTGCCATTTCTTCGCCTGCACGACCATAAATCAATGGATCGCCGGATTTTAACCGCACCACCTGTTTACCAAGACGCGCCTGATCAATCAGTAACTGATTGATCTGATCCTGACTTTTGGAATGGCAGCCTTTGCGTTTTCCCACTAAAACCCGCTCGGCATCACGCCTGCCCATCGCAACAATAGCTTCCGGCACCAGCGCATCATAAATAATAATATCGGCATCCATCAGTGCACGTTGAGCGCGTAAAGTCAGCAAATCTTCGGCACCAGCGCCTGCCCCCACCAAGCGCACAAAGCCAGTTTGTTTTTGTGCCCCTGCTTCATGCAACAAAGCGCTGGCTGCACGATGCGCGGCCTTCTCATCGCCTTGTTCAATGGCTTTTGCGACCGTACCTTCAAAAAACCCGCGCCAAAACCCGCGCCTTGCCGCGCCTTTTTCAATGAGCCGTTCGGCTTGATCACGAAATCCAACCGCCAGTCTCGCCAATGCACCCAATTGCGGCGCTAACATCGCCTCAATCCGCGCACGGATCATTTGCGTCAAAACAGGCCCTGCCCCTTCCGAACCAATCGCAATGGTCACAGGTGCACGATTAACAATAGCGGGAGTGAGAAAATCGCAAAGATGCGGGCGATCAACGACATTGACCGGAATGCGATGCGCTTTAACGCGCATTGCTAGTGCGCGATCTGTTGCCTCATCTTCGGTTGCAATAAAAACCAGTTTGGCATCCAGAAAATCCGTGTCTTTCAAATCCCGCGATAAATGCTCAAGGGCGGTATCACGTAAAAAATCGGCCAGAACAGGTTCAGGCTTATCAGCAACCACACGGATATGCGCCTTCGTCTGATGCAATAGTCTGATTTTATTGAGGGCTTCTTCACCATTGCCGATCACCAGCACCGGCTTTTCAGCCACACGGAAAAAAACCGGAAAATCAGCCAGAAGAGAACCAGATCGAGACCCAGACCGAGACATTGCACCGCCCTTTCAAAAGATAGCAATAGTATCTCTTGAAGGCACTCACTTGATAAGAAATGCGCTTGCGCGGCAGGCTGGCAAATAGCAATTGCTTTTCTGCGCTTGCACAAGCTTGAGGTTTTTAATTCCCGAATTATCGACTGATGAAAAAGGCTGGATAATGCCGTGGCACACGCCATGGGCGCACGATGATCAAATCAAACCGCAAGGAAAGCTGCGCATAATCAGGCTGTCGTGCCAGCCATAAATCGGCCGCGGCTTCTATGCGGCGCATGGATTGCATATCCACCGCATCCATCGCCGATGCAGTTTCTGCCCGCGCCTTCACCTCAACAATCAGCACCAGATTGCCGCGGCGTGCAATCAGGTCAATCTCGCCAAGTTTGGTGCGATAACGACGCTCGACAATGGCATAGCCTTTGAGCATCAGGATAAGACTTGCCAGAAATTCGGCACGGTGACCTAAGGAAAATGCTTTTCTGCGCTTTTCCTTGAGTTTATTCATTCGCCGCTCTTAAGCGCAATCAGCCGCTGATAAAGATCAGATTTTTTCGCCCCCGTCATACGGGCAGCTTCCGCAGCAGCTTTGGAGGCAGGCATTTCTTGCGCCAAAGACAACAGCAATTTGTCCATATCTTCGGCACTGGTCACCACAGCCTGTTCTTCGGGTGGCGCCACCAGTAAAACCACCTCGCCGCGAATACGGTCTTCACCGTCATAGGTTTCAGACAATTCACGCAAAGGAGCCGTGACAACCGTTTCATAGGCTTTGGTCAGCTCACGGCACAAAGCGCCTTCGCGGGTTTCACCAAACACATGCACCATATCGCTCAAAGCGGCTGCGGCACGGTTAGGTGATTCAAAGAAAATCAGCGTGGTATCAATGGCTTTCAGTGCCTCTAACCGCGCACGTCGCTGGCCTTGTTTCGGCGGTAAAAACCCGCAAAACATGAATGTGTCGGTCGGCAGGCCTGTGGCGGTCAGAGCTGCCAGAACAGCGGAAGCACCCGGCACTGGAACCACTTTAATACCTGCGTTACGCGCTTCACCCACCAAGCGAAAGCCTGGATCAGAGACCAGCGGTGTACCGGCATCAGAGACAAGTGCAACACTTTTGCCCTCTAAAAGAGCCGCAATCAGCTTTGGCCCAGCTTCACTAGCATTATGTTCATGATAAGCTATGGGGCGGCGGGTAACACCAAAACGATCAAGCAGCACGCGTGTAACACGGGTATCTTCGCAAGCCAGAATATCGGCACCGGCAATGGTTTCCACCCCACGCAGGGTCATGTCACCTAAATTGCCGATGGGGGTCGAGACAATATAAAGCGCAGGCTCCAAAGGGCGTGCCCGTTGCGGAACACCACCAATGACATAATCACGCGATTTAACTTCGTCTTGCACCAGAAAAAACCTTAAAAAATCCACCAATAATGTGGATAGCATTATAAAGACAGATCAGCCACCACTGCATCCAGCAATAATGATCCGGCAGGCGTGGCACGAATGAAATCATCATTCATGCGTTCAAGTGCTCCCTGCTCAATCAAGCGGTTCAAGCGATCTGCATTAATGGCATGTCCGCTCAAACGCTGATAGCGGCGCAAATCAATGCCTTCACGCAGACGCAAGCCCATCATCAGAAACTCGTCGCCTTGCTGATTGCCGTTGAGATGTTCCTGCTCGACAATACCGTGGCCGGTCTTCTCAACGCGCTCCAGCCAAGTTTCCGGATGTTTTTCCGTGATCGTCACCGTACGCGTACCATTTTCAATGAAGCGACCATGCGCCCCCGGTCCCACACCGACATATTGGCCATAGCGCCAATAAACCAGATTATGCTGCGACTCACGCCCCGGCACTGCATGGTTGGAAACTTCATAAGCAGGCAGACCATGCTCCGCAGTCACCCGTTGCGTTTCTTCATAAAGGGCTGCGGCGTGATCCGGCTCCGGTGTCACCAGCTTGCCAGCTTTCCAGAGATTATAAAACTGCGTGCCTTCTTCAATTGTCAGCTGATAAAGCGACAAATGATCGGCAGCGAGCGCAATCGCTTGCTTCAATTCTTCGCGCCACTCTTCAATGGTTTGATCAGGGCGGGCATAGATCAGATCGAATGAGAGGCGCGGGAAAATCTCACGCGCCAGACCGATCGCCACTTTTGCTTCATCGACCGAGTGCAAACGACCAAGACGGCGCAGATCACGATCATTGAGTGCCTGCACACCGAGCGACACACGATTGACACCGGCCGCACGATAGCCGCGAAAACGATCGGCTTCCACACTGGTCGGATTGGCTTCGAGCGAGATTTCAATATTGTCGGCAACCGACCAGCGCTTGGCGATACCATCCAGCAGCGAGGCAACTGTTGCTGGCTGCATCAAAGACGGTGTGCCGCCGCCCAAAAAGATGCTGGTAACCCTGCGCGGCCCTGTGCGCTCACGCAGAGTTTCCATTTCACGATTAAAGGCAGCTGCAAAACGTTCCTGATCCACCGGCTGATGCCGCACATGACTGTTAAAGTCACAATATGGGCATTTGGCCATGCAAAACGGCCAATGCAGATAAATGCCGAAAGCATTTTCCCCATCAATGGTTGCAATCGGGTGCTGTGAAGCCAGCGCGGTGTTCAGTTCCAAATTCTTAAACGCCTATTCTTAATTATCTCAATCAATGCCCGGCAAGTCAAATATCTAACACATCTTTGGCAAAGAGCTGGAAGGCACGGGCGCGATGTGAAAGCGCATGTTTATCACCCGGTTTCCAGCCATGTTTTTCCTGTGCGGTCATTTCGCCAAAGGTCTTGTCATAACCATCCGGCAAAAAGACAGGATCAAAACCGAAGCCCAGTTCACCACGCGGCGGCCAAACCAGCTGACCTTCCACTTCGCCGCGATAATATTCAGCCGAGCCATCAGGCTTTGCCAGACAAATCACCGACACAAAACGCCCCTTACGCTCATGCGGTTCGGTAGCGCCCTTGGCCTGTAAAGCATCTTCAACCTTGCCCATCGCCATGGCAAAATCACGGCTGCCATCCGGTAATTCTGCCCAATTGGCAGTATAAACACCGGGCTCACCATCAAGCGCATCAACGACTAAACCTGAATCATCAGATAAAGCCGGCAATCCTGTGACGCTGGCCGCAGCATAGGCTTTGATATAGGCGTTTTCTTCAAATGTGGTGCCGGTTTCATCAGGCTCCGGCAAGCCAAGCTGACCGGCAGACTGTGTTTCAAAACCGAACGGCCCCAACAGGTCATCAAATTCGCGCAGCTTTCCTGCATTATGCGAGGCGACAATCAGTTTGGTTTCTTCAAGTTTCTTCATAATTTCAGCACCACATTCAAATTTTTATGGATCAGAAGATCAGGCAACGGCCATTTTCTGTAAGCTAACCAGACGGTTTACACCGGTTTTGGCCAAAGCCATCAGCTTGGCAAACTCTTCTTCAGAGAATGGCACACCTTCGGCGGTGCCCTGAATTTCAACAATGCCGCCAGTGCCGGTCATAACAAAATTGGCATCGGTCTGAGCGGCTGAATCTTCCGGATAATCCAGATCGAGAACCGGAGTACCTTCGTAAATGCCGCAGGAAATAGCTGCAACATGGTCTTTCAGCACCTTGTCGAGCTTGACCATCTGACGGCTTTCCATCCAGCGCAGGCAATCATGCAGCGCAACCCAACCACCGGTAATGGCAGCGGTACGGGTGCCGCCATCAGCCTGAATGACATCGCAGTCAACTGTGATCTGAAACTCGCCCAAAGCCTGCATATCGACAACCGCACGCAATGAGCGGCCGATCAAACGCTGGATTTCTTGCGTACGGCCACCCTGCTTGCCGGCTGCTGCCTCGCGGCGCATACGGTCGCCGGTTGAACGCGGCAGCATGCCATATTCGGCAGTGACCCAACCTTTACCGGTATTGCGCATCCACCCCGGCACTTTTTCTTCCAAGCTTGCCGTGCACAGCACATGCGTATCGCCAAATTTGACGAGGCAAGAGCCTTCAGCATGTTTGGAAATAGCACGCTCGAAAGAAACAGCCCGCATTTCATCGGCTGCACGTTTGGATGGACGCATAAGATTTAACCCCGATTCATATAAGAAGGTTTTGCTTTTAAGCCGCAATCACACAAATAGAAAGGTATTTCGCTGTTGCTTTGATATGATAGCACTTTACACAACTGTTTTAACAGTTTCACTCAAAGTCTTTGACCTTGGCACTTGCCACCTTATATTTAAGGGGCAACATCATATGAAACACAAGGTTTAGGCGGGGCGATGATCCAGTCACCAGCACATGACGTTCTCAGTTCGCTTGACCAGCGTTCGCGCGATATTTTTCGCCGGATTGTTGAAAGCTATCTGAATGATGGTGATCCGGTGGGTTCCCGCAATCTGGCGCGCATTCTGCCGCAGGCCTTGTCGCCCGCCACCATCCGCAATGTGATGAGCGATCTGGAACATCTGGGGCTGATTTATTCGCCCCATATTTCGGCAGGCCGTATGCCCACACAAATCGGCTTGCGTTTCTTTGTCGATGCATTTTTGGAAATCGGCGACCTGCCCCCGGATGAACGCTCCAGCATTGAAGCGCAGGTGCGTGCTGCCGGACAAACCCATTCGGTAGAAAATATTCTGACAGAGGCCAGCCAAGTGCTTTCCGGCCTTTCAAGAGGTGCCGGATTGGTGCTTGCCACCAAGGCTGAAGGCGCGCTCAAACATATTGAATTTGTGCGCCTTGAACCAACACGCGCTTTGGCCGTGCTTGTCATGAAAAATGGAGATGTGGAAAATCGCGTGCTGGAACTGCCACCCGGTGTCAGCACGTCTCAACTCATTGAAGCCTCCAATTTTCTCAACGCGCATATTCATGGCCGCACACTTTCTGAAGCGCGCACGGAATTGGAAAAGCTTAAAAACGAAACCCGCGAAGCGCTCGACAGCCTGTCGCAAAGTCTTGTCGCGCAAGGTCTTGCCATCTGGGGCGGCAGCGGCTCAGATCAGCCAGCCCGTCTCATTGTGCGCGGGCGCTCCAACCTGCTCGAAAATATCAGCGCACAGGAAGACATCGAACGGCTGCGCCATCTCTTTGACGACCTTGAAACCAAAGACGGCATGATCCAATTGCTTGATCTGGCCGAAGCCGGATCAGGGGTACGGATTTTCATCGGTTCGGAAAATAAACTTTTTTCGCTCTCCGGTTCATCACTGGTTGTCGCGCCTTATCGTGACGCAGAACAGCGCGTGGTCGGCGCGCTTGGCGTCATTGGCCCGACACGGCTTAATTATGCCCGTATCGTGCCAATGGTGGATTATACCGCGCAAATTGTCTCAAGATTGCTGCGATAACCATAGCGATAACCATCTGGGCATTGCAATTATAACTGTCAGAATGCACAAGGTATGCACATTAAGCCTTGATTTTCCTGCGCTGACACTCGATATCCGCCACAAACACTTATTCAAGACGGAAGAACATCATGACTGAAGAAAAGAAAAACCCTGAAACAGCCGATCTTGACAAGCGCGACCTGAATAATCCCCGTGACCGGGATGCGCTGAAAAAGGCGGCTGATGATTTTTTGAAGTCCCGCAAGGCGGAAGCAATGGAAGAAGTTGCCGAAGAAGAGGAAAGCAATCCTTTCGCGCATCTGGTTGACGAAAATGCCGCGCTGAAGGATCAGTTACTGCGTCTGGCAGCCGATATGGAAAATCTGCGCAAGCGCACTTTACGTGATGTGGCCGATGCCAAAACCTATGCGGTTACCAATTTTGCCCGCGATATGCTAAGCGTATCCGACAATCTTCGCCGTGCGCTTGATGCCATTCCGGCAGAATCGCTGGTTGAAGACAGCGGCCTGAAGGGCTTGGCCGACGGCGTTGACCTCACCGAACGCTCCATGTTGCAGGCGCTTGAACGCCATGGTGTCACCAAGCTTGATCCGGAAGGCCAGAAATTCGATCCGAATTTCCATCAGGCAATGTTTGAAGTGCCAAACCCGGATGTGCCAAACAATACCGTGGTGCAGGTGGTTCAGACCGGTTACGCCATTGGCGACCGTGTGCTGCGTCCGGCTCTCGTTGGCGTTTCCAAAGGTGGCGCAGCACGCGCACCGGAAGCAGACGACCAAACCAAAGACGCTTAAATCTTATAAAATTCCACATTTTAATCACAATATTACAAATAAGGGCGCAAAAATCATTTGCGCCCTTACTCAGTCTCAATAACACTCCCTGATAAGAGGGGCGTTGCGGGGAGCGTCGTTGTGACGATACTGACTTTCTTAAATTATGCCGGCGTTTTCGTATTTGCGGCGACCGGCGCTTTAGCTGCATCCAGACGTCAATTGGATATTGTCGGCTTTATTTTTCTTGCCAATGTCACCGGTATCGGTGGGGGTACCATCCGCGATCTTATCCTTGGCGATGATCCGGTTTTCTGGGTAAGAGAGCCGCTTTATCTGGTCACCGGCACAGCCGCAGCCATTCTCGTTTATTTTACCGCGCATTTGGTGGAATCGCGTTATCGCGTGTTGTTATGGCTCGATGCTTTGGGGCTGGCTTTTTATAGTGCCATGGGTGCTGCTAAAGGGCTTGATCTCGGCTCCGATCCGTTGGTGGCAATTGTAACCGGTATTTTTACCGCAACCCTTGGCGGTGTTTTGCGTGATATTATCGCCGGTGAACCATCGGTTCTGCTCAAACGCGAGATTTATGTGACAGCTGCTCTGGCAGGCGCATGTGTTTATGTGGCAATGCATCTGGCACAGATCGATACAATGATTGCTGTTATATGCGGCAGTCTTGCAGCTTTTATTGTGCGTGGCGGCGCTTTGATATGGGGCTGGAAATTGCCGGTCTACAAGCCGCAACCAGGGCGCACCGAAGCCGAGCTCAAACGTGATGGCTTTATCCGCAAAGATTAAGTAACATAAGATACATAAAAAAAACGGCTGATGTTACTAAATAAACATCAGCCGTTTTTTGCATTCAAGAAATGTTAAAGCAATCCGGCATTTTTGGCAGCGCCCGAAAGGCTCCCCTGTGCACGTGGCCCAACCTGCTGCACAATAATACCGGCAGCAAGAGCGCCAAGCCGCGCACTTTCTTCCAGTGAACGGCCATTGGTGTAACCAAAAAGGAATCCGGCTGCAAACAGATCACCGGCACCGGTTGAATCCACCAATTCGGAAATCTCGATTGCCGGAACGACAATCCGCTCGTCTTTTTTGACCACGACCGCACCTTTTTCGGAGCGTGTGACAATGCCAAGTTTGCAATCATTGGAAAGCGCCAGCAAAGCTGTGTCGAAACTATCGGTCTGATAAAGTGATTTTGCCTCTTCTTCATTGGCAAAAACAATATCCACCGTGCCTGTGCGCATCAGTTCCAGAAACTCATCACGATAGCGGTCAACGCAGAACGGATCAGACAAAGTCATCGCCATTTCGTGGCCGTGATCATGCGCCACTTTTGCAGCCAGTCGAATGGCTTCTTTGGCACGTGGAGGATCCCACAAATAACCTTCAAAATAAGTGACTTTTGCATCAGCCACTTTGGAGGCCTCAATATCTTCAGGCCCCAATTCCACGCAGGCGCCCAGATAAGTGTTCATCGAACGCTCGCCATCCGGTGTCACAAAAATCATGCAACGCGCGGTCGGGATTTTGTTTTCTAACGGACGTGTGTCAAAGGCCACGCCTTGGGAACGGATATCATGAGCAAAGACGCTGCCCAGACTATCATTGGCCACTTTGCCGAAATAAGCGGCCCTACCGCCCAGATTGGCGATACCGGCGGCGGTATTGCCGGCGCTACCGCCGGACATTTCCACAGCTGGCCCCATACGGTCATATAAAAGTTCCGCACGTGAACCATCAATGAGGTTCATCGCGCCTTTGATAATGCCATTGGTAACCAGAAACTCATCATCAGAACGCGCAATAATATCAACGATTGCGTTACCGATACAAAGAACGTCATATGTAGCCATGAGATAAACCAAGAGGCTCCCGTTGTTATGTATCAAGCAGTTTCCTGCGGTGATTTTATGCGATGATTTAGCCTTTTGGTTCGATAATAGCTACCCTGCAAAGATCAATCACCTGAATTATCTGTGAGCAGCGCCCTATAAATCGTCTCTTGTAGGACTAAAGTAGCGCACCTATCTAAAAGCCGCACCATACCGCGATTCAGGAGTTTACATGGTTCTGCAAGCTGCATACACCGCATTACAAAGGCTGTTCAGTGCAGAATATCGCTCTGTTTTCTGGAAAGTTTTAGGCCTGACAATTTTACTATTGATGGGCGCATGGGCAGCAATCAGGCAGATATTTTTCTCATTAGCATGGCCATGGCTTGAAACTCTGCTGCCTGGCCTGCCTGAATGGACAGGTTGGCTGGGGCTGGTAACAGCAATCATTGCAGGCATGGGGCTGGCACTGGTGCTGGCACTTCTTATTGCTCCGGTCACAGCCTTGATTGCCGGTCTTTTTCTCGATGACGTGGCCGAAATCGTTGAACGTGAAGATTATCCCGATGAACCTGTCGGCACCGAACTGCCGATCAGGCGCGCCATCATCGTGTCGCTCAAATTTCTGTGCATCGTCATTGCGGGCAACATTCTGGCATTGCTGTTATTACTGGTGCCGGGCGTCAATATCATTGCCTTTTTCATCATCAACGGCTATTTGCTCGGGCGTGAATTTTTCGAATTTGCCGCCATGCGCTATCATCCAGAGCAAGAAGCCAAAGCTTTGCGTGCTCGTTATGGCGGCACCATATTTTTAGCCGGCCTCATCATTGCAGGCTTTCTGGCCATACCGCTTTTAAGCCTGCTGACACCGCTTTTTGCCGCCACCATGATGGTGCATCTGCACAAAACGATCATGAAACAGGAAAAAAAACTTATCCCAGCTTTTCAGGGATAGTTGTCAATGGTGCGGGTATCGAATTGGTTTTCGAAGCCGATTTGCAGATATCCGCAATCACACATAACCCGCATTCGGGTTTACGTGCCTTGCAGGTATAGCGCCCGAACAAGATCAGCCAATGATGGGCATGCTGCATAAATTCCGCCGGAATGATGCGTACCAAAATTGCTTCCACCGCATCCGGTGTTTTAGCCGGTGCCAGTCCGATACGATTGCCGATGCGCAAAATATGCGTATCCACCGCCATGGTCGGCTGGCCAAAAGACATATTCAGCACCACATTGGCAGTTTTACGCCCCACCCCCGGAAGCTTCACCAAATCATCACGATTATCCGGCACTTCGCCGCCATAATCGCGGATCAAAGCTTCACAAAGCAAAATGACATTCTTGGCCTTGTTGCGCCACAGACCGATGGTTTTGATATATTCACCCACCGTTTCTTCACCAAGTGCCAGCATTTTTTGTGGGCTATCGGCAATGGCAAACAAAGCACGCGTTGCTTTATTGACGCCAGCATCGGTTGCCTGCGCCGATAAAACCACCGCCACCAGCAATGTAAACACATTCACATGTTCCAATTCACCCTTTGGTTCGGGGCGCTGAATGCTGAAACGACGAAAAATTTCGTATATTTCATCACGCGTATAGAGCGACCCCGCCAAACGGCGCGGTTTGCGCTTTGGCGCAGTTGTGACATCTGTAACGGATAATTTTACTTTAGTCTGTTCCATATCCACTCTATAATCTTTAACATGGTGACATAACAGTCGTAAGCTTGCCGCAGCCCGAAACAGGTTATCATGGTTGATTATCATCCCGACGGTGCCCAGCCTGACCATTATGACAGGCCGATTTTCCAAGCGCTTCTCCAGCCTTATCGCTCGCTTGGGCGCAAAGGGTTTATCATTTTGATGTCGGCACTGATTGCCTGCTGGCTTTTAGTGAGCTTTATCTTTTTCTCGCTTGGCGCGTGGCCGATCTTTGGTTTTTTCGGCCTTGATATTGCGCTGATTTACTGGGCATTTCGCGTCAATTATCGCGCGGCACAAGCACGTGAGGAAATTTCCGTTTCTAAATCGGAACTCCATATCCGCCAGATTGCCGCCTCTGGGCGCATTCAAAACCACAGTTTTAATCCGTTTTGGACAAAATTTCATGTCGACCGCCGCCCCGATATCGGCATCACTGCCATGAATATTGAGAGCCGTGGCCGGATTTTAAAAATCGGCAGTTTTCTGAATGCCGATGACCGGGAAAGTTTTGCCAATGCTTTTTCATCGGCGTTGCATGAAGCAAAAAGCAACTGATTATTAGTTTAATTATAATTTCAAACAAACAGCTGTTTGCCCGCCTCTTGAAGTCAGCACAAGCAAAAGCCATATTATAAAACATGATGAAGATGCCGGATTCGGGTCTTTACAATACACTACGGTCGCTTTGATAAGGACTGACACATGACACGGTTAACACCATTTTCGAGCCCTTTGCTGCTCGGTTTCGACACGATGGAAAAAACGCTAGAACGTTTGACCAAATCCGGTGAAGGCTATCCGCCTTATAATATTGAGCGTTTACGCCATGAAAGCGGCTCCGAGCGTTTGCGTATTTCATTAGCGGTTGCCGGTTTCTCTTGCGAAGATCTGGAAGTCACCACAGAGGACAATCAATTGGTTATCCGTGGCCGCCAGACGGATGATACAGAGCGTGAATTTTTACATCGCGGCATCGCAGCCCGCCAGTTCCAGCGCATGTTTGTGCTGGCAGACGGAATGCGGGTGATCGGCTGCGAATTGAAAAATGGCTTATTGTCTATTGATCTCGACAGACCCGAGCCTGAGCGCCTGATCAAACGCATCAGTATTGACGTCAAGGAATAAGAGACTAGAGCGTGTAGCGTTTAATTGTAGCCACTGCGCTTGCTCTCAATTCTTTTAATTATCGCATGTTCGTGGAAGCTCAAATGAATCCATTTGAACGCGACATGCTCTAGGTTCAATGGCGGGGCTTATAAAAAGTCCGCTAGCTGGAGGTAATGAGTATGAACCATCCAAAACCAATTTTAACCGAGACAGAATTTGCTAATCTTGGCGCCGGTGAAATCGGCTATGTGCGTAAAATGCGCTCGGATGATCTGAGCCGCAATTTCCCGTCTCTGCCCCCGCTTGCACCCAATATGGAGTTTTGGGCTTTGTTTGGCGCCAGCGGTGAGCCGATCATTCTGTCCGATATACGCGCCAATGCACTCGCAGGCGCATGGGATCACGAACTGCGCACAGTTATGTTGCAATAGTCAGACGATACAAAGATAGCCAATTTAAAAAGGCAGCGTCGCCAAACACGACGCAGCCTTTGTTATTTTAATAATTTAAGCAGCATTCGACGCCGGATGCGTCGTTAAAAATGAATATAAAATCTGCACATCATGGGTGCCACGCAGTTTTGCAACCACATCGGCATCACGCAGCAATCTTGCAATACGCGAGAGTGCTTTGAGATGATCTGCACCGGCATTTTCCGGTGCGAGCAGCAAAAAGACAAGATCAACGGGCTGATCGTCCAATGCTTCAAAATCAACCGGTGTTTCGAGACGGGCAAATACGCCGGCAATTTTTGAAATACCTGTCAGCTTTCCATGTGGAATGGCGATACCATTACCCACACCGGTAGAGCCAAGGCGCTCACGCTGCAGAATCGTTTCAAAAATTTCTCTCTCGGGGAGACCGGTCAGTTCAGCAGCCTTTTCAGACAAAATCTGCAAAAGCTGTTTTTTGGAGCTGGCCTTCAACGCAGGGATAATTGCCCCCGGCTGAATCAGATCGCTGAGATCCATTCTCTCCATTCCTTCTTCAAGCGGGCTTCCTGGCCCAGAAGAGATACGTACAGCCTTTAAAACAGGCTGCACGCAACTCCACGATTGAATCAGGCTTCCGGCATAGTCTGGCGGGTAACCGTTGACGGATCAACCCAGCCGATATTGCCGTCAGCCCGACGGTAAACAATGTTAACTTCGTCATTGCCCGCATTGCGGAAAACCAGCACCGGATGTTCGGTGAGATCCAGCTCCACAACTGCAGAGGCAACACTCATAGTCCTCAAGGTAACCGAAGATTCCGCGACAATTGTCGGTGCGTAATCTTCGGGCAGCTCTTCTTCTTCCTCAAGAAGCGGAGCCATAACACGATAAGCGATATCAGCATAGCCTGTGTTTGTAGCAGTCTGCCGTGATTTAAGACGTCGCTTATAGCGTCTTAAACGTGTTTCTATTTTTTCCGCCGCAATATCAAAAGCCAGTTGCGGATCTTGCGCTTCCCCCGTGCTTTGCAAAGTTGCGCCGCTATCCAGATGCAGCATGCAATCAGCAGCATAACGCGAGCCGGACTTCGTTACAGTAACTTGCCCTGCAAAACCATGTTCAAAATATTTACTGACGGTTTCTGTTACCCGATCATTAATGCGGGTCCGGAACGCATCGCCTACGTCCATGTGTTTACCCGATACACGCAGAGTCATATAGCAATACCTCATATGTGTTCATCTTACGACTCAATCTAATCACATGGAATGCAAAGCGCCAAGCGATCAGATGTTAAACTTTACACAAATATGAACTATTTGATCCTGTTCGTTGATTTGAGCTCACAAAAACAAAAACGCGACTTAAATACTCTGACCGGACAAAGCAATTATTTCATAATAAAACTGCTTACAAAATCCGTCTTTTACAAAACAATCAACAATGTTTCACTAAAGCAGAACTATTGGATGATTGTTTTTACTTAACCATGAATCAATATCCTATGATGCCGTTAACGACTTTATTTTTCAACTGGTTTATTCTTGCGACATTCCAGTTGCAGCCAAGCGGGTTATTTATGAATGCTGGGCGCACATGTCAACCTGCATCATTTCATCTCAGACTAAAATGTAATAATTATTGAACGAAAATAATTGCCGAACGTTCCTGAAAAGGGATGCGAAGGGTCTGATTTTACAACAAAAACGGGCCGGACATAGCCGACCCGATCAAAATTCGAACAAATCACTTTAAAGAGTAAACTGGTCACCCAGATAAAGACGGCGCACATCGGGATTAGACACAATCTCATCCGGCTTGCCATGGGTCAGCACCTGACCGGCATGGATAATATAAGCCCGATCAATCAGCCCGAGCGTTTCCCGCACATTATGATCCGTGATCAGCACACCAATGCCGCGGCTGGTCAAATGGCGTACCAATTGCTGAATGTCGGCAACAGCAATCGGGTCAACTCCGGCAAAAGGCTCGTCGAGCAGCATGAAGTTGGGTCGTGATGCAAGTGCGCGTGCAATTTCAAGGCGTCTGCGCTCACCACCCGACAAAGCAATAGCCGGCGCTTTGCGCAAATGCGAAATATGAAACTCTTCCAGCAAAGCATCCAGCTCAAAGGCACGTTTTTTACGGTCTTTTTCAACCACTTCCAAAACGGCTTTGATGTTGTTTTCCACAGAAAGTCCACGGAAAATCGAGGCCTCCTGCGGCAGATAACCAATGCCAAGGCGCGAACGACGGTACATCGGCATGGAGGTCACATCAAAACCATTGATCTCGATCGTGCCACTATCCACCGGCACCAGCCCTGTCACCATATAAAAACAGGTGGTTTTACCGGCGCCATTCGGGCCTAAAATACCAACCGCCTCACCGGCACGTACACCAAAAGAAACGCCGTTTACAACCTGACGGCCATTATAGCTTTTGGTCAGCCCACGCGCGACAAGCGTATTGTTCAGATCACCGCGCCGTTCATTCAACGAAAAATCGTCGTGCTCCATATGGTCACGCGCGCTATCGTCGGTTGATGCAGATTTCTGTTTTTGCTCAGGTGAAAAAAATGCCACGTAAACCCCTGTAGCTTAGCGTCTGTTAGCGGGCGCACCGCCATCTTCGGATTTAGGCGACATAATAATGGAAACACGTCCCTTTTTCGCGCCCTGACATGCTTCCAAAAACGCTTTGCCGGTATCCATATGGGCAGTCATCTTGCAGCCGGTAGCGACATTGTCACCGTCAGTCAGCACAACTTTTTTGCCTTCCAAAACCATCTGCTGGGTTTTGGCATTATAAACACCGCTATCGCCGGTTGCGACCTGCGGGCCGGATTTCAGATAAACTTTCTCGCTCACTTCCAGACGATCAATACCGGAAGAAGAAAGACCGGCGGCACCTTGCTGGGCACCAGCCTCGGACTTATCACCATCTTTATTATAATGAACGGTCATTTTGCCGGCGCGCAATGTAGTTTCACCCTGAACAACAGAAACATTGCCAATAAAAATGGCGATGCCTTCTTTATCACGCATTTCAAGGCGGTCGGCATCAATTTTAACCGGCTCTTTGCCATTGGAAAGATTAAGACTGCCGAAAGGCACCTGCTCGGTTTGTGCAGAAACACTCAACGGTGACATACTCAAAGCCAAGCCCAGGCCTAAGGCGGCAAATGTCTTGCTGCGCGCGAAGCGAACTGCGCTTTGTTTCATTTCAACGCATTTTGCGCGCATAATCTGATCCCCTGAATCGTACAACCGTAAAGCGTATAATGAATAAATTCATAACAAACATTAAAGTTTTAATATAGACTAAAGCTACACACATCAATGCGAAGCATAAAATCGCAGCCATAATGCAAGCGGTATGAGAACACACTGTGGCTTGATGCCACTTTCTTTGAGGATTTGATACAGTCCGTTGAGAAAACGCGCTCTGAAGGAGCAGAGAATCAACCGTCAAAAAATCTTAATCGACACTTTCAGGCGCAACGATGGTCAGATGCACCTCATCTTCAAAAACCACCACATCACCGCTGGACTGCACCTGCATTTTATTGGCCTGAATATGGGTTGTACCACTTTGAATATCGACCGGATTGTCGGTCATGATCTGCCCCGTGGCAATGTTCACATCCGCTGAACGCATTTTAGCAGTCAGGCCATCGGTAGTGGTCACCACAAAGTCGCCAATCAGTTTCATACGACCATTCACGTTATCGTAAACGCCGTTTTTAGCATTGATCGTGGCTTGACTTTGCGCACCTACAGGTAATTTGGCACTAATACCTTCCAAAGTGATGATGCCTTCATTTTTAACATCCTGTATCGCTTTGGTTGCCGTTAAATTATAGGGACGGTTTTCTTTGGTAAACCCATTGAGATTGGGATTGGCCATCACCAGTTTTCCGTCTTCCAGACCATCACCCAAATTGACTTTAACGGTAGATGCGGGCGTTGCCAAAAATGTAAACCAGCTAAAAACAGCGCCAACAAGCACAGCTGCAATCGGCAAGCCGATTTTCAAAATTTTAACACGGGTGGAGTGACGCTGTGCTGCCTGAAACACCGAAACAGCTTTCTCGCTCGCGCCAAAACGCATGCCGCGCCGCGCATTCGCGTCAGCAACATGATCAGCATATAGAACACCGCTATTTTCGTTTACAGACAAAAGACTATTCCAACACTCATAAATCCGGCCAAAGTCAACCGTCCGACGCATATACTTGCCGGACTGCTTGCCGAATTCTCATAATATTCATTTCAATGTGGTTTATTTGGGGTACAAACCGGCCTATCACAAGGTCACATACAACTATAAAGATAAATTCCCGTAAAAAAGATAGATTAAAACGCAACGACGCGATAATCTGCCGCAAGATTTTAAAGCAGGAATGTTGAAAACATAAAAAGGTTCACATGACTCAGACCGCCGATGCCATGATCGACAGACGTCGTATCAGACGCAAACTCACCTTCTGGCGTGGTGCATTTTTAATTGTTCTTGCACTGGCTTTGATTGCAATTGCAACCACACAATCCAGTAAATTTATCGGCCTCAACACGCCGCATATTGCCAAAGTGCGCATTGAAGGTACGATCACCCAAAATGAAGAACTGCTGAAGCGGCTGGAGCTGATCGCAAAAAATGACGCGGTCAAAGGTCTGATCGTCATTGTTGATTCACCAGGCGGCACCACGGTCGGCGGCGAAACTATTTTCAATGCCATCCGCAAAATTGCCGAGAAAAAACCCGTCGTTACCAGTGTCGGCAATCTGGCCGCCTCTGCCGGCTATATGATTGCAGTGGCATCGGATCATATTGTCGCGCACCAATCTTCCATCGTCGGCTCCATAGGCGTGCTGTTCCAATATCCCGACATTTCCGAGCTGATGAACAAGATCGGCGTAAAAATGGAAGCGGTTAAATCTTCCCCGATGAAAGCAGAGCCGAACTTCTTCAATCCTGCCAGCGAAGAAACTAAAGCCATGATCCGCAATATGATTATGGATTCTTATGATTGGTTTGTCGGTCTTGTTGAAACACGCCGCTCCTTTACCCGCGAAGAAACGCTGGCTCTGGCTGACGGTTCTATTTTCACCGGTCGTCAGGCTTTGGAGAAAAAATTGATCGACGGTTTGGGCGGCGAAGAAGCCGCACGTGAATGGTTATTGAAAAAAGGCCTGTCACCTGATCTGTCGGTGATTGAGTGGAAACCGGAAAAGGATGAAACGCTCTTATCGATGAAAGACCTGCTGGTGCGCGGTGCTGTTCGCATGTTTGGCCTGCCCGATGACAGCCATCATTTCATTCGTGATACGATCAGTGAACGTATCTTCCTTGACGGCCTGCTTTCTGTCATGCAAGTTACTGATACTGTTGGACATAAATAAAGTGAAACCATAATCGGTTTTTTAACAAATTCCGATGCGCAGCAAAAAGAGGGATGAATAGCTTGATCAAATCCGAACTCGTTCAGATCATTGCCAGCCGAAACCCGCATCTTTTCCAGCGCGACGTTGAAAACATCGTCGGTGCGGTTTTTGATGAAATCACGAATGCCCTTGCAGAAGGCAATCGTGTGGAGCTGCGCGGCTTTGGTGCTTTTTCCGTCAAAAACAGACCAGCCAGAAGCGGTCGAAACCCACGCACCGGTGAATCTGTCAGTGTTGAAGAAAAATGGGTGCCATTTTTTAAAACCGGCAAAGAACTGCGTGACCGGTTAAACGACATCGACTGAGATTTTTATGAAAAAAATTCCGACACGCCGCTTGGTAACCCTCATTATTCTGGTGCCGCTGGCTGTTATTCTGATCGCTTTATCTGTTGCCAATCGTATGAGCGTAACAGTGACATTCGATCCGTTTAATCCTGGCAATCCGGCATTATCTTACACTGCTCCGCTTTTCATCTGGTTGTTCGCAACTTTGCTGGTGGGACTGGTGATCGGTGGTGCGGTTTCCTGGCTGGCGCAAGGAAAACACCGTAAACAAGTGAGAATCCAAAAACTGGAACTCGCCAATCTAAAGCAACATAATCAAAAAAACCTGTTGGGAAATGATGGATATTTGTAAAATATCCTCCTCATTTCTCACATTTATGGTGCGAACCGAGCCTTGATTGGAGTTTTTCTCTTTCACCTGCCGGCACTTTATCCTACGAGACAATAAAAGAGCTTTATGGAGTTAGTCCGGTGAAGGCAGCCAAACCAAAAAACAAACGTCCGGCCGGACAGAAACCGCGCGGCAAAAATGAACGGGCAGATCATTTTGCCCCGAATGCTGAACGCGGCCCCAAAACAGGTGGCTTTAAAAAGCCGCGCCCGCAATTTGCCAAGACGACTGACAAAGCTTCTAACCGGCCTGCTGAGGCACCGGAAAACATCCGCGCTAAAGAACGTCCCCAAGATAAGCTTGAGCAGCCAACCCGCATTTTAAGCCCGCGGACAGGCAAAAAGCCCATTGAGCGCAGCGCTGTTATCTTAGAAACATTGCCAACGGATGATTATGCCCTGCTCGACAGCGGCAATGGTTTGAAGCTTGAGCAATATGGCTCTTACCGCATCATCCGCCCTGAAGGTCAGGCGATCTGGTTACCGGCATGGGATAAGGCTGAATGGGACAAAGCGGATGCCGTTTTCACCGGCAATACCGATGAAGAAGGCATGGGGCGCTGGGCTTTTCCTAAAAAGCCGCTTGGCGAAACATGGCCGATGAAACATGACGGCATCAAATTTCATGGCCGTTTCACCTCTTTTCGCCATGTCGGCGTGTTTCCTGAACAGGCAGCGCACTGGTCTTATATGGCCGAGCTTATTCGCCGCGAAGTCGCTAAAGGCAAAACTGTTCGCGTGCTCAACCTCTTTGGTTATACCGGCGTTGCATCACTGATTGCAGCACAAGCAGGTGCGGAAGTCACCCATGTGGACGCTTCCAAGAAAGCAATCAACTGGGCAAAAGAAAATCAGGAAATAGCCGGTCTTGAGACCAAACCTATTCGCTGGATTTGCGATGATGCAATGAAATTTGTCGCGCGTGAAGAACGTCGCGGCAGCCATTACGATATCATCCTGCTTGACCCGCCAGCCTATGGTCGCGGCCCCAATGGCGAGGTTTGGCAGCTATTTGATCATTTGCCTGCCATGGTTGATCTGTGCCGCTCGATCACCACCAAAGATGCGCTGGCAGTTATTTTGACCGCCTATTCAATCCGCGCCTCATTCTTTGCTATTCACGCGCTCATGTGTGACCGCTTTACCGGCCTTGGCGGTGTGGTGGAATCAGGCGAATTAATTTTGCGTGAGCGCTCAGCCAATCGTGCGCTTTCCACTTCTCTCTTCAGCAGATGGGTTCAACAATGAGCCAAAATCACGACTTTTCCGCTTCCAACCGTTCTTCGACACCACGCAATGGACAGGTGAAAGAAGTCACCAGTCTGGCCAATCCGATTGTGAAGGATCTACGCGCGCTGGCGATGAAAAAATTCCGCGACCAGCAAGGCGTGTTTATGGCCGAGGGCTTGAAGCTCGTCATTGATGCGCTGGATCTCAACTGGAAAATCAAAGTGCTGGTTTTCGCCAAATCTGGCAAAGGCAACAAGCTGGCCGAACAGACAGCAGCGCGCACCGTTGCCTCCGGCGGCTTGGTTTTGGAAGTCAGCGAAAAAGTAATGGCCGGCATTACGCGCCGCGATAATCCGCAAATGGTTGTCGGCGTTTTCGAGCAGCAATATCAATCGCTCAAAAATTTAAAACCATCCGGCAATGATACTTATATCGCGCTTGATCGTGTGCGCGATCCGGGCAATCTGGGCACTGTTATCCGAACTGCCGATGCAGTGGGCGCCAAGGGTGTGATCCTGATTGGCGACACCACCGATCCTTATTCACTTGAAACCGTGCGCGCCACCATGGGCTCGGTTTTTGCATTGCCGCTTTACCGTGCAACCGAAGCTGATTTCTTACAATGGCGCAAGGGCTTTTCCGGCATGATCGTCGGCACGCATTTAAAAGGTTCGGTGGATTACCGCACTATTGATTATGCCAAAAAACCCGTCATCTTGATGATGGGTAACGAGCAGCAAGGCTTGCCCGATACATTAGCGGAAACTTGCGACAAGCTTGCCCGTATTCCGCAAGCAGGCCGCGCCGATTCGCTTAATCTCGCCATTGCCACCGCTGTGATGCTTTATGAAGTTCGCCGCGAAGCGCTCATTTTAGACGAAAGACCTGCCTGATGAGCAAACTCAGAGCTTCTTTACCGACTATTTTAGTGATTGTTGCTGCGATTTTTATCGATCAGATGGTGAAGTTGCGTGTTGAAGATACGATGGCATATGGCGAGCAAATCGAAATTCTGCCGTTTCTGGCGCTTTATCGCACCCATAATACCGGCATTGCTTTTTCGCTTTTATCCGGCCTTCATGACAAAGCGCTTGTGGCTTTCACCTTGGTAATTGTCGGTTTTGTGATTTATTTATGGTGGACAACAGCCCAGACCCGCGTCTTTGCCCGTGTTGGCTTTGCCCTCATTATCGGTGGTGCACTCGGCAATCTGATTGACCGCTCGATGCTTGGCTATGTGGTTGATTATGTTTTATTTCAT
The DNA here is from genome assembly GCF_044987585.2 of Paenochrobactrum sp. BZR 201-1. Classification (NCBI taxonomy): domain Bacteria; kingdom Pseudomonadati; phylum Pseudomonadota; class Alphaproteobacteria; order Hyphomicrobiales; family Brucellaceae; genus Paenochrobactrum; species Paenochrobactrum sp. BZR 201-1. Next base: position 142,034 of record NZ_JBJDRZ020000004.1, on the reverse strand, counting down.
CTGCCTAACTGGTCATTTGCCATTTTCAATCTGGCAGATGTTTTCATCACGATCGGTGCAGGATTAATCCTGCTGCAAGAGTATCTGAACTGGAAACAAGAAAAAACCGCAAAGAAATGACATTCAATTGTCACCATTATCGCCTAATAAAATGATCGTTACCTTGCCCATAAATGTGGTAATGCTGGATGAGTTTTGAAACAGCCGAACCGCTTTGAAATACTCGGAAAAAGTGAACAAACACATCGGGAGCAAAGCAGGATGGCTCTACAGCTTGGAAAGACTACGCAAATAGTCGATAATGATGCCATGATAAAACAAAATACATCAGGTGTGACAAACGACGCCACGGAAAACTCCAATGGGAACGCCACTGGCAATTCCGCGTTGCTCGGACGTATGGGTGCATTGGAAGTTCGGCTGGCCACGACAACAGAAGAGATCGAAGCCGCACAAGAGCTGCGCTTCCGTGTTTTCTATGATGAAATGGGCGCGAAAAAAGACGCGCTGCAAGCTATTGAACAACGTGATGCGGATCGTTTTGATCCGGTTTGCGATCATTTGCTGGTTTATGACACAGCGCTTCCGGGCCCGCAGCATAAACAAATTGTCGGCACCTATCGCCTGATGCGTACCGATCAGGCCAATAAAACCCATGGGTTTTATTCTGCCAGTGAATATGATGTGCAGCGCCTGACACTCTCGAAACCGGAATTGAATTTTCTCGAACTTGGCCGATCTTGCGTCAAGCCGGAATACCGCTCCAAGCGCACTGTCGAGCTTTTGTGGCAAGGCATTTGGGCTTATTGCCGTCGTCATTCCATTGATGTGATGATGGGCTGTGCGTCTTTCCAGGGTGCTGTACCTATGGCACATGCCTTGTGCCTGTCCTTCCTGAATCAAAATGCCCGTGCCGACAGTGAATGGGATGTGCGCGCCTTGCCGGAACATTATCATGCCATGGATTTGATGCCTGCCGAAGGTGTCAACATGAAGCTTGCGCTGTTCTCCATGCCGCCACTGATTAAAGGTTACTTACGCCTTGGCGGTATGATTGGTGATGGTGCGGTGGCGGATGAATCTTTCGGCACCACAGATGTATTTATCATCCTGCCGGTTTCCCGCATTTCCAGCCGTTATATTAGTTATTATGGTGCTGAAGCTGACCGCTTTATTTGAATGATAAGAGCGTAAAGCAGGGCTGCAAAAGGCGATTTTCGCCTCAGTTCGACGCTTTTAAACGTCCCATCAAACAAAAAAAGGCTGCCTGATTACTCAGGCAGCCTTTTTTCTGTGCTTTGGAAATTCAAGCTTTAGCCAGTGAGATTTCCTTCAAGCGATAAAGCGCTTCCAGTGCTTCACGCGGGCTCAAATCATCCGGACGAATGGCATCCAATGCGTGTTGCAATTCATTGGCCTGAACTTGTGTTTTTGGTGTTTCTTGTTTCAACACTACTGAAAAGAGCGGCAGATCATCAATCAGCTTATTGGCTTTGCCTGAAGTTTCACCTTCTTCCAGCTGCTTCAGCACATCGCGCGCACGATTAACCACCGCTTCCGGCAAGCCCGCCAGACGTGCCACCTGCACACCATAAGAGCGATCCGCTGCACCCTGTGCCACCTCATGCAAGAACACGACATCATTGTCCCATTCCTTCACCCGCATAGTGACATTAGACAAGCGGTTAAGCTTTTCCGACAATGCCGTCATTTCATGGAAGTGGGTCGCAAAAAGCGAACGGCAACGGTTTTTCTCATGCAGATATTCAACCGCAGCCCATGCAATCGAAAGCCCGTCAAAAGTCGCGGTACCGCGACCGATTTCGTCCAAGATCACCAGCGCGCGTTCGCCCGCCTGATTGAGAATGGCGGCAGTTTCGACCATTTCCACCATGAAAGTGGAACGCCCGCGCGCCAGATCATCAGATGCACCAACGCGTGAGAACAAGCGGTCAACAATACCGATATGCGCCGAACCGGCCGGCACAAACGACCCCATCTGCGCCATCATCGCAATCAAGGCATTTTGGCGTAAGAAGGTCGATTTACCGCCCATATTAGGGCCGGTCAGCAGCCAGATCGCACCGTGTTTGTCATTGTTTTGCGGTGACAAATTACAATCATTGGCAACAAAAGGGTTGGCGGCTTGGCGTCGCAATGCCTGCTCCACCACCGGATGACGCCCGCCGACAATGTTGAAAGCCAAGCTGTCATCAACAATCGGGCGACAATAGCCCTGCTCATCAGCCAGCACCGCCAAAGCCACCGACACATCATATACAGAAAGAGCTGCTGCTGCTGCGCGGATCAAATCGGCAAAAAGCACGATCTCGGCGGTCAAATTATCAAAAATTGCGCTTTCGATGGACAATGCACGATCCGCGGCATTGGCAATTTTCGTTTCCAGTTCCGCCAATTCGGTGGTGGTAAAGCGCATGGCATTGGCCATGGTCTGGCGATGGATAAAACGTGCCTTTGCCTCGTCGCTGTCGGTCATCACACCGGCATTGTTGGCAGTGACTTCGATGAAATAACCCAGCACATTATTATGTTTGATTTTGAGCGTTTTAATGCCGGTTTCATCAATATAATTCTGCTGCAATCCGGCAATCACGCGGCGCGACTGATCACGCAGCGCCCGCATTTCATCCAGTTCAGCATGATATCCCTGCCGGACAAAGCCACCATCGCGCTTTAAAAGCGGTAGTTCATCCGCCAAAGCCTTGTCGAGATGATCACACAGCGTTTCAGGTATGCTTTCAAGTGCATGCAATGCAGCTTTAAGTTCTGACGGCAGATCTTTGTTGCTTAGCAAACCAACAATACTGCGTGCTGCTTCAAAGCCTTGCTGCAAAGCGCCCATATCACGCGGACCACCACGACCAACGGCCAGCCTTGAAAGACCGCGTGGCATATCAGGCACACCCTTCAACTCTAGGCGCAAAGCATCGCTTAAAACCGGTTCATTAAGAAAATAAGACACCGCATCAAGCCGCGCATGAATGGCCTGTGGCGAGGTCAAAGGTGCCGTCAAGCGTTCCGCCAGCAAGCGGCTGCCGCCGCCTGTTACAGTGCGGTCAATCGCTTTGAGTAAACTGCCGTCACGATGACCTGCAAGGGTGCGTACCATTTCAAGATTGGCGCGCGTTGCCGGATCAATGAAAAGCGTCGAGCCTTCCTGCTCACGCTCCGGACGCATCAATGGCGGACGCTCGGAAATCTGCGTTTTCTCGATATAGGCAATCGCACCGGAAATGGCCGACAATTCGGAGCGCGAAAACTGACCGAAACCATCCAAGGTCGCCACATCATAATAACGCTGGATGCGCGATTGCGCGGCCGCACTATCAAACAAAATGGCTGGCTGCGGAATGACCGAGCGGCCAATCAGATCAAAGACAGGGCGTAGCTCCGCATCATGAAATACCGGCTCCGCTACGATCAACTCGCGCGGATCAACCCTCATAACATCGGCAAACAACCGCTCCGGCGAGCTTTCGGTTACACGGAATGTGCCGGTAGAAATATCAATCCACGCCAGTGCCAACACATTCTCGGCCCCACCTTTGACGCGGCCTAAAGTCATCAGAAAATTAGCTTCTGACGGATCAAGCAGTTTTTCTTCGGTTAGAGTGCCCGGTGTTACGAGGCGCACCACATCGCGTTTGACCACCGATTTAGAGCCGCGCTTTTTCGCCTCTGCCGGATCTTCTACCTGCTCGCACACGGCAACGCGGTAACCTTTGGCAATCAGCTTTTGCAGATAATCATCAGCGGCATGAAACGGCACACCACACATCGGAATTTCATCGCCCAGATGCTTGCCACGTTTGGTGAGTGTTATGCCAAGCGCTTTGGAGGCTTCAACCGCATCTTGGAAAAACAGTTCGTAAAAATCGCCCATCCGATAAAAAAGCAGCGAATCAACATTCGCCGCTTTAATCTCGATATATTGCTCCATCATCGGAGTGAGTCGGGTTGGCGCATCATTAAGAGCTGCTGATCGAGCTTCAGTTTCGGTGGAAGACGCGGAAATATCGTTGATAATCTCTGGTTGGTTCGTCAATCTTCAGCTCCGCCTTCCATAAAACACAATTTTGTTACGCATAAACTACTCAAAACCATTGAATCTTGCGTAAAGTGTAAAATTCATCACAATATCTATTCCCGAAATGATATTTACGCACCACCCAACAGAGATTACCTAGAATTCTCCACAGATGATAACCGGAGTTGACATGTCAGCCTCAGAAAAAAACAATAACAAAACCCCCACTGCCGCACAGGCTGCCAGTGATAAAGAAGCGCTCGATTTCCATTCGATGGGGCGCCCCGGTAAGTTAGAAATCGTTCCGACCAAGCCTATGACAACCCAACGTGATTTGTCACTGGCCTATTCTCCGGGCGTTGCTGTTCCGGTGAGAGCAATCGCTGAAAATCCGGCCAGTGCTTATGATTACACTGCCAAAGGCAATCTTGTTGCCGTTATTTCCAATGGTACCGCTATTTTAGGACTTGGCAACCTTGGCGCGCTGGCTTCCAAGCCAGTGATGGAAGGTAAATCCGTCCTGTTCAAACGTTTTGCCGATGTGGATTCCATCGATCTGGAAGTTGATACCACCGATATTGACGCTTTCATCAATTCAGTGCGCTATTTGGGCCCGTCTTTCGGCGGCATCAATCTGGAAGATATCAAAGCTCCCGACTGCTTCATTATTGAACAGCGCTTGCGCGAAATGATGGACATTCCGGTGTTCCACGATGACCAGCACGGCACCGCAATTATTTCTGCCGCCGGTCTCATCAATGCGCTGCATCTGACCGGCCGCGATATGAAGACAACCAAGCTGGTCTGTAATGGTGCAGGCTCTGCCGGTATTGCTTGTATCGAACTGATCAAAGCGATGGGCTTTGCCTCTGAAAACGTCATTCTTTGCGACACCAAGGGTGTTGTTTATCAAGGACGTGAAGAGGGCATGAACCAGTGGAAATCCGCGCATGCTGTCAAAACCAACAAGCGCACACTGGCACAGGCAATAGAAGGCGCCGATGTCTTCTTCGGTCTTTCCGCCAAGGGTGCCTTGACCGATGAAATGGTCGCCTCAATGGCACCTAATCCGATCATTTTTGCGATGGCAAATCCTGATCCGGAAGTAACACCTGAAGATGTCGCGAAAATTCGTGATGATGCGATTGTTGCAACCGGCCGTTCCGACTATCCCAATCAGGTCAACAATGTTCTGGGCTTCCCTTATATCTTCCGTGGTGCGCTCGATGTGCGTGCAACCACCATCAATGAAGAGATGAAAATTGCCGCAGCCAATGCACTGGCACTGCTGGCGCGTGAAGATGTGCCTGATGATGTTGTGGCAGCCTATCAGGGCAACCGCCCGCGCTTTGGTCGCAATTACATCATTCCGGTGCCGTTTGACCCGCGTCTGCTCGCCTCTGTTTCAGTAGCGGTTGCCAAAGCTGCAATGGAAACAGGTGTTGCCGGTCGTGCCATCACCGATCTTGATGCTTATTCCCGCGAATTGTCGGCGCGTCGTGATCCGATAGCTTCAACGCTTCGCGGTATTTATGAGCGCGTACGCAGCAAGCCAAAACGCATCGTCTTTGCCGAAGGTGAAGAAGAGCAAGTGATGCGTGCCGCAGTTTCCTTCGTTAATCAGGAACTTGGAACCGCCATTCTGGTTGGTCGTGAAGACCGTATTCGTTCCACCGCAGAAGCCGCCGGTGTTGATCTGACCAAGCCGAATATTGAAATCATCAATGCACGTCTTTCCAGCCGCAACACGGCTTATGCTGATTATCTTTATCAAAAATTGCAGCGTCAGGGCTTTTTGTTCCGTGATTGCCACCGCCTGATCAACAATGACCGCAACCATTTTGCGGCCTGCATGGTTGCCCTTGGCGATGCGGATGGCATGGTCACCGGTATCACCCGCAATTACGCCACCGGCCTTGAAGATGTGCGCCGCGTCATCGACAGCAAGCCGGGTCACCGCGTTGTCGGCGTTTCAATTGCCATCTGCCGTGACCGCACTGTCTTTATTGCCGACACTGCCGTACATGAATCACCATCTGCTGAAGAGCTGGCTGATATTGCTGTGGAAGCTGCGGGCATGGCACGCCGCATGGGCTACACACCACGTGTTGCCCTCACCGCTTATTCCACCTTCGGCCATATGGGCGGCGAACGTTCGGCAACCATTCAGGAAGCTGTCCGCATACTGACAAAGCGTCATGTGGACTTCGAATTTGATGGTGAAATGAGTGCGGAAGTAGCGCTCAACGGCAAGCTGATGACACAATATCCGTTCATCCGGCTTTCCGGCCCTGCCAATGTGCTGATCACACCAGATCACCACTCGGCCACCATTGCAGCCGATATGCTGCAAGAACTGGGTGGTGCTACAGTGATTGGCCCACTCTTGGTTGGCCTTGATAAGCCTGCCCAGATTGTAAGCCTCGGTGCCAAAGATACCGACATCGTCAACATGGCGGCAATCACTGCCTATAATGCTTCCAACTAAGCATAGCTTCGATTAGATTAAACGCCGGCCTCACACTGTGGAGCCGACGTTTAAGATACTTTATTGGTAAGCAATATGAGGCAGTCTCTTGAAAATACTCCAGACGATTGATGAAGAAGCCTTTATTGCCAAGCTCAACCTGTTAGCGGACACCTATTGCGACCATCAGGAGCTACGCCGTCATATCCTCAGTCTTCTGAAGGAAACCCATCAACAAGGTTTGGCAAAATCAGAAGAATTGCTGAACAAAGATGGTGGCGGCACTTTATGCGCCAGACGCATCTCGCATCTGATGGATGTGATAATCTGCGCCCTCTATCATATAATCACCACCCGTATTTATCCGGTCAATAATCCATCCATGGCGGAAACTATGGCGATTGTTGCCGTTGGCGGCTATGGCCGCGGTGGTTTGGCACCCGGTTCCGACATCGATCTGTTGTTTTTACTGCCATATAAACAAACACCGTGGGGCGAGCAGGTGGTGGAATATATCCTCTATATGCTGTGGGATATGAAGCTGAAAGTGGGACACGCCACCCGTACGATTGATGATACTATCCGGCTTTCGCGGGAAGATATGACAATCCGCACAGCGGTGCTGGAAAAGCGCTTGCTGATTGGCAATCATGCGCTGTTTGAAGAACTGGAAACCCGCTTTGAAAGCGAAGTTGTTTCCGGAACAGGGTCTGAATTTATTGCCGCCAAACTGCATGAACGCGATCTGCGCCATCAAAAATCCGGTGTCACGCGCTATCTCGTCGAACCGAATGTCAAAGAGAGCAAAGGCGGCCAGCGCGACCTGCAAACCCTCTTCTGGATCGCCCGTTATTTCTATGGCATCCGCAGCAGTGAAGGTCTGGTGAAGCTAGGCGTTTTATCACGTGCCGAGCATCGGCTGTTCAACAAGGCCAAAGATTTTCTCTGGGCAGTGCGCTGCCATATGCATTTTTTAACCAATCGCGCCACCGAGCGTTTATCTTTCGAGTTGCAGCCCGACATTGCCGATCGGCTTGGCTATACCGCACATCCGGGTCAAAATGCGGTCGAACGCTTCATGAAACACTATTTTCTGGTGGCCAAAGATGTCGGTGATTTAACCCGTATCATCTGTGCGGCTTTGGAAGAGCAGCAAGTCAAGCATGTGCCCGGCTATAACCAGATTTTCATCAGCAGCGAGCCTCATAAACGTAAACTGAGCCGCGGCAATGATTTCGTCGATGAAAACCACCGCATCAATATTGCCCGCGACACGGTTTTCCAAGAAAATCCGGTCAATATCATTCGCCTGTTTCATCTGGCAGATAAACACGGGCTTGCGCTGCATCCAGCCGCCATGCAGCAGGTTTCACGCTCGTTAAAGCTCATCAAAGCAGAATTACGTGAAAATCCGGAAGCCAACAAAATGTTTCTGGAAATTGTCACCTCACCACGTGATCCGGCACTGATCTTGCGCCGCATGAATGAAACTGGCGTGCTTGGCAAATTCATCCCGGATTTTGGCCGCATCGTTGCGATGATGCAATTCAACATGTATCATCATTACACGGTAGATGAGCATTTATTGCGCTCAATCAAAGTGTTGTCGGAGATTGAACATGGCACTCTGGAGGAAGAACACCCGCTTTCCAACGAGCTGATGGCATCGCTTAAAACAGCGCGCAATATTCTTTATGTCGCGCTTTTTCTGCATGATATTGCCAAAGGCCGCCCTGAAGCCCACTCGGTGGCGGGCGCACGTATTGCCCGCAAACTCTGTCCGCGTTTTGGCCTCACACCATCTGAAACAGACACGGTTGCATGGCTGATCGAACAGCACCTGACCATGAGCAAAATTGCCCAATCGCGAGATCTCAATGATCGCAAAACCATTCAGGATTTTGCAGATATTGTGCAAACCAAGGACCGGCTGAAACTGCTGCTCATTCTTACTGTTTGCGACATCAAAGCTGTTGGCCCCGGTGTATGGAATGGCTGGAAAGGCCAGTTGTTACGCACACTTTATTATGAAACAGAACTGGTTTTAACCGGTGGTTTTTCTGAACAATCACGCACCGAACGCAGCGAAGAAGCTCGCAAATTACTGGCAGAGAATTTAAGCCATTGGCCGCAAGAAGCGGTAAGCGCTTATATACCATTGCTTTATACCAATTATCTTTTGAGTGTTTCTTTAGAAGACCAGATCAGGCATGCAGAATTTATTCACAAAAGTGATCTGCAACAGCGCAGTGTCGCCACTTTAGCGCAGCCCCATCGTTTTGAAGCGGTCACCGAAATCACGGTTCTGGCACCCGATTCACCACGCCTTCTCACCATCATCACCGGTGCCTGCGCGGCAGCAGGCGCCAATATTGTCGACGCGCAAATTTTCACCACCCGCGACGGACGCGCATTGGACACGATTTTGATCAGCCGCGCTTTTGAACTCGATGAAGATGAGCGTCGCCGCGCCGAACGTGTCGGCCAGTTGATTGAAGACGCACTGGCCGGCATCGCCCATTTGCCGGATGTGATGGCTAAAAAAGCCAAGCCAAAACGTGCTCCTAAAACCTTCCGTATTGAACCACGCGTGGTGATCAATAACAGTCTTTCCAATAAATTTACTGTTTTGGAAGTAAAAGGACTCGACCGCCCCGGCCTGTTGTGGGAACTAACCGGGGTGATTTCCGATCTTTCGCTCAATATTGCTTCCGCCCACATTACCACCTTTGGTGAAAAGGCTGTTGATACATTTTATGTGACAGATTTAAGCGGCGAAAAAATCGCTTCGACCACAAAACAAAATAATATTAAACGCAAACTTCTCAGCCTTTTTAATGATGAGATAGTGGCCAAAGCAGCCGCGCAAACGAGCAACTGACAGGCATTAATCCTATGAGCTTGGTTAAAAAATTCGCAACCGTTGCATCAGGCACATTGATGAGCCGCATTTTCGGCTTCACCCGTGAAATGATGATGGCGGCAGCGCTCGGTACCGGCCCTGTTGCGGATGCATTTAACGCGGCTTTTCGTTTTCCTAACACTTTCCGTCGTCTATTTGCCGAAGGTGCGCTCAACACCGCTTTTGTGCCGCTCTTTTCGAAAGAGATCGAGAAAAACGGCATGGAAGGCGCCGCCAAGTTTTCTGAAGAAGTTTTCGGTGTGCTGTTCACCATTTTGCTGGTGCTGACCATCGTCATGGAGCTTTCCATGCCGTTTTTGGTACGCACCATTATCGCACCGGGCTTTGTTGATGATCCGGTCAAATATGATCACACCGTGCGCTTGGCCGTCATCATGTTTCCGTATCTTGCCTGTATGTCGCTGGCGGCAATGATGGGCGGGATGCTCAACACCTTGCATCGCTTTTTTGCAGCCGCCATTGCTCCGGTTTTCCTCAACATCATCCTCATCGCCGTGCTGGTCTGGGCATGGTGGCAAGGTTATGATGCCCTTGATATCGGCCTTAGCCTTTCATGGGGCGTAATGGCGGCAGGTTTGGTGCAGCTTGCAATCGTTTGGGGAGCAGTACGTCATGCAGGTATTAAAATCGGTTTCCGATTTCCCAAACTCACCACCAATGTGCGCCGATTACTGGTGCTGGCATTGCCTGCTGCCATTACCGGCGGCATCACCCAGATCAATCTGCTGATCAATACCAATATCGCTTCATCACAAGATGGCGCGGTCTCGTCATTGGTTTATGCCGATCGTATTTCGCAATTGCCGCTTGGCGTAGTCGGTATTGCCGTTGCCACCGTTTTACTGCCCGAATTATCGCGCGCCCTTCAAAGCGGAAATGAAAAGGAAGCCGGTAATTTACAAAACCGCTCGGTTGAATTCACATTGTTTTTAACTTTGCCTGCGGCTGCGGCTTTGCTAGTTTTTTCCGAGCCAATCGTGCGTCTATTGTTCGAACGCGGCAAATTTGGCACAGAGTCGACAGCAATTGTTTCTCATATTCTGGCCATTTACGGTATTGGCTTGCCAGCTTTTGTCTTAATCAAAGCCTTTTTGCCTGGCTTTTTTGCCCGTGAAGACACGCGCACGCCAATGATTTTTGCCGGTATTGCAGTGGTCATTAATGTATGCCTCGCCCTTACATTATTCCCGATCTGGGGTGTTCGGGGCATTGCCACCGCAGAAGTGGTTGCTGGCTGGGCAAATGCAATTCTGCTTTTGAGCCTGCTGATTTATCGCGGCCATTGGGGTTATGATGCGCAGCTTATCAGCCGCATTCCGCGTCTGATTTTGTCAGCAGCCATCATGGCCGCCATGCTTTATTTTGGCGCACATTATCTGTCTGATTATTTACAGAAAAGTGCGGGCTTTGTAATACAGGCTTTAACCGTTGGTCTGCTGGTTATCTGTGCAATGATTGTCTATTTTGGCGCAGCTTTTGCCAGTGGTGGTGCAAGTTTTGCCATGTTGCGCAACAGTATACGCAGAAAATCAAAAGCCGCCTGAATCTAAAAAGAGCTTGCTTGCACACTTGCACTCTGGCACGAGTGCTCCTGTTAAAGAGCGTCCGCATGCGTCCAAACCACATACGTCGCTCTTGATATAACCAAGTCAGAGTATGTCAGATCATTAAAGACATGAAAACGATACTCGCCCGGCTTTCCAACAGCTTGAGGAAATACCCATTATGAGTGGCTTTAAAGAACGAATTTTTTCCGGTGCCCAGCCAACCGGTAATCTCCATCTTGGTAACTATCTTGGCGCCATCAAACGCTGGGTTGAATTGCAGGATGACCATGAGTGCATCTATTGCGTTGTGGACATGCACGCACTCACCATTTCGCCGGATCCGGCAGAACTGGCACAGGCCACCCGCGAATTGACCGCAGCCTATCTGGCCGCCGGAATTGATCCGAAAAAGAACATGGTTTTCAACCAGAGCCGCGTCATCCAACACGCTGAACTGGCATGGGTATTTAACTGTATTGCACGTATCGGCTGGATGAGCCGCATGACGCAATTTAAAGATAAAGCCGGTAAAGACCGCGAAAATGCGTCGCTCGGTCTCTTCGCTTATCCAAGCCTGATGGCTGCTGACATTCTGCTTTACCGCGCCACTCATGTGCCGGTTGGCGACGATCAAAAACAGCATCTGGAACTGACCCGCGACATCGCACAGAAATTCAACAATGACTATTGTGCCCGTATTGCCGATCTCGGCATTGGTGTAGAAATGCCCGTTGGCGATGAAATTGTCACCGGTTATTTTCCGCTCACCGAGCCGATGATTTCAGGCCCTGCCATGCGCATCATGTCGCTGCGTGACGGCACCAAGAAAATGTCGAAATCTGATCCGTCTGATTTGTCGCGCATCAATCTGATTGATGATGCAGAAACCATCACCAGGAAGATCCGCAAAGCCAAAACCGATGCGGATGCGATCCCTTCAGAACTGACAGGTCTGACAGGTCGCCCTGAGGCTGACAATCTGATCGGCATTTATGCAGCTCTTTCAGGTGTTTCCAAAGAAGACGTTTTGCGTGATTTCGGTGGCAAACAATTCTCCGAATTCAAGGCATCGCTTGCCGATCTGGCAGTTGCGCAAATGTCGCCGATTACACAGGAAATGCGTAAACTAATCGCAGACCCTGCTTATATCGACAGTGTGCTGAAAGATGGTGGCGAACGCGCCGGTGTGATTGCAGAGCAGACCATGAAAGATGTCCGCAATATTATCGGCTGGTTGCAGAACTAAGCTTATTCAATAATCGACAAGCGCCATGCTGATTTCTCATTATGGCGCTTGCAGCAAGCGTAATGAAATGGCAAATTGCGCAAATGGTTTCAAAACGACTGAGCCGGGAAGCCGGACACCGCCGCAAATTTCTGGTTATTATTGATGATACGCCTGAATGCGGGCGTGCTGTCGCTTATGCATCAAAGCGCGCTAAAAACACCGGCGGCGCGCTCGTCTTACTGTTTGTCATTGATACATCCGATTTCCAGCATTTTTTAGGCGTCGGTGAGATCATGCGCTCCGAAGCTGAAGAACGCGCCCGATTGGCACTGGAAAAACTTTCGGCACAGGTGCGTGAAAAGCAAGGACTTGAGCCTGAGCTGATCGTGCGAGCCGGTGAAACCACGGAAGAGTTGCAAAGCCTTGTCGAAGAAGATCAGGATATTGCCATTCTGGTGCTGGCCGCTGCGTCGGGCAAAGATGGCCCCGGCCCCCTTATCCAGATGCTGGCCGGAAAAAGTGCATCTTTCCCTATTCCCGTCACGGTAATCCCTGCCAATTTAAGTGACGAAGATATTGATGCCGTCGCCTGAACACACTATATTGATAAGAATTCTCATGTTTAATCCGCTATTCTGATATTGATGATGACATGATCAGGCTTGCCTCCTAGCTCATCTGGGTATATTAGAATAGTTCCAAGGTGTGATATATCCGACAGCGGTTGGAATATTCCGATCATCTCTATCGGCAGACATTAGCAGCGTGAAAAACCGCTTCAGAGCTGCCCAACGCGGGAGAACGACGTGTTCATCCAGACTGAAACAACGCCAAATCCGGCGACATTGAAATTTCTCCCCGGCAAAGTTGTTTTGCCTGAGGGCACAGCTGATTTCCGCAGTGCGGAAACTGCGGCAGACGCTTCTCCGCTTGCGGCTAAATTGTTCTCCGTACCCGGCATTACCGGCGTCTTTTTCGGCTATGATTTTATCACAGTCACCAAAGAAGACGCTGAATGGCAGCATTTGAAGCCTGCGGTTCTCGGTACCATTATGGAGCATTTCATGTCCGGCGCGCCTGTGATGGCTGGTGCCCGCGCACCGGCTGCGACCGATCATACGGCTGATGAATTTTTTGATTCGGGCGACCGCGAAATTGTCGACACCATCAAAGAATTGCTGGAAACCCGTGTGCGCCCTGCCGTTGCACAAGACGGCGGCGATATTACCTTCCGCGGTTTTGAAAACGGCGTTGTTTACTTGCATATGAAGGGCGCTTGCGCCGGTTGCCCATCTTCAACGGCAACTCTGAAACACGGCATCCAGAACCTTCTCAAGCACTTTGTGCCGGAAGTTTTGCAGGTCGAAGCGATCTGATCTGATTACCTCACATCATATTAAAAAAGCCGTATGAAACTCTGTCTCATGCGGCTTTTTTGATTTTAAATTGCAATAATGAATTTAAAGCACGGTAACCTGCGCATCTTTATCGACACGGTCGTAAAGATCCATAATGTCTTGGTTCATCAGGCGGATACAACCCGAAGACATCGACTTGCCGATTGTCCACCATTCCGGTGTGCCATGCAGACGATAGCCGGTATCGCCGTTTTTATTGTGCAGATAAAGTGCACGGGCACCCAGCGGATTTTTCAAACCCGGCCCCATACCATTACGATATTTTGCCAATTCAGGCTGACGCTTGATCATCGGTGCTGGTGGTGTCCATGTCGGCCACTCACGCTTGGCAGCAACGCGTGCCGTGCCTGACCAGCCAAAGCCTTCACGCCCGACACCAATGCCATAACGCACGGCTTTATTATCTGGCAGCACATAATAGAGATGCTTGTCCTTGGTATCGACCACAATCGAACCAGGCTTTTGCGTGGTTTTATAAGTGACAGTCTGACGACGATATTGCTCAGGTATCTTCTCTTTGGGAATCGCTGGCAATGTATAGCCTGCATCTGTGACTGCCGGATAAGACGCCGTTGCCTGAAACGGCGAACCGGTTGTTGAGCAAGCAGCCAAAAGGCCGGTCAGAGTAATCGCGACGGGTATTTGCAATGATTTGAATTTCATAAATTCCCCCGAATATACAAGCCGCTTCCGCACTCGAACCGACTGATCTCTGCCCAATGTGCAATAGATATAGTTAAACTTCTATTAACTATACTTATTAACTTTTAAATGGGGGATTCTTTTAAATATAACAGCGCTTTTTACTGCTAATTATCAAATCCATAAAACTACACTAGATAAGCAAGGGCAGAATCAGTCTTACAGATTGATTCTGCCCAATCGTATAGAGCCTTTAGAAATCAGCGCGGAGCGCGCTTGGCAAGAATACGCTGCAAGGTGCGGCGATGCATGTTCAAACGACGTGCCGTTTCTGAAACATTGCGTTCGCACATTTCATAAACACGCTGAATATGCTCCCAGCGGACACGATCAGCCGACATTGGATTTTCCGGTGGAATCACTTTTTCACCCGGTCTGCGGGTAAGTGCCGCAAAAACCTCGTCTGCATCGGCCGGCTTGGACAGATAATCAACCGCACCCAGTTTGACCGCATTGACTGCGGTGGCAATATTACCGTAGCCGGTGAGAATAATGGCACGTGTATCGGCACGTTTGGCACGGATTGCCTCAATGATATCGAGACCATTTCCGTCACCCAAACGCATATCCACAACGGCATAAGCCGGTGCGCCAGCCTTTACGGCGGCAAGACCCTCTTCAACCGATTCTGCTGCGGTCACGTTAAAACCACGGCTTTCCATAGCACGTGCCAGACGTTGCAAAAACGGCTTGTCGTCATCGACCAGAAGAAGAGAAGGATCGGTGCCGATTGCTTCACTGTCGTCCTGAATCAAGTCGTCCATCAGGTTTTCCTACTCGGTTTTTTTATTTCCTTATTGTAGCCCTGCGGCAAAAAGTCAAATGAGCAATTTGAAAAAATGCTTGCGAACCGTATTTATTTCACATTTCCGGCCAAAATATCACGGGACCAGACCACTCGGATTTCCGCGCCCTGCCCCGGATTGCTTCTATTATGGAAGCTTATATGGGCGCCCGAACGTTCCAGTAACGTTTTCGCGATGAAGAGGCCCAATCCCAAGCCGCCGCCATTATGGCCGCTCTCGCGACTGGTTGTGTAAGGCTCACCGATTCGCTCCAGAATTTCCGGTTTGAAGCCCTGCCCGTCATCCTGAATGATGACGCGCACTTCCGTTTCGCTCCAGCTCCATGAAACTGTTGCTTTTTCACGGGCAAAATCCACCGCATTTTCAATCAGATTTCCAAGCCCGTATAATAGCCCCGGATTGCGCCGCACCACCGGCTCAGGTTTTGAGCCTTCCTGGCGTACCACTTCCAGATCAATGCCGAAATTACGGTGCGGTGCGACCACCTCCTCGATCAATGAAGAAAGCGGCATACGTGACATATGTTCTTCATTTTCGGATGAAAGGCTAGTGAGACGCTGCAAAATCTCGCGGCAACGCTGCGTTTGTGATTGCAACAGGCTGATATCGTCGGCTATCTCCTCGTCTTTGGCGTGGGAACGCTGCATCTCCTTAACCACCAAAGCGATAGTGGCCAAAGGTGTGCCAAGCTCATGCGCAGCAGCCGCCGCCAATCCGTCCAAAGCAGTCAAATGATGTTCGCGCTGCAAAATCAGTTCGGTTGCCGTCAATGCGTCACCAAGCTGGCGCGCTTCTTCAGCAATCCGGTATGCATAAACACCGGTAAAGCCAAGCGTTGAAATGACCGCGCTCCATATGCCCGCCACCAGCAAAAACGGCAATTCCAGCACCGTATCCGGATACCACGGCAGATTGAGATGATAAAAAGTGAGATATGTGGTGCAGATTGTCACCAACAACCCAAGCACAATCGTATGGCGTTTGGGCAATGAGGTTGCTGAAATAATCACCGGCACAATCATCAAGATCGTAAACGGATTTTGCAAACCACCGGTCAGATATAACAGCCCCGCCAATTGCAACACATCAAAGCCCAGCACAAAGCTGGCGGCCGTCGGATTTAAGCGATGGCTGACCGGATAACGAAAGCTCAAAAGCAGATTAAGCCATGCGGAGAGTGCAATCAGTGCAAAACAAATACCGACAGGAAACGGAAAGCGCAGATAAAGCGCCACAAACATCACCGCGGCTGTTTGTCCGGCAATCGCCAGCCAGCGGATACGCACCAGCGTAGTCAGGCGCGGACGCCGCGACTGGCTTGAAGCGCGGCTGTGAAAATCTGTCTGCATGACCACTCCGTACCATTTTTTGTTGACCATATAAGGCAAGTTTTAAATCAAGGTAAGTCCTGCCAATTCGTTTTCCGTGTCCGCCTCATTGCCCGCGTGGCTTGGCGCGGCGTGTCGGTGGCGCATTGGCCGGGTCTTCCGGCCAGACATGTTTGGGATAACGGCCGCGCATATCGGCGCGCACATCCGCCCAAGAGCCCGCCCAAAAACGCGGCAAATCCCGCGTGATCTGGATCGGCTTATGGGCCGGCGACAATAGTTCCAGCACCAGCGGCACTTTGCCATCGGCGATGGAAGGATGAGTAGTCAGGCCAAACAATTCCTGCACCCTTACAGCAATGACGGGCTGATCGGCATCATAACGGATGGTGATATTGGAGCCTGTCGGCACTTCAAAACTCACCGGCGCCAGCGCATCAATTTTGCGCTGCAAATCATAAGACACCAACGAGCGCAGACCATTGCTGATCGTTGCAAACGGAATTTTATCGAGCCGCGCTTCACCTGTTAAAAACGGCAATAACCAATCTTCCAGCCTGTCGATCAGCGTTGCATCATCCATTGCAGGCCACGGCTCGCCTAATCCCTGGTAAAGCCAGCTTAAGCGGCAACGCAGGGTTTCAGCCTCTTTGCCCCAAGGCAAAATCTGCAATCCATATTGGCGCACTGTATCAATGACGCCTAAATCCGCTTCTTCACCCGAAGGAGCAGCCATTTGTTTTTCCTGCAAAGCAAACTGACCAATACGCGTTGCTTCACGGGCACGCAGACTGTTTTTCTCTGCGTCATAGAGAACTTGACGACCGGTTTTGATCTTGTGTCCCAAAACAGACCTGATCTCTGCTTCACTCACCTCGGCTGCGGCCAGAATGCGGCTGCGATCAGCGCGCCCTGTCAGTTCCGCCACCACCAACCACGACGCTTTGGATAAAGATGATGCAGCGTCTATCTCGCCGCCGCGACCATTGGCCAGTACAAATTGCCCCGCGGCACCGCGCGGCTTGGCCAGACGATCAGGATAGGCATCGAGCAACAAGCGCCCGATGCTAGAGGTCTCACCATCGGAATTGCCGCCTATACGCTTGGCTAATTGCTTGGCACGTTGCGCTCGGTCGGAGCGATCTTGTTTAAATTTGCGGAAACGCTCTTCCAGATCGATATCGGAGCCGCCTAGACCACGCTCGGTTAATAAAAGCGCCAGTTCAGCAGCATAGAGCCCTTCACCACGCGGCTTGGCTTTTGCCACCATATGGGCAAGGCGCGCAGGCAAAGCCAGTTCACGCATTGCTTGGCCGTCAGGGGTCAATCGACCATCGCCGTCCAATGCACCCAGTTCCATCAGCAAATTGCGTGCTTCATTCAATGCTGGCCGTGGTGGCTCATCTAAAAACTGCAATTCTGACGGATCATTTACCCCCCAAGTCGCACAATCCAACAATAAGCCGGACAAATCCGCCTCCAGAATTTCCGGTGTACTGAACGGCGGCAACGAAGCCGTCTGCCCCTGATGCCAAAGCCGGATGGCAATGCCTGCTTCAGTTCGCCCTGCGCGCCCTGCCCGCTGATCGACCGCCGCACGTGAGGCACGAACCGTTTCAAGGCGTGTCAGACCGGTTGCCGGTTCATAATGCGGCACACGGCTCAAACCGCTATCAATCACCACCCGCACACCATCAATGGTCAGCGAGGTTTCGGCAATCGATGTAGCAAGCACGACTTTGCGCTTACCCTCAGGTGAAGGTTTGATTGCTGCATCCTGATCGCGCCCTTCCATCGCCCCATAAAGAGGGCAAAGCATGATATTTGCGCCCAAAGACGGCTCCAGCAAACGGGCAACCCGATCGATCTCGCCTTGGCCGGGTAAAAACGCCAGAATACTACCCGTTTCATCAAAAAGCGCATCGCGAATGGCCTGCGCCATTGCATCCTCAACCCGCTCCTGTGGTTTGCGCTCGCGGTAGCGGATATCGATAGGGTAACTGCGGCCTTCGCTTTTGATCACCTGTGCATCATCGCCCAAAAGTGCTGCCACCCGCGCACCGTCAAGCGTTGCCGACATCACCAAAATTTTTAAATCAGGACGTAATGCGGCCTGCACATCCAGCGCTAAAGCAAGGCCGAAATCCGCGTCTAAACTGCGCTCATGAAATTCATCGAACAGAACAGCCTTGACGTCTTTAAGCTCAGGGTCCTCCAAGATCATACGGGCGAAAACACCTTCAGTCACCACCAGCACGCGAGTGGAGGCACTTGTCTTGTTTTCAAGCCGCATCCGGTAGCCGACCGCTTGCCCGACCTCCTCCCCCAGCAATTGCGCCATGCGCTTGGCGCTCGCACGCGCCGCAATACGGCGCGGCTCAAGCACAATGATCTTATCCGCACCTGACCAGTCCTGATGCAAAAAATGCAATGGCACCAGCGTTGTTTTACCGGCACCGGGAGGTGCTACCAGTACATGTTTATTGCCATGCTCCATAGCTTGATCCAGCTGCGGCAATATATAGGTGACAGGTAGATCAGGTAAGCTTCGCAATAAAAATGCCCATCTCAATTTGCACTTGCCAGTGAAGACGTCAAATAAAAGCTCTGCACCAGTTTGACGGAGTTTGTCCAGTATAAACGCGTGCCAAAATCCACCATTGACATACTCCCCCATAGTATATAGTTTTTTAGTATCAAGCTTTAAAGGGCTTTCACATCATGCCGCACACACCGGAAGAGAAAAAACGCGTCATCACCCGCCTGCGCCGCATCAAAGGTCAGGCGGAAGCGCTGGAACGTGCGGTTGATACAGGCACGGAATGCGGTGCTTTATTGCAGCAGCTTGCAGCCTTGCGCGGTGCAGCCACCGGATTAATGGCGGAAGTGCTGGAAAGCCATTTACGTGAAACTTTTGGCGCAGCCAGTGCTGATGCAGGCAAAGCAGTGCCGCTTGAAAAAGCCGAAGCCGAAATTGACCAGATCATGCGGATCATCCGCAGCTATTTAAAATAAAAATCAATAATCCGCGAGGAGAAGCAAAAATGAAATCACGCGCAGCTGTGGCATGGGAAGCAAATAAGCCGCTAACCATCGAAACTATTGAAATCGGCGGCCCGAAGCCGGGTGAAGTGCTGGTGGAAATTATGGCGACCGGTGTTTGTCATACCGATGCCTACACCCTTTCCGGCCTTGACTCGGAAGGTAAATTTCCGGCCATTCTCGGCCATGAAGGTGCGGGTATTGTCCGCGAAGTTGGTGCAGGTGTGACCACTTTGAGACCGGGCGACCATGTCATTCCGCTTTACACACCGGAATGCCGCTCTTGCAAAACCTGCCTGTCGCAGCGTTCCAATCTTTGCACCTCCATCCGAGCCACCCAAGGCCAAGGGCTGATGCCGGATCGCACCAGCCGTTTTTCCTGCGACGGTGGCGAGATCTTCCATTATATGGGTTGCTCGACCTTCTCCAACTTCACTGTTTTGCCGGAAATCGCATTGGCAAAAGTGCGTGAAGACGCACCTTTCGACAAAATCTGCTATATCGGCTGTGGTGTTACCACCGGTATCGGCGCTGTGATTTACACCGCAAAAGTACGTCCGGGATCCAATGTGGTGGTGTTCGGCCTTGGCGGCATCGGCCTTAATGTTATTCAAGGTGCGCGCATGGTTGGGGCCGACAAGATTATTGGTGTCGACATCAATCCGGCAAAAGTGGAAATGGCGAAGAAATTCGGCATGACCGACTTCATCAACCCGCGCGAAATCGGTAATGACAAAGTGGTACAGGCCATTCAGGATTTAACCGACGGCGGCGCGGATTATTCATTTGATGCGACAGGTAATACCGATGTGATGCGTCAGGCGCTCGAGTGCTGCCATCGTGGCTGGGGTGAATCAATCATCATCGGCGTGGCGGAAGCCGGCAAAGAAATTTCTACCCGTCCGTTCCAGCTTGTCACCGGCCGCGTCTGGAAAGGCACAGCATTTGGTGGCGCGCGTGGCCGCACCGATGTGCCGAAAATCGTTGACTGGTACATGGAAGGAAAGATCAATATTGATGATCTCATCACCCATAAAATGCCTTTGGAAGAGATCAACACCGCTTTTGATCTGATGCATGAAGGCAAGTCCATTCGTTCGGTGATTACATTCTGATGACGCAAAAGCACTTCACCTCTCATTGGGGCGAGCTCGACGATCTGACACCGCGCGCAGTTTATACCATGCTGAAGCTGCGCGTGGATGTTTTCGTGGTCGAACAGAATTGCCCCTATCCGGAAATTGACGGCAAAGACTATGATGCCTTCCATTTGCGCCTGTTGGATGGTGACGAACTTGCAGCCTATTTGCGGGTTCTACCACCGGAAAGCGAAGGCAAACCGGTCAAAATCGGGCGCGTTGTGGTGGCAGAAGGTTATCGCGGTCACAAACTCGGGCACCGCCTGATGCAAGAAACAATAGAATTTATACAAAAGCGCTTCCCTCATCAAGTGACAGAACTTGGCGCACAAAGTCATTTGCAGAATTTTTACGGCTCATTTGGCTTTATTCCGATATCGGATGAATATCTCGAGGATAATATTCCGCATATCGACATGCGCCTAGCCCCACATATCTGATGACAATCAAGCAGCGCCATTTTTTAACTAGAATGGCGCTCTTGTTCATACAGTTTTTGCTTTGGAGGAATATCTATGGAAACCATTTCAACAACCAAAGCCTTTGGCGGCACACAAGGCGTCTATCGTCATAAAAGCGAAGCCTGCCAATGCGATATGACATTTGCAATTTTTTTGCCACCACAGGCCGAACAAGGACCTGTACCGGTTTTATGGTATCTTTCCGGCCTCACCTGTACCCATCAAAATGTGATGGATAAAGGCGAATATCGCCGCATGGCTGCAGAACTGGGCATCGCTATTATCTGCCCCGATACCTCGCCACGGGGCGAGAATGTTCCGGATGAAAAAGACAACTGGCAGTTTGGCCAGGGTGCCGGTTTTTATCTTAATGCCACCCAAGCCCCATATGATAAAAACTATCAGATGGAGCGCTATATTAGCCAAGAACTACCCGCACTGATCGCGCAGAACTTTCCGGTTGATCTCACACGTCAAAGCATTTTCGGCCATTCGATGGGTGGGCATGGCGCCATTATCATCGCGCTTAAAAATGATGGATTGTTCAAATCGGTTTCAGCTTTTGCGCCAATTGCCCAGCCCTCCACCGCCGGATGGTCAAAGCCTGCCTTTGAGAAATATTTAGGCTCCGACCAATCACAATGGCGCTCTTACGACAGCACACTTCTGATTGAAGATGGCCACCGTGTACCGGAACTGCTGATTGATCAAGGAACGGCTGATGGTTTTCTTGATGATGGTTTGCGCCCTTGGATATTGGAAGAAGTTTGTAGAAAAGCCAACATTCCGCTGACGCTCAATATGCGCGAAGGTTATGATCATTCTTATTATTTTATTTCCACATTCATGGATGATCATTTGCGCTGGCATGCGGCAAGACTATTTGCGTAAACTACAATTTCAAAATTCTCAAAGCCCCTCAACATGGTTGTTCAGGGGCTTTTTTCATGCGTAAAAATTATCCGGCTCTGACGTTTTTACCGGTACAACAGTGCTTTTGTTGAAAAGAAGCATAAATCCTCAAAAAACACGCTAAAAGTGATGAGAAATCCACTTAAATCGTGGCTATAAATTTGGAGAAAACGGCGCGAGAGCCTATATTGAATTCATATATGTCGTATGATTCGACAAGGTAATTTGGTGCGGCTTTTTCAAAGATGTACCGGAAACCATTATCGTAACAGATAATCGAAAGTTTTTCATGACCGAGACACCAGAGATGACCCCTGAAGCAACTCCGGATTATGGCGCTGACTCTATCCGGGTGCTCAAAGGCCTCGATGCCGTGCGTAAACGTCCTGGCATGTACATTGGCGACACAGATGACGGCTCCGGCCTGCACCATATGGTGTACGAAGTCGTTGATAATGCTATCGACGAAACACTTGCCGGCCATGCAACACTGGTCACAGTAACACTCAACGCCGACGGTTCCTGCACCGTCACCGATAATGGTCGTGGCATCCCGACCGACATCCACAAAGAAGAAGGCGTTTCTGCTGCCGAAGTTATCATGACCCAGCTTCACGCGGGCGGTAAGTTCGACCAGAACTCCTATAAAGTTTCCGGCGGTCTGCATGGTGTGGGTGTTTCTGTTGTGAACGCCTTGTCGGAGTGGCTGCGCCTGAAAATCCGCCGTGGCGGCAAAATCCATGAAATGAGCTTTACACACGGCGTCGCCGATGCACCGCTTATCGTGACCGGCGATGCAGGCGATGAAAAAGGCACCGAAGTATCCTTCATGCCATCGACCGACACATTTACCATGGTCGAGTTTGACTATGAAACTTTAGAGCGGCGCCTGCGTGAATTGGCGTTTTTAAACTCCGGTGTGCGCATTCTTCTCACCGACAAACGCCCTGCCGATCATCGCATGGAAGAGCTCCATTATGACGGCGGTTTGCAGGCTTTTGTGCGCTATCTGGATCAGAGCAAAAAACCGATCATTGAAGAGCCGATTTATATCCACAGCGAGAAAGACGGTATGACCGTTGAAGTTGCAATGTGGTGGAATGATACCTATCACGAGCGGGTTTTGTGTTTTACAAACAATATTCCGCAACGTGACGGCGGTACACATTTGGCTGGCTTCCGTGGTGCGCTGACCCGTCAGCTGACCGGCTATGCGGAAAGCTCCGGTATTGCAAAAAAAGAAAAAGTCACGATGACCGCCGATGATTGTCGTGAAGGCTTGACCGCTGTTCTTTCCGTCAAAGTGCCTGATCCGAAATTCTCGTCACAGACCAAAGACAAGCTGGTTTCGTCAGAAGTGCGCCCTGTTGTGGAAAGCCTCGTCAATGAAGCGCTTTCAATCTGGCTGGAAGAACATCCGACCGAAGCCAAATTGTTGATGAGCAAAATTGTCGAAGCAGCAGCAGCGCGTGAAGCAGCACGCAAAGCGCGTGATCTGACCCGCCGTAAAGGCGCGCTGGACATCACCTCGCTGCCAGGCAAACTTGCCGACTGTCAGGAACGTGATCCGGCTAAATCAGAAATCTTCATCGTTGAGGGTGATTCTGCCGGTGGTTCCGCCAAGGGTGGCCGTTCGCGTCAAAATCAGGCGATTTTGCCGCTACGCGGTAAAATCCTCAATGTGGAACGTGCCCGTTTTGACCGTATGCTTGGCTCCGATCAGGTCGGAACGTTGATTACAGCGCTCGGCACCTCGATTGGTAAGGACGAGTTCAATCCGGACAAATTGCGCTATCACAAAATCATCATCATGACTGACGCGGACGTCGATGGTGCACATATCCGAACCCTGCTTTTGACCTTCTTCTTCCGTCAGATGCCGGAACTGATCGAACGTGGTCATATTTATATCGCCCAGCCTCCGCTTTACAAAGTAACGCGCGGCAAGAGCTCGCAATATATCAAGAACGAAGCAGCCTTTGAGGATTTCCTCATTGAAACCGGCCTTGAAGAAGCATCCCTTGAATTGAAGGGCGGCGAAGTGCGTGCAGGTCACGATCTTAAAAATGTGATCGAAGATGCGCGCATGTTGCGCCAGCTTTTGCAAGGTTTGCACACACGTTATGATAAGCGCGTTGTGGAACAGGCAGCCATTGCCGGTGTTCTCAACCCTGAATCGGTTGCCAATGACGAGAGGACGCAGGCCTCTGCCGATGCAGTGGCCAAGCGTTTGGATTTGATTGCAGAAGAAACCGAACTTGGCTGGACTGGCCATATCCATGAAGATGGCGGTTATCGTTTTGAACGCACATTGCGTGGCGTAAAAGATATTCTCGTGCTTGATATGAGCCTGATTGGCTCTGCTGATGCGCGCCAGATCGACCGCCTCACCGAGCGTTTGAAGGAAGTTTATGCCGAACCACCGATCTTGCGTCGCAAAGACAAGAGTGAGGAAGTTTCCGGCCCGATGTCACTTCTGGATGCAGTTTTTGCCACCGGCCGCAAGGGCTTGAGTTTGCAGCGCTATAAAGGTCTTGGCGAAATGAACGCCGAGCAGCTGTGGGAAACAACTCTTGATCCAAATGCACGTTCGCTGTTGCAGGTGAAAGTCACAGATGCCACCGACGCGGACAGCCTCTTCAGCCGTCTGATGGGTGACGAAGTGGAACCACGCCGCGAATTCATTCAGACCAATGCGCTGAATGTGGCCAATCTGGACGTTTAAGCTTGGCTGAAATACCTATTAAAATAAAACCGGAGCCAACATAGCTCCGGTTTTTTTTATGCTCTTAAGTGCCAATTTTAATGACAATAAAAAAGCCCACCCGAAATGTTTCGGGCGGGCTTTTCATTATTCTAAATGTCGAAGTTAAGCCTCAGAGATTTTTAGAGCGTTTCGCACTTAATCGCACTCAATGTGTTCGCTCTAAAACTTTGTTTTAAGCATGTCTTTATCCCAAAACCGGCGCCCACTTTTGGGAGACATGCTCTTAATCCTCGCGGCGCGGTTTCTTTTTGAAAGAACCTTCACCGTCTCTTTTGCCACCCTTTGGCTTGTCCCAGCCACCGCGCTTAGGACCATCAAAAGATGGTTTGCCACCGAAACGGTCGCCCTTAGGCTTAAAACCGCGTGGTTTGAAATCGCCGTCATCACGACGTGGTGCAGCAACGCCACCATCATTGGCCTGACGAATGACCAGACCTTTTTCACCGGTTCCGTGCTCTTGCACATTTTGGAAAAACTCACCGGATTTTTCGGTCAGAATTTCAAAACGGGTTTCATTATCCAGAATGCGGATAGAGCCAACTTCACGCTTGGTAATACCGCCCGCTTTACAAATCAAAGGCAGCAACCAACGCGGATCAGCGCGGTGTTTACGACCAGCTGAAAGCGAGTACCAAACACCATCAAAACGTGGACCACGTTCCTGACGCTCGCCACCAAAGCGGTCGCCACGTTCGCCACGGCCACCACGATCGCCGCGATCATTACGGTCATTACGGTCATTACGTTCGAAACGGTCATTACCGCGGCGGTTTTCCAATGGACGGATCTGTGCATCGGACAATTCTTCCGGCACAGGACGCAGAGACAATTCGCGAGCCAGATATGCACTGGCGATCTGTTCCGGCGTGTAACGTTCCTGCAAGGTTTTCAGAAGATCGTGATGCTCTTCATCCAAAGCCTCGACCTGCTCAACTTCGTTAAGGATACGCTCGTTGTTCTTGGCCTGAACCCCGGCAATACCTGGTGCCGGCATTGTTTCGGCGCTCAGTTTTGCCATTTGCAACAAACGCTCAGCCGAACGGCGGCGAGAGAAAGGCACAACAAGAACACAAGTTCCCTTACGACCCGCACGACCGGTACGGCCGGAGCGGTGCAGCAAAGTTTCAGGGTTGGTCGGCAATTCAGCGTGGATCACCAAATCCAGATTTGGCAAATCAATACCGCGAGCAGCAACGTCAGTTGCAACGCAAACGCGGGCACGGCCATCACGCATGGATTGCAGCGCATTGTTACGCTCGGCCTGACTCAACTCACCGGAAAGGGCTACAACCGCAAAACCACGGTTAGACAAACGGCTTGCCAAATGCTTGACTGCTTCACGGGTGGCGCAGAAAATAATTGTATTTTGTGCATCATAATAAAGCAGCGTATTGACGATGGCGAGGT
Source organism: Paenochrobactrum sp. BZR 201-1 (assembly GCF_044987585.2). NCBI lineage: Bacteria > Pseudomonadati > Pseudomonadota > Alphaproteobacteria > Hyphomicrobiales > Brucellaceae > Paenochrobactrum > Paenochrobactrum sp. BZR 201-1. The sequence continues at coordinate 115,839 of NZ_JBJDRZ020000004.1, read as the reverse complement.
CGCGCTCATGTGGCGGCACAACCATGGCTTTATATTCAATATCCACATGCTGGCCAGCTTCACCGGCAGCAGTGATGCGCAATGCATCACGCTGAAAGCGCTTGGCAAGCAATGCGATTTGTTTTGGTACTGTGGCCGAGAACATCAATGTGCGGCGGTCTTCCGGCGCTTCACCCAGAATGAATTCCAGATCATCACGGAAACCAAGATCAAGCATTTCGTCGGCTTCGTCAAGCACAACAGCTTGCAGCGTCGACATATCAAGTGCATTGCGGGTGATATGGTCGCGAAGACGACCGGGTGTGCCGACCACAATATGGGCACCCTGTTCCAGCGCGCGGCGCTCAGAACGGATATCCATACCGCCAACACAAGAGGCAATACGTGCACCGGTCTGGGCATAGAGCCATTCCAGTTCACGACGCACCTGCAAAGCAAGCTCACGGGTTGGTGCAATAATCATTGCCAAAGGGGTGCGCGCCGCACCAAAACGTTCTTTACCGTCCAAAAGCTTGGCAGCAATAGCAATACCAAATGCAACGGTTTTACCGGAGCCCGTCTGGGCAGAGACTAAAAGGTCAGTATCGGCCGCTTCGGGTGCCAATACTGCCGTTTGAACGGCAGTAAGCGAGGCATAACCACGAGCGGCAAGAGCGCCGGACAGAGCCGGAGCGATTGTTTCAGGCAGGGACATGAATGACTTTCGAAAAAAGAATTCCACATCCGGGACGCAAAGATCGCCTTGGCACGACGGATACAGAAAACAAATTGGTTACGTTCTCCCTAAAGGGTACAGCGCCCGTGGTCAACCTTGCTCATGCTTAGTGTGCCTCATCCCAGTTATGCGCTGCACGCGCATCTACCTGTAACGGAACCGAAAGAGACACTGCCGGCATGGCAGCATTTTCCATAATATCGCGGATCACCGGTATGGTTTTTTCTACCTCTTCTTCAGGGGTTTCAAAGATTAATTCGTCGTGCACCTGCAAAAGCATCCGTGCCGACAGACCCACCGCATCAAGAGCATCTTCCATGCGCACCATCGCACGGCGGATAATATCAGCAGCAGAGCCCTGAATTGGCGCATTAATGGCAGCGCGCTCGTTAAAAGCACGGATTTGCGCATTAGACGCTTTAATTTCAGGGTAATGCGCGCGGCGGCCGAAAATGGTTTCGACATAGCCATGTTCACGCGCAAATTCCTTGGTCGCATCCATATAATCACGAATTCCAGGAAAACGCACGAAATAAGTTTTAATATATTGGCTCGCCTCTTCACGCGAAATCGACAATTGATTGGCAAGGCCAAAAGCCGAGATACCATAAATGATGCCGAAATTGATAGCTTTGGCGCGGCGGCGCACTTCAGACGGCATGCCTTCCACCGGCACACCAAACATTTCAGAAGCCGTCATGGCATGAATATCAATACCATCGGCAAAGGCCTGTTTGAGTTGTGCAATATCCGCCACATGGGCAAGCACGCGCAATTCAATCTGGCTATAGTCGGCAGAAATCAGCTTATTGCCTTGCTCAGCCACAAAAGCGGTTCTGATTTTGCGGCCTTCACTGGTGCGCACCGGAATATTCTGCAAATTCGGATCCGATGACGACAAGCGCCCTGTGGTGGTTGCAGCCATCGAATAAGATGTATGCACGCGCTTGGTTTGCGGATTAATAAAGCCCGGCAGCGCATCCGTATAGGTAGATTTTAATTTGGTAAGCTGACGCCAATCAACGATTTTGCGCGGCAACTCATGGCCTTCTGCGGCCAAATCTTCCAATACTTGCGCCGAGGTTGACCATTGGCCGGTTTTGGTTTTTGCGCCACCCGGCAGGTTGAGCTTACCAAACAGTATATCACCAAGCTGTTTTGGTGATGCAATATTGAGCTTTTCACCGGCCAGTTCGTAAATTTCTTCCTCATATCCGGCGGCTGCTTGTGCCAATTCACCTGAAAGACGCGACAATATCTGGCGATCAACGGAAATGCCGCGCTCTTCCATCCGCGCCAGAACAGCAACCAGCGGACGTTCCAGACGTTCATAAACGGAAGTCAGTCCATCAGCAATGAGGCGTGGCTTCAACACCTGCCACAGACGTAAAGTAACATCAGCATCTTCGCCGGCATAGGCGGTGGCTTTTTCCAGATTGACCATATCAAAGGTGACGGCATTTTTGCCAGTGCCGGCAACATCTTTATAGACAATGGTTTTATGACCCAACCAGCGCTCGGCCAGTGCATCCATGCCATGCGCATTGGCACCCGCATCAAGCACATAAGACAGCAACATCGTATCATCAAAAGACACGATATTGACGCCGTAGCGGCGCATGATCAGCCAGTCATATTTCATGTTCTGCGCAATTTTCAGCACAGATTTATCTTCCAAAACCACCTTCAGCGCTTGAATGGCAGCATCGAACGGGATTTGGTTTTCAACCAATCCGCCGCCCAGCAAATCATCCTGACCGGACTTATGTTGCAACGGCACATAACCTACTTTGCCGCTTTCAAGAGCGATAGAAAAACCAATCAGATCAGCCTGCATCGGATCAAGCGAATTGGTTTCGGTGTCAAAGGACATCACGCCTTTTTCAAGCGCTTCATCGAGCCAGCTTTCCAACAATTTTAGATCACGGATACAGGTATAGGATGATGTATCAATCTTTTTCGTCAGTGCTTGACCTATGCGCGACGCCACCAGATCGGACGGCATACCGCCTGCGACCGCTGCGGCAGACCCGGCATTATCTGCATCAGCTGCTGTCACTGCCGTGCCCAAATCCAGATCAGGTCCACGGGCATCCGCGCCCCATTCGGTTTCCACATGACATGGTTCGACCACAGACGCATCCGTATCAGTTGCATCCGCCACACGGCGAACCAATGAGGTAAATTCCATCGCCTTCAGGAAGCTGATCAATTTTGGCCCGTTTTGCGGCTCAAGTACAAAAGCATCCAGATCAACATCCACCGGCACATCGGTGCGTAATGTCACCAGTTCACGCGCAATTTTGGTCTGCTCGGCATAAGCGATAATATTCTCACGGCGCTTATTTTGCTTGATCTCGCCAGCACGCGCCAGCAATGTATCAAGATCGCCATATTCTTCCAAAAGAAGAGCGGCGGTTTTGGGCCCGATTCCCGGAATGCCCGGAATATTATCGGTGCTGTCACCGGTCAATGATTGCAGATCAATCATTTTTTCCGGCGGAACGCCCCATTTTTCAATCACTTCCGGAATAGCAATCTGCTTGTCTTTCATCCCGTCATACATCCACACTTGTGGCGAAACGAGCTGCATCAAATCTTTATCCGACGAAACAATTGTTACATCGCCGCCAGCTTGCGTTGCATGGCGGGCATAAGTGGCAATCAGATCATCCGCCTCAAAGCCTTCTTTTTCGATGCAGGGCAGATCGAAAGCGCGCGTTGCCTGACGGATAAGCCCGAATTGCGGGATCAAATCTTCCGGCGGTGCGGTACGATTAGCTTTATATTCCGGATAAATTTCATTGCGGAAGGTTTTCGACGAATAGTCAAAAATCACCGCAAAATGCGTCGGCACTACGCCCAAATCCGTGTCGCGGGCATCTTTTAAAAGCTTCCACAACATGTTGCAGAAACCCGACACCGCGCCAACCGGCAAACCATCAGATTTGCGCGTCAGCGGTGGTAATGCATGGTAAGCCCGGAAAATATAACCCGAACCGTCGATGAGAAATAAATGATCGCCTTTTTTCATGGCTCAAAGTCTTAAAGCAATCTGCCGCGAAAAGAAATAAAACCTTGATAATCTCCATGCCCCATCCACGCATATGATTATTATTTTCAAAAAACACGCAAAAACGACGCTGAAATTTCGTAATTTTGCCCTTGAAAGGACATGATTCCATGGTCAATTCATTTTCATCAACGCACTGTTGATCGTCAGCTTTCCCCCCAACTAAAGCTGACCAAAGCCGTTTCCCCCACCCCTTTCGGGAAATGTGCAACTTGAGAGTATGACCGTTGTGGCCTTCCCCCTCGCCACGACGGTCAGTACATTTACCCATTCCCTTAAAGTCTTAAGACCCGACACGCGCTTTCATCCTTGCAGCACAATGATACGATGCTGTAGTGTGCCTTTACTTCATTTCGCGTCCAAATCTGGTTTAATGTCCAAACCGGATTTTACACCAAGTCAGGCTTAGCAATGTCCACAATCGCTCTCGATCCCGTTTTGTCGCATATTGATACCAGTTTTGACGCCAGCGTCGAACATTTGTTCGATTTGTTGCGCATCAAATCCATTTCCACCGATCCGGCTTTCAAAGCCGATTGCCGCCAAGCCGCCGAGTGGCTGGTCAAAGACCTGCAATCCATCGGCTTTGAGGCAAGTGTTCGCGATACACCGGGGCATCCGATGGTTGTTGCCCATCATGAAGGCCCCTCAAGCGATGCACCACATGTGCTTTTCTACGGCCATTATGATGTGCAGCCTGTTGATCCGCTCAATCTTTGGGAAAATGATCCGTTTGCACCTGCCGTCAAAGATTTGGGCAATGGCCGCAAAATCATGACCGGTCGCGGCACCTCGGACGATAAAGGCCAATTGATGACCTTTGTTGAAGCTTGCCGCGCTTATAAAGCCGTCCATGGCAAATTGCCGGTTAAAGTCACCCTTCTGTTTGAAGGCGAAGAAGAATCCGGTTCACCATCATTGAAGCCGTTTTTGGAGCAAAACAAACAAGAACTGAAAGCCGATTGCGCGCTCGTTTGCGACACCTCGATGTGGGATATCAACACACCGGCTATTTCGGTAGGCTTACGCGGTCTTGTAGGCACGGAAGTTACCATTTTTGCAGCTGACCGCGACCTTCATTCCGGCTTTTTCGGTGGCGCTGCGGCCAACCCTATCCATATTTTGAGCAAGATCATTGCCGATATTCATGATGAAAACGGCCATATCACTATTCCTGGCTTTTATGACGGCGTTGAAGAAACTCCATCACAAATCCTGCAATCATGGGACAATCTCGGTCGCACAGCTGAAAATTTCTTAGGTCCTATTGGTCTTTCCCAGCCAAGTGGCGAAAAAGGCCGCAGTATTCTGGAGCTGACATGGGCGCGCCCGACTGCCGAAGTCAACGGCATCACCGGCGGCTACACAGGCGACGGCTTCAAAACCGTTATTGCTGCTCAAGCTTCTGCCAAAATCTCATTCCGCCTTGTACATAAACAAGATCCGGAAAAAATCCGCGCCGCTTTCCATCAGTTTGTTCTCGACAGATTGCCAACCGATTGCCGCGCAGAATTTTCCGATCACGGCGGCTCACCTGCCATTCAACTGCCTTACGATTCCTCCCTCGTCAACAAAGCTAAAGACGCATTGTCCGACGAATGGCCAAATCCGGCAGCTCTCATCGCTATGGGCGGCTCCATTCCAATCGTTGGCGATTTCGACACTTATCTGGGCATGGAATCGCTGCTCGTCGGCTTCGGCCTTGAAGACGACCGTATCCACTCACCAAACGAAAAATACGAAATCACTTCCTTCCATAAGGGGCAGCGCTCATGGGCTCGCATTCTAAACGCCCTGGCACAAAAATAATCCCCGCAAAGAAACGGCATGCAATGACTATTCGCTTTCACAAAAACGATCTGCCTGATTTAAGCAATTATCAGGTGGATTCCGTTGCCATCGACACCGAAACACTGGGACTTAATCCACTGCGCGACCGCCTATGCGTGGTGCAGATTTCGCCCGGTGACGGTACTGCCGACATCATCCAGATTGAAAAGGGGCAAAAACAGGCACCGAACCTGATGAAACTTTTGAGCGATGACAACATCACCAAAATTTTCCACTTCGGCCGTTTTGATATTGCTGTTCTTTATCACACATTCGGCGTGATGCCGCTGCCGGTTTTCTGCACCAAAATTGCTTCAAAACTGACCCGCACCTATACAGACCGCCACGGCCTGAAGGAAATTTGCGGCGAGCTGCTGGATGTTTCGATTTCCAAGCAACAGCAGTCATCGGATTGGGCGGCAGAAATCCTGTCGCAAGCTCAGTTGGAATATGCAGCCTCGGATGTGCTTTATCTGCACCGCCTCAAAACCATTCTTGAGCAGAGACTGGAACGCGATGGCCGTAAAAACCAAGCCGCAGAATGCTTCAAATTTCTGCCGACCCGCGCAGAACTTGATCTGATGGGCTGGGATGAGCAGGATATTTTCTCGCACGCCTGATTTATCTGCATCTCAATTCAACTAGAGCGTGTCGCACTTAATCATATCCACTGTGCTCGCTCTAGCGTTTTGTTTTTACGCATGTCTTTATCCCAAAACCGGTGCCCACTTTTGGGAGACATGCTCTAGAATCAGCAAAAGGTGACAGCGCGAAAGCTTTGTCGCCTTTTTCATTTTAATATTTTATTCCATCAAACCTATATTTCCAATAATACTTATTTTATTAAAAATAAACAAATATTCATTCATATAAATCAAATATAATAATATATTAAAAGCAACAATCCATGATGTGTTACTTTAATACTACATACATATACAGGTTATCATGAGACGATGTCTTCATTATCTACCCTATACATTATTTCACAATTGAGGTTTTCATGAAAAAATTACTTATAGCATCTACACTTGCATTAACCACTGCCAATTATGCTCAGGCAGCCGATGCCATTATGCATCACGAAATCGTGCCCGTTATTGACTACGGACACTCTTGGACAGGCGCTTATTTAGGCTTCCAGACTGGTTATCAGAATGGCAGCTTCAAAGAACGCTTTGACGGTCAGCATCACACGCGCAACAGTTCCGACGGAGTGTTAGGTGGAATTTATGGCGGTTATAACTTTGAATTCTGGAATAATATGATTCTCGGTATTGATGCGGATTTAACCTACAATAGCGCGCGCCAAAACCTGATCTATACTGCGGTTATCGATTCCACTACATCACAAGATTTCAATCATGAAAGCAAGCTGGAATGGTCAGGTGCTGTACGCGCACGTCTTGGCTTTGCGATGGATCGCTGGATGCCCTACCTCGCCGGTGGTATTGCCTTCGCTCAAGTAAAAAATTCGCTTTATGACACAAACTTCAATTATCAAGACGCTAACTCCACCATGACCGGTTGGACAGCTGGTGTAGGTGTTGATTACGCACTTGCCAGCAATACAGCACTGCGCCTTGAATATCGCCACACAGATTATGGCCGCAAAACCTTTGCCATTGATAATTTTGAATACAAAACCAAGCTTAAAACCGACGAGGTTCGCATCGGGGTTGCCTATCGCTTCTAAGGCGTGATCATATTCACGTTCCTTGAAGTCTGCTCTGACCAATGCCTCCATGGTCAGGGCAGGTTTCACTCATTACCAATCAAGCGGGGCAAACAATAAATCCGGTTACAATCTTTACCCCCCTTTAAACCGCCGCATTTATCATACAGAGCAGACAAAAATTATTAGCCGGACAGAATCTGATCACGTATGTCGTCACGCAAAAATAACAACAATCGCATTGAGCCGAGCTTTGGTGGTTCAAAACAAAAAAATGGCCATGATGATTTTCGTGCTGACGAAAGTGATCGCACATCTGGCAGACGCACGCCGCAACCGAAACAAAAAGGCAAACGCTCAAAGAAAAAGCCTGCCGGCTTTTGGGGCAGATTGCGCCGGTTGATTTACTGGTTAATGGTTCTTGGCCTTTGGGGCGCCATCGGTTTTGCCGGTGTACTGGTTTATTTTGCCGCTAAAATGCCACCGACAACTGATTGGGAAATTCCTGACCGTCCACCAAATGTCAAAATTCTCGATGCCAACGGCAATCTGATCGCCAATCGCGGCACAACGGGTGGTGAATCTGTAGGCTTACATGAAATGTCGCCTTATATTCCGCAAGCCGTTGTCGCCATTGAGGACAGACGTTTTTACTCCCATTTCGGTATTGATCCGATTGGCCTTGCTCGTGCAGTGGTAACCAACATCACCAAGGGGCGCGCAGCACAGGGCGGCTCCACCCTGACCCAGCAGTTGGCTAAAAACCTGTTTCTTTCACCTGAGCGCACCATCGAGCGTAAGGTGCAGGAAGTCATGCTCGCTTTATGGCTTGAGCATAAATATACCAAAGACCAGATTTTGGAGATGTATCTCAACCGCGTTTATCTGGGTTCCGGTGCTTTTGGTGTCGATGCCGCTTCAAGACGTTATTTCGACAAATCCGCCCGTGATGTCACGCTTATTGAAGCAGCTACTCTGGCTGGCCTTTTAAAAGCCCCTTCCCGTCTCTCGCCTGCACGTGACCCGCAAGCTGCCTCCGACCGTGCCAAACTGGTGCTGGCCGCCATGCGTGAACAAGGCATGATCAACGATACCGATAAAGCCATTGCTGAAAGCGAGCCGCCAACACGCGCCGCCAGCTATTGGCAAGGTTCGGAAAACTATGCCGCAGACCGTATTGTCGGTTCATTGAAAAGTCTGATCGGCGATGTGCATGACGACATCACGGTTCAGACCACCATCGACATGAACCTGCAACATACGGGCGAGGAAATCATTCGTGATCTGATTTCGCAAAACAAAGACAAAATGCAGGTTTCACAAGGCGCACTTGTCTCCATTGATGCAACAGGCGCTGTGCGCGCCTGGATTGGTGGCTATGATTACGCCGCCAGCCAGTTTGACCGCGCAAGTGACGCCCGTCGTCAGCCCGCTTCTGCATTTAAACCTTTTGTCTATCTGACCGCTCTTGAACAAGGACGCACACCGGATTCCGTTCGCAATGATGCACCGATCCGCATCGGTAAATGGACACCGGGCAATGACAGCGGTAAATATATGGGTGAAGTGACACTTGCCACCGCCCTTTCCCATTCGCTCAACTCCGTTTCGGCGCAATTGGTGATGGAAGTCGGCCCGCAAGCGGTCATTGATACAGCCCATCGTCTCGGCATCCAATCGAAGCTTGCCGACAATGCTTCGCTGGCACTTGGCACCTCCGAAGTATCCTTGGTGGAACTCACCGATGCTTATGTGCCATTTGCCAATGGCGGCTATAGTGCGCCTCCCTTTATGATTGAAAAAGTTACAACCAATGACGGCACCGTGCTTTATCAACGTGACAATATTTTAGGCCCACGCGTTATTGATGAACGCAATATCGGCATGATGAACGCGATGCTCAGCCGTACCGTTGAAGACGGTACCGCCAAGCGCGCGCAATTCGGTTGGCCTGCTGCGGGTAAAACCGGTACCGGACAAAACTTCCGCGATGCATGGTTTGTCGGCTATACTTCAAACCTTACCACCGGTGTTTGGTTTGGCAATGATGACGGTAAATCGATGAAGCGTGTTTTCGGCTCCACTTTGCCGGTGACCGCATGGAAAAGCTTCATGACCGCCGCGCATAAAGGCGTGCCGATTACACCGCTTCCCGGCTCCTATCATATCGAAAATATCGTACCGGGCGGAAGCGATAATATGCCCGATATTGATGCGCCATTCGGCAGTTATGACGGCCAGAATGTGCCACAGGATGATGATGGCTATTGGCCACCAGCACCTGAAACCACACAGCCAAATGCCGCTATTGATGACAACGCACCGGCACAACCGGCAAATAAACCAACCACATTGCTCGATATCATTATGGGCAATTAAAATAGCAACCTATAAAAAAACCAAAGACTGCGCCCATCAGGACGCAGTCTTTTTTATGCGCTGAACAATTAGCGGGACAAAGTGCGCGACAACGCATCTTTCCAACCCGAAATCTTACGCGTCCGCTCCATCTGATCCATTTTAGGCGCAAAACGACGCTCAAGCGCCCATGTTTGGGAAAACTCATCAGCGCCGGCCCAAAGACCCGCCTTGGAACCGGCAAGCCATGCCGCACCCAATGCTGTTGTTTCAAGAATTTCAGGGCGATCCACCTCGACATTGAGAATATCGGCCAGACGCTGCATGGTCCAATCCGAAGCCACCATGCCGCCATCGACACGAAGCACGGTTTGCGAAGCATTTTGCCAGTCTTTTTGCATCGCCTGCAATAAATCAGCGGTTTGATAGGCAACCGATTCCAGTGCAGCGCGGCAAAATTCGGCGGGGCCTGTATTGCGTGTCAAACCATATATCGCACCACGCGCATCCGCATCCCAATGCGGCGCACCAAGGCCAACAAAAGCCGGAACCAGATAAACATCCTGATGCGGATCAGCATCATCTGCAAGCTTGCCCGACTGATCGGCGCTTTCAATAATTCTCAAACCATCGCGTAACCATTGCACTGCCGCACCGGCAATAAAAATTGACCCTTCCAGTGCATAAGCGACTTTGCCGTTCAAACGATAAGCAATCGTGGTCAAAAGCCGGTTCTTTGAGCGCACAATATCTTCGCCGGTATTAATCAGTGCAAAACAACCAGTGCCATAGGTTGATTTAACCATACCTGGTTGAAAACAAGCTTGCCCCATCAAAGCGGCATGCTGATCGCCCGCAACACCAAGGATTGGGATTTCCGCTCCTAAAATTTCGGCGCTTGTGACGCCAAAATTATCAGCGCAATCTTTTACCTCCGGCAGCATTGCCTGCGGAATATCAAATAGCTTTAACAGCTCGTCATCCCAAGTCTGCTCAGCAATATTGAACAGCTGCGTACGCGAGGCATTGGTGGCGTCGGTCGCATGAACTTGCCCCCCCGTCAGTCGCCAGATTAAAAAACAATCAATAGTGCCAAATAGTAATTCGCCTTTTTCGGCGCGCACTCTGGCATTGCGGACATTATCTAAAATCCAGCGGATTTTGCTTGCCGAAAAATATGGATCAAGCAACAAACCCGTTTTGGAAACCACCATCTCCTCGTGGTCGCTATCGCGCAATTGCGAGCAAAACAAAGCAGTTCGCCTGTCTTGCCAGACAATCGCATTATAAAGTGGGCGACCGGTATGTTTGTCCCAAACAACCACAGTTTCGCGCTGATTGGTTATGCCGATGGCAGCAACTTGACCGGCCTCTATATGCGCGTTGCGGATGGCTTGACGGCTTGTTTCCACAACGGTGCGCCAGATATCCTCCGGATCGTGCTCGACCCAGCCGGATTGTGGAAAATGCTGTTCAAATTCTTCCTGTCCCACACCAACAACGCGCCGCCTTTGATTGAACACAATACTGCGTGTTGATGTTGTTCCCTGATCAATTGCCAATATAAATTTTTGCATATGGCCTCCATAAAGAATGCCAAACTACGGATTAACGGTGAGATGATCAATAAGTCTACTCGAATTCCTTTAATCAATAGGTTATTCAAGGTTGAACAGTGAGGCAATTATGAGTGAATCAGAGCGTAAAACTCTTGTATTGACCGGCGCCAGCCGAGGTATCGGCCATGCTACCGTCAAACGTTTTTCCAAAGCCGGATGGCGGGTTATCACCTGCTCGCGGCAGGATTTTTCCGAAAATTGCCCGTGGCCTGCGGGGCCTGAAGACCATATCAAAATTGATCTGGCCGATGCAGAAGATATCGGGCGCGGAATTGGCGAAATTCGTCGACGCCTTGAGGCGCAAGGAAGCCGGTTGCATGCACTCGTCAACAATGCCGGTATATCGCCCAAAGCCGAAGGCGGGCGCCGTCTCAACTCGCTGGAAACCCCGATGCAGATTTGGCGTGATGTCTTTCAGGTCAATTTCATGGCTCCGATCATGTTGGGACGCGGCCTTTTTAAAGAATTGGAAGCGGCACAAGGTTCCATCGTCAACGTAACCTCTATTGCCGGAAGCCGTGTGCATCCTTTTGCCGGCACCGCCTATTCCACCTCCAAAGCAGCGCTTGCAGCCCTCACCCGCGAGATGGCTTCGGATTTCGGTCCGCACGGCATTCGTGTTAATGCAATTGCACCGGGTGAAATTGAAACATCCATTCTCTCGCCCGGTACCGAAAAGCTGGTAGACCAGCTGCCATTACGCCGTTTGGGCCAGACCTCGGAAGTTGCCGAAACAATTTATTATTTGTGCTCCGAAGCCTCGTCTTATGTCACCGGCTCTGAAATCCACATTAACGGCGGACAACACGTCTGATTATTTATAAAACAGGGGGACAACATGATCCTGTGCTGCGGCGAAGCTTTGATTGACATGATTGCGGAGATTAATGAAGCTGGCGAACCCGTTTTCAAGCCTCATGCGGGTGGTGCAATTTTCAATAGCGCCGTTGCCATTGGCCGCCTTGGTGCGCCTTCCGGCTTGCTCACCGGCCTCTCATCCGATTTTTTCGGTGACGTGTTGCGTGGCACCATGGCCGCATCCAATGTCAGTGACAAATACGCTATTCCATCCGACCGCCCGACAACACTTGCCTTCGTTCGCCTTGTCAATGGTCAGGCATCCTATGCTTTTTATGATGAAAATACCGCAACCCGCCTGCTGCATATCGATGATATTCCAGCTTTGGATGACGCTGTGTCGGCCTTGCTTTTTGGCGGCATCAGCCTGATTTCCGAACCATGCGGCAGCACTTTTGAAGCGCTGATGATGCGGGAAAAAACCAAACGGGTCATTATGCTTGACCCCAATATCCGCGCCAATTTCGTTCAAGACCGCGACGCCTACCTGTCGCGTCTCAACCGTATGATCAAACATGCCGACATCATCAAATTATCGGATGAAGATTTAGGCTGGTTTGCCAGCGAAGACAATCAAGATGCCAAGATTGATGAATGGCTTGCCCAAGGCGTGAGACTTATTATCATTACCCGCGGCGCCAATGGTGCGGATGCTTATACACCGCATGGCAAATTATGCGTGGCTGCGCAAAAAGTGAATGTCGTTGATACAGTCGGTGCCGGCGATACCGTCAATGCCGGTATTTTAGCAAGCCTCCACAGCCAGCAGCTTTTAAACAAGCAAGCTGTTGCGAAACTCTCCGACATGGCCATTTTGCAAGCTCTGCGCCTTGGTATTAATGCGGCATCAGTGACGATTTCCCGTGCAGGAGCCAATCCACCTTGGGCGCATGAGCTTTAACAATCAGCTGTGCGGGATCATTAAACCCGCACCAGATGGTCGCTGCGCTCTTCGTTGCCGAAGAATTTAATATAGCGCTCCACTTCTGCCGGATCGCCGGTGGCCTTCTGGATATTGTCCGACAATTTTACTGCCTGACGGCCATTGGCATCAATCACTTTGCAAACCAGCGAAATGGCTTTCAAGCCATCAATACTGTTTGGCGCGCATCCGGCAAAATCATTGGTTAGGTTCGTGCCCCAACCAAAGCTCATCCGCACGCGATCTTTAAAATGATGGTAGGTTTCTTCAATCGTATCCACATCCAAAGCATCGGAAAAAATCAACATTTTCTCACGCGGGTCTTTGCCGTGTTCTTTCCACCATTGAATAATACGCTCACCACCTTCAATCGGCGGAGCGCTGTCAGGACGGAAACCTGTCCAATCCGCCACCCAATCAGGTGCATCGTGCAAAAATGCAGCCGTACCGAATGCATCCGGCAGCACAATTAAAAGATTGCCGCCATAATAGCGGTTCCAGTCCTGTAAGACGCGGTAAGGAGCGGTACGTAGTTCTTCATCCGTATTAGCAAGGGCTGCAAGCACCATCGGCAATTCATGCGCGTTGGTGCCAAGCGCTTCCAGATCGGTATCCATCGCCAGCAACACATTGCTGGTGCCAGTGAAAGAATCGCCGATACCTTCTTTCAAAGCTTCCACACACCAGCGCTGCCACAGGAAAGAATGGCGGCGGCGGGTACCGAAATCCGATACTTTCAGGTCCGGCAATTCACGCAACCGCTCGACCTTGCTCCACATTTTAGCTTTCGCACGGGCATAAAGCACATCAAGTGCGAAAGGCCCTAAATTCTTCATCGCGGCGCGCGAGCGCATTTCATTGATGATGGCAAGGGCCGGAATTTCCCACATGGTGGTGTGTGACCAAGGCCCGTGGAAATTGAGCTCATACTGACCATCACGGCGGATCAGTTCATATTCCGGCAGTTGGAAATCCTGCAGCCAATGCAGAAATTCCGGCTGGAAAATCTGCTTGCGGCCATAAAATGTATTACCGGCCAGCCAGATCATTTCCTTCTTTGAAATGCGCAACGTGCGGGCATGGTCTAGCTGGGCGCGTAATTCGCCTTCATCAATCTCGTCAGCCAAACGCACGGTTTTGGTACGGTTGATCAGCGAAAAAGTTGCATCAACTTTCGGATAGAGCCCCCAGATCATTTGCAGCATAAGCAGTTTATAAAAATCCGTATCCAGCAGACTGCGGACGATCGGATCCAGCTTCCATGCATGGTTATAAACACGCCGGGCAATATCTGTTCTGGCCATAACGGCTCCCATTCCACTTAATAATTTGGCTAAGCATTACGCTTAGCCAATAAACGAAAACCTGCAATAAAAAAGGCGGGATACTACCCGCCTTTTCAATCATTTCAGCTTAATTACAGAAGCTCAAGCAAAATTTCATGGTTGCCATCTTCAGCAATCGTGATGCTTTCCATGGATTGGGCTAGTTTTTTACCGTCAACCATTACTGTTCGCGCCTTGGCACCGCGTTTCACCACCACATGATAATGCGCTTTGCCAAAGTGCAGATCGGCTTCAAAACCATCCCATTCCGGTGGCAAACAAGGCTCGATAAAGAGCTGATCACCACGGCGTTTAAGCCCCAAAATGCCTTCTGTAGCAACACGGAAGAACCAACCGGCGGAGCCTGTATACCATGTCCAGCCGCCCTGTCCGCGTCGCGGCTCCACCGAGTAAATATCAGCGGCAATTACATAAGGCTCGACGCGGTAGGTCTCAGGTTCTGCCCCGTGATTGACCGGATTGATCATCGAGAACAGCTGATAGGCTTCTTTAGCCTTACCCATTTTGGTCAGTGCCAGAATGGCCCATGTCGCACCATGAGTATATTGGCCGCCATTTTCACGCACACCCGGCGGATAGCCTTTAATATAACCCGGCTGTTGCTCGGTCTTGTTAAATGGCGGCGTAAAGAGACGTAGCAACCCGCCCTCACCATCCAACAGATGCTCATGCAGCGATTGCATTGCCTGTTCTGCACGTTCATCAGAAGCCGTGCCCGACAAAACGCCCCATGATTGCGCGATCGCATCAATCGAGCATTCGTCACTCTCTTTCGAGCCAAGCAAAGCGCCATTGTCGTAGAAGCCACGGCGATACCATGCACCGTCCCAGCCATCACGCTCCAAGGCTTGTGCGAGGCTTTCCAGATGTGCACCCCACTCTTTCACACGAATTTGGTCGTTACGGCTTTGGGCAATCGGCAGCATTTGTTTGAGTGTATAGCTCAAGAACCAGCCAAGCCAGACGCTTTCGCCACGCCCTTCAACGCCGACAAGGTTCATGCCGTCATTCCAGTCGCCCCCCAACATCAATGGCAAACCATGCTGGCCGGTGCGTTTGATGGCAAGATCAAGCGCCAAGGCACAATGTTCATAGACACTCACCGTGTGCTCGGTGATTTCCGGCTGATAGAAGGCATCATGCTGGCCTTCTTCAAGCACCGCCCCTTTTAAGAAAGGTATCTGTTCATCCAACACAGCCGTATCGCCGGTGGTTTCCACATAAAGCGACGCTGCATAACCTAGCCAGACGACATCATCGGAAATCAATGTTCTGACGCCTGCACCCGTTTCCGGTAGCCACCAATGCTGCACGTCACCTTCTTCAAATTGACGCGATGCAACATTGATCAACTGCGTACGTGCCAAGCTTGGGTCAAGCAGCAACAGCGACAGGCTATCTTGCAACTGATCACGGAAACCAAAGGCACCACTGGCCTGATAGAAAGCAGCACGTGCCCAGATACGGCAGGCTAGGCTTTGATATGGCAGCCAACCATTGACCATCACGTCAAAGGACTGATCAGGCGTTTTGACCTGTACCGGTTTAAAGAATTCTTTCCATTGGTTGCGGCAAGCTTGCAATGCGGCGTCAAAATCAACGCCCCTGATATCTTCAAGCAATGCGCTTGCCGATGCCTCATCTTTCTCGTCACCAAGATAGAAGATGATTTCTTTGGTCTCGCCGGCTTTCAATTCAAAATTAAAAGCTAAAGCGGCACAAGGATCGCGCCCGGCTTCAACAATATTGGAAAGTGCCTGCGCTTTCATCACGGCATCCGGCATTTCCACCGAACCGGTATGGCCGATAAATTCGGAACGGTCGGAGGTGACGGATTGCGGCTTTTGCGACATGGCGAAAAACGCAACCTGCTTTGAGCGGTCAGTGTGATAAGGATTGCGTGCCAGAAGAGCATGCAAATCTGGCCGGTAAGACGGCACAATAAACGGCGCATTTTTGGCGCGTTTATTGCCAAGCACCCATTCGGCATAGGCATAGCTACGCAAATGACGTTTGCCCTTGCCCTTATTCGTAACAGTCAGACGTGATAAGCGCACCGGTCTTTCCGGATCAACAATATGGGTCAGTTCCAGCGCCACATCGCCGTGGTTTGCCGAGAATGTGCTGAAACCATGCCCGTGACGCGCCTGATAAGTGACTGCCGCATCACGCACCACACCAGCCGTTGGCGCAAAGCTTTTGCCGCTCTCCAGATCAACCAGATAGATTGCCTCTCCACTGCGGTTAGTAACGGGATCATTCGCCCAAGGGGTCAGCTGATAATCGCGGCTGTTGCCGGCCCAAGTAAAGCCTGCCCCTTCCACTGAGACATGGAAACCAAAATCCGGATTGGCGATGACGTTAATCCACGGATGCGGTGTCACCATATGACCGTTGAGACGCACGACATAAGCGCCCTCACTGTCAAAGCCGCCATAGCCGTTCCAGAAGGATAAATCACTTCCATCCGGTGCCGGATAGGTCTGGCGCGGTGCAGGAATTGGCAGTGCGGGAGCTTTTTTGCTGCTATCTTTATCGGCGGCCGCTTCTTCTTTTTCACCATAACCGATGACTGCCAGTCCGGCTGTCTCGGACACTTTTAACGGCTTAGCGTCACGTAAAGCAGCCAAATCGCCCGACAATTCATCACTACGGCGCAATTGCTCCGCCAGCGAACCATTTTGCGCGTGCATCACAATGCGAGCCGATGCCAGCAAAGTATTGTATGTTTCCACACTCATCTGATCGCGGCGAACCGAGAAAATATGTGCCCGCATTTCATGGCTGCGCGCGCGGAAACCTTCCAAAATCCAGTCAATCGCGCGCTGGGTATCCTGAGCGTAAGAGAAGGCACGCTCATTGACTACCACCACATCAACAATCAAGCCTTTGCTTAGCCAATATTCGTGCGCTTTCAATAGACCACGCAGCACATCGAGATCAGCTTCATTGTCAATTCTGAGCGCAAAAATCGGGTAGTCACCAGAAATCGATGCCGGCCACAAGTCTGATTGTTTGCCAAGGCCCGAAGCGATGGTTTCCGGCGGCTGACGTAAAGTACGATCCGGATAGGTCAGATAAGATGCAATCTTTTGGCACTCGACGGCTTCTGCAGATTTCATGCCGATATGATAGAGCTGTACCTGCGAACGTGTCCATGAGAGCGAATATTCACGCACAAAGCTTTCGGAGAAATTGTGCTGTGCGACAGCTTCTTCCAGAGAGGCACGTGTTTCGGCAGCCAATGTCCAGAAGACAAGGCTGACTTTTTTATGCGCCGGTACACGCACCCTCGTGCGCACCGATGCGATCGGATCAAGCACACAGCCCTGCGAACCTGTCAGATGCGAGCCCACATCAAAAGCTGCCGGATTGCGTAAATTACGGCCACGGCCAATAAAGGCGCGACGGTCGGTTTCAGCTTCCACTTCACGCGCCGCACCCGACATATCGGTGACGAAATGCGCCACATGCATATCCGGATCGGATGGTGCACGTTTGCGACGGCTCGCATAAATGGTCGTGCCGTTACCGGCGATTTCCGTCTCCACGAACATTTTTGCAAAAGCCGGATGCGCCGTATCATTATCTTCAGTGTTCAGCACCAATTCCGCATAAGATGTCACATCCAGCACACGGTCTCGCGAGCTGGTATTGATGATATCAATGCGGCGGCCTTCACCGTCAGTTTCAGAGGTGACAATCACTTCCACAACGGTTTTGATATCACCGGCCGTTTTATAAAACTCGGCCTTGTCCTCGGTAAAGACCGTCTTGGCGAGCTCATGGGTCGAGCGTGTCGGCTCACCGGTGGCAGACCACCATGCACCACTTTCCACATCTTTAAGGAAAATGAATGTGCCCTGCATATCCTCCGATGCATCCGGCTGGAAACGCGTCACCATCAGATTATGCCAACGGCTATAGCCCGAACCATTGGCGGTGAGCATCAGCGAATATTGACCATTGGACATCAGGTGTGTGCTGCGCGGAGCTTTGAGTGGTTTTTCAATAATCCGCATCGGCGCATCATCAAAACCACCGGCATCCACACGCATCGGGTTTTCTGTCTTGGCATAAACCATCGGAATTTCGCGCGGCGCTTTTTCCTGCAACAGCAATTCGGCCGCTTCAATCACCGGATCACTATGGAAACGCTCGCGCATACGACCTTCAAAAATCACATTATTGACCGCGATAATCGCCATGCCGTGATGGTGGGCATAATAGTTTTGCACTACTGCGTATTCCTGACCTTCACGCACACGCGAAGGGGTGAAGTCAACGGAATCATAGAAACCATAGCGGCCAAGCGCACCAAGTTTGTCCAAACGCTTGAGATTTTGCACCGCAGCTGCAGGCTGATATTGCGAAGCCAATAAGCTAGCATAAGGGGCAATCACCGCATTGCGCGACAGGCCGCGTTGTAAGCCCAGTGTCGGCACACCAAAGTTTGAATATTGATAATTCATATGCGCATCACGGGCATTGAAGGCTGCCTCCGAGATACCCCAAGGAAGTCCGCGCGAGGTGGCATATTCAATCTGGCGCTGCACTACCAGCTTGTTGGTTTGATCAAGCATCGAGCCGAGCGGTTCTGACATCACCAAAGGCGGCATCAGATATTCAAACATCGAGCCCGACCAGGAAAGCAAGGCGCCTTTCCAGCCGACTGGCACCAGCAGACGGCCTAAGCGGAACCAATGCTCCACCGGAACATCGCCCTTGGCAATGGCAAAGAGACTGGCAAGACGCGCTTCGGATGCAAGCAGATCGTAGCAGCTTTCATCCAGCTCGTTTTCCTGCACGCGGAAACCAATCGACAGCAAGCGGCGTTCTTTACGCTCAAGGAAACCGAACTGCATATCAAAGGCAAGCTGGCGCGAACGGGTGGAAAGATCACTCAATATTTGACGTAAACTATCGGTATTATGTTCACCGATCGCATCATCAGTGTGCGCCTTACAGGTTTTGATTAAAACCTGTGCCCAATATTTGGCCTCAGCGCTCTGCAGTGTTTCCACCTCCGTATCAAGCTCTGTCATCAGACGATGAATATCATTGGCAAAAAGCGACAGATTGATGGTACGGAAAGAAGCGGTTTCCGGTTCTTTCTTGATCGTCTGCACTGCACGGCGGAAATTGGCAATGCGCTCTTCCAAACGTCGGCGCAATGGGCGCAATATACGTCTGTCATCAGGAATTTTGACAATTTCCTGCTCCAGCACGTCGTTGACGTCCAGAAGACCATTAAGATCGGCCTGCAAATAGACCGAAGGTGCTTCTGACCATTCTTCCAAAGCGGATGAAAGGGTGACCAGATGACCGGCGAGATTGCCGCTATCCACTGCCGACACATAAAGTGGCTGCAATGGATTAAGCGTATCGGTCTCATACCAGTTATAAAGATGGCCTTGATATTTCTCCATTTTTTCCAAAGTATCGACGGTTGCAGACAAACGTCTGATCGTCTCGTCAAAGCCGATCCAGCCGAAATCACGCGCCGCCACGACGGACAACACATAAACACCGATATTGGTTGGCGATGTACGTTGTGCCACCAAAGGCGCCGGATCTTCCTGAAAATTATCCGGTGGCAGATGATTGTTATCTGCATTGGCAAATTCATCAAAGAAGCGCCAAGTCCGACGGGCAAAGCGGCGTAAATCCCCTTTATCCGAGGAACGCACTTCCAATGTATCTTGCGGTTTGGCCGAACGGCTGACCAGCCATGCAATCAGCGGCGAAGCAAACCAAACCACAAAAAATGGCAGCGCAATAAGCAAGGATTTCGTGCCCACCGATAAAGGAGCGAGCAGAGCCACAACAGCAATCGCCATAGCCGGCCACATCAGCCATGCATAATAAGACAATGTATCGGGTGAAGATTTCGCCTGAGCGGCGGTGTGCCATTCCAGCAAATCACGTTTTGACACAAACAAACGATAAAGCGTGCGGATAATCGCATCAGCCATCAAGAATGCCGAATGAGCAAGGAAGGATGTGCGCAATGCTACATCCGCAGTACCTAGGCCGATGTCGGTCAGAATGGATTGCGCATGGCCTTTCAAAGAATAATCCATACTGACCGGAATGAGATTGGTAACGATGGAAAAAGTCGGTGCGATAAAAATCGACAACAGCAGAAAGAACTGCCAAACAGCAGCAGCGCCGACCGGCAGCACGACCCAACCCGAGACGGAAGCCAGAAGCCACAAAACCGGATTGAGCGAACGACGTAAATTATCCACCATCTTCCAGCGGGTGATCGCATTGATACCGCTTTTCATTGAGAAGAGATAAGGCAGCAACTGCCAGTCACCACGCGCCCAGCGATGGTGGCGCGACACGTCAACATTATAGCCGGTCGGGTAATCTTCCACCACTTCCACATCGCTGACCAGCGCTGCACGGGCATAGCCACCTTCGAGTAGATCATGGCTGAGAATAGTGTTTTCTTTTATCCGGTCTTTCATCACCGCTTCAAAAGCGTCGATGTCATAAAGGCCTTTACCGGTAAAGGTGCCCTCACCCAGCAAATCCTGATAAGTGTCGGAGACCGCAAACACATAAGGATCAATACCACGATTGGCAGAGAAAACGCGCTGCAGGAAAGAGGCATCGTCACCGGTGGTCAGGGATGGTGTCACGCGCGGTTGCATAATGCCGTAACCGCGCACCACACGACGTGTTTCCGGATCAATGACCGGACAATTGAGCGGATGGCTCATTTTACCGGCAAGATAGGTCACCGCTTCCGGTGTCAGACGCGTATCAGCATCCAATGTCATTACAAAGCGAATACCGGCCGGCAGTTTTTCATCCGGCGGGAAGAAGCTCGTATCGCGATCACCGCGCAAGAGCAGATTGAGCTCATGCAGTTTGCCGCGCTTGCGCTCCCATCCCATCCAGCAACCTTGCTTGTTATTATATAAACGACGGCGATGTAAAACAAAGAAGCGCGGTGCATCAATTGCACCATATTGCACGTTCAAACGGGCAATTTCTTGCTGCGCATAGTCATAAATTTCCATATCCGCAGGTGTAACTTCAACCTCTGCATCCAGCCAATCACTGACCAGTGCAAAATATACCTCACCGCGCGGATTGGTCAGATAATGCACTTCCAAATTACGGATCTGCTCATCAACAGTATCGCGTGAATTGATCAGCGTCGGAACAGCCACCAAAGTGCGCGCTTCTTCCGGCAAGCCATCTTTATATTCATAACCGATCAAGCGTGTTGGCTGTAAAAACCACGGAACCAAAGAGTTAACCAGCGAATAACTCGCTTCCATCGCCGGAAACAATGCCAATATGACAAACAAAAACTGCAACTCGCCCGGCAACCCCAGACGGCTCATGCAATATTCCACGAGCCATAAAAGCAACCCGGTGAGAATTGCTGTCGGCAGGAACAAGCCCCAAAGACCGAGACCACGATAAAACCGTTCAAAACGCACAGAAAAAGGAATATTATAGCTGCAGATTTCCTCCAGCTTTTTTCGTCCGTCACCAGCTAAATAATAGGCGATCGCACCTGTACCTTTGGCAGCATCATGACCGGCAGCCTCTGCCGCTTCACCATCTTCCGCCAATCTCAATGCAGCATGGGTGATTTCCACCTCGCTCATTTTAGAGCGACGTGCCAACTTTTCAATGGTCACACGATAAGCATTGCGTGAGCGGAAATCCAATCGCTCGAAATCGCATTTCTCACGCAAAATCGCATCAACAACACTGACTGTTTCAAACCATGACGGCCAATCAATATCGTCAATCGCTTTGAGGCTGCGAATAAGATTACCCATCGTTACGCCACCGCTGGACTGACGGGCATGTTCTTCGACAATGGCATCTTCGCTATCGGTACCAACACGCTTCAATTCGGCTTCAAGCCATGACGTGGAAGGCCCCGTATCGGTTGGTGCACTGCGCAAGCGATACAGCAAATGAGTGGTGAAGGTGCTGTCGGCTACCACCGGCTGAATATGTGCCAATACAGCGTTCAGTTCATCATCATTTTTAACGACAATGATTTCATCAGCTGCACGGTTGGCAAGATTGCGCATATTGCGCGCGCGCTCGACACGCAGCGCAAGTCGGCGTGCATTTTCAATCAGCACATAACGGATGGCGGAAGGAAGCGCCCAAAGCTCCCCGATACGCAACGGCTCTACAGTTTGAAAACCCTGCACCAGCGCAGTCAGTGTTTTCAGTGAAAAGTTACTGTCGATATGGCCGACATAAAGCCAAGCGAGCGCAAAAATACGCGGCATATCCGGCATTGACGGATAGACCGGCAACTGTCGCATAAAGCGCGGCGGTAAATCACGGCGCACCTGCTGGATATTTTTATCGATCAAATAATGGTTATCAAGCAGCCACTGTGCGGCAGGTGTAATGGTTTCACCCGCACGTGCTGCCGCATCTGACGAGCGATAGGCATGCAGAATAAATTTTGCGTTTTCTGATAATCTTTTGTCAAAAGCGAACTGCTCATAACCCGATAAAGCCAGCGCTTCGCCGCGTGCCACAGAGGCTGCGATCTGCTGCAATTCTTCCGGTGTTTTATAATTTAACCGCACCGGTGCGGGCTGTTCAGGGGGCAGGATCATCTGATCGTTGGAAGAAAACATCGAAGACAGCGAAGAAGACAATTTGGGCATATGCCTTGGCAGCCTTTCAGGTAGAAATCATCAGATGCATATTGAGAAAAGCTTGGAAGGATTTTTCAAAATCAATATGCGGTGGATCTAAAAGTTGAGAGAGTTACACGTCACAAGCGGTACCGATGCAGCTGCATGTCCGAAAACCAAAAGCATCCTTAATCAATACCAGACAGAGAATTGAAACCCCTCTTAATTGGAAGATAACGAAGTAAAACACGAATAGTTCCGTGTCTGCGAACAAGATTAGGCCAAATTGCGTCAGAGCTTATTGCTGTGACGCAATTTGGCCAATTCTCAATGCACTTTTCGTTCCGGTTTTTAATCTTGTGTTATAAAAAGCGCTTAAAATACAAATAATTCGAGCAAAGCTGCCCAAGAGCACGACTTAGCCTAAAAACAACGACCAATGATGCGGGCGGAATTTCAAACTTGCCCCTTCAGGCTCAGGCAAATTGGCCGGCACTTCAATTTCTACCGATGCATTGCCTTCATCAATATTCAGCTCCACACGACGCCTGCTACCAGAACGGCGACTGCTTAAAATCACACCGTCAATGCCATCTTCATCAGCACCTACCACCACAACATCATGCGGTCGGAAATAAAGCAACCCTTGGCGCTCAGGAAAGCCGTCCGCCTTCAAACCGCTTGGAGCATTTTGAATAAAAATTTCACCATCCCTGACTTCGACAGTCAGATGATTGGATTCACCGACAAAACCATAAGTGAAAGGTGAATTCGGGTGATCATAAACCTCATCAGGTGTACCAACCTGTTCAATCTTGCCTTGGCTCATCACCACCACGCGATCGGCCAGTTCCAGCGCTTCATCCTGATCATGGGTGACAAAAACTGTCGTATGGCCGGTCTTTTCGTGAATTTCGCGCAGCCATTTGCGCAATTCTTTACGCACCTGCGCATCCAATGCACCGAATGGCTCATCCAGCAACAAGAGTTTTGGTTCAATCGCCATAGCGCGGGCAAGCGCTACCCGCTGACGCTGACCACCGGAAAGCTGCGACGGATAGCGATCTTCAAGCCCTTTCAGCTGGACAAAATCCAAAAGCTGCAAAGTACGGCGGCGAATTTCCGCATTTGTTTCACGCGACCCCCGCGGGCGCACTTTAAGACCAAAACCAATATTATCAGCCACAGTCATATGCCGGAACAGTGCATAATGCTGAAACACAAAGCCGACATTACGCTCCTGCACGGTTTTGGCAGAGGCATCTTCATCGCCAAAGAAAATGGCGCCTTCAGAGGGAGTTTCAAGCCCTGCAATCAGCCGCAACAAAGTAGTTTTCCCCGAGCCTGAAGGCCCAAGCAAAGCGATTAACTCGCCTGAATTGATATCCAATGAAACATTATGCAAAGCCGGAAACTGGCCAAACTGCTTCTTCACATCAACAACGCGAACATCCATTAAATACGACCCCTCAATGCCTGCCGCCATTGCTTGCAAGTTCTGCGCTATAGCGCATTTCCAAAAGCGCTTTCAGCGCCAGCGTTAAAAGCGCCAGCAAGGTCAGCAGCGATGCCACCGCAAAAGCGCCGACAAAATTATATTCATTATAGAGAATTTCCACATGCAGCGGCATGGTGTTGGTCAACCCGCGAATATGGCCGGAGACAACAGAAACTGCCCCGAACTCGCCCATTGCACGCGCATTGCACAGCAAA
The DNA here is from genome assembly GCF_044987585.2 of Paenochrobactrum sp. BZR 201-1. NCBI lineage: Bacteria > Pseudomonadati > Pseudomonadota > Alphaproteobacteria > Hyphomicrobiales > Brucellaceae > Paenochrobactrum > Paenochrobactrum sp. BZR 201-1. The sequence continues at coordinate 91,091 of NZ_JBJDRZ020000004.1, read as the reverse complement.
ACACCGTAGAGCAGCCCCCATTTGATATTCGGTAAAGTCACATACCAGAAGGTCTGCCAGCCGCTGGCACCAAGCGACAAGGCCGCTTCTTCATCACCTGTGCCCTGTTCTTGCATCAAAGGTATCAACTCACGTGCAACAAAGGGGAAAGTGACAAACAAAGTTGCCAGTACGATACCGGGAACCGCAAAAAGAATGTCGATATTATAGGATTTCAGCCACGGCCCCAACAGACTTTGGCTGGAAAACAACAACACAAAAACCAGACCTGAAATCACAGGAGACACCGAAAAAGGCAGATCGATCAAAGTGGTCAAAAAAGCTTTGCCCTTGAACTCGAATTTAGCAATCGCCCATGCGCCAGCCACACCAAAAAACAGATTAACCGGCACGGAAATAGCCGCCACAAGCAAAGTCAGGCGGATGGCCGCAATTGCATCGGGCTCTATAAAAGCATCAAAATAATGCGTTACACCTTTGCGGAATGCTTCGATGAAGACCGTCAGTACCGGTAAAATCAGCACCAAGCTCAAGAACAACATTGCAATCGCGATCAGACTAAAGCGTACCCAGCCTTGTTCGCTCACCGCATGATCATCGGCAGGCAGAGTGCGCTGATCAATTTTGATAGCCATATTTCCTCCTGCTCCAGCTTTGCAAAAGATTGATGATAAACAACATCAAAAATGACAAGAACAGCATGATGGTGCCGATAGCTGCTGCGCCGCGATAATCAAACTCTTCCAGCTTGATAACGATCAGCAAAGGTGCAATTTCCGACACATAAGGCGTATTGCCGGCAATAAAAATCACCGATCCATATTCACCGACACCACGGGCGAAAGCCAGCGCGAAACCGGTCAGAATTGCTGGTTGCAACCCCGGCAGCAACACCCGCCAAATGGTTTGGAAACGACTGGCACCAAGAGTTGCCGCCGCTTCCTCAACCTCGCGGCTGATCTCTTCCATAATCGGCTGAACGGTGCGCACAATAAAAGGCAGACCGATGAAAACCAGCGCAATCACAATACCGGCTTTGGTGAAAGCCACCCGCGTGTTGAATTGCATCAAGATACTGCCGATCCAGCCATTGGGCGCATAAATAGCAGTGAGAGCTATCCCTGCCACTGCTGTCGGCAATGCAAAGGGCAAATCAACAATTGCATCCACGAGACGTCGTCCCGGAAAGCGGTAACGCACCAAAACCCATGCCACCAACACGCCGAACACCACATTGATGAGCGCGGCCACAAAAGCCGTGCCAAAGCTTGTTTGCAGCGCATAAAGAGTGCGCTGATCCATAGCGATACGCCAAAACCCGGCCCACCCCAAGCCACTGGCATAAAGAACCAATACAGCCAGCGGAATGAGAATCAACAGGGTCAGATAGGTAACACTCAAACCAAATGTGAGCCTGAAACCAGGCAACACACTCGGTTGACGAAAGTTAAAACCACCCGGTCGCGTGAGCCCTGATGACATCAATCACACCCTTTGGTTTTGAGAGCAGTTATGTTCACGAAACCAAACAAGATCATCTGCCCGGCTTGTAAATCTGGTCAAAAGTACCGCCATCACCAAAATGATAAGGCTGTGCTTTTTTCCAACCACCGAAAATCGGATCGTCAATTGTCAGCAATTTCACATCCGGTAACGGCTTCAACTGACCTTCAGGTACCAGCTCCGGCAAAGACGGACGATAATAATGCTTGGAAGCTATCGCTTGACCCTCAGGTGAATACAGATACTGCAAGTAGCTTTCCGCTAATTTACGAGTACCCTTGCTATCCACATTTTTATCCACCACAGCAACTGGCGGTTCTGCCAGAATGGAAACCTCCGGCACAACAATATCAAAGGCATCGTCGCCAAATTCGGCCACCGACAAATAGGCTTCATTTTCCCATGCCAGCAGCACATCACCTAATTGGCGCTGCACGAAAGTGGTGGTCGAGCCGCGCGCTCCCGTATCCAATACCGGTACATGGCGGAAAAGTTCAGAGAGATAGCCTTTGATCTTCTCTTCATCGCCATTAAATTGCTGATGTGCCCATCCCCATGCAGCCAGATAATTCCAGCGCGCACCACCCGATGTTTTCGGGTTGGGCGTAATCACCTCGACACCGTCTTTGGTCAGATCTGCCCAGCTTGTAATATTTTTAGGATTGCCCTTACGGGTCAAAAACACGATTGTAGATGTATAGGGGGCTGAATTTTTCGGCAATTTTGTCCGCCAATCTTCAGCAATTTTGCCCGTTCGTTCAACAATAGCATCAATATCGCTTTGTAACGCCAGCGTTACCACATCGGCATCAATACCATCAATGACAGAACGCGCCTGTGCGCCCGATCCGCCATGCGATGTGCGGATTGTGATCGTTTCACCGGTTTCCGCTTTCCAATGTTTTGCAAATGCTGTGTTATAATCCTTATACAGCTCGCGCGTCGGATCATAAGACACATTCAGCAGCACTTGCTGTGCGGCCACTACCCCTGTTGCTGCTCCCATCGCAGCACTCGCCAGAAAAGCACCCGCCAACACTCTCACAAAAGTCTTGTTCATGCATGCCTCCATCTGGTTAACAATGTTCAGCCTAGCAAAATGTGAGGCAAAGAAAACTTATGAACACCACCTGAAATAGCGTGATCGCAGAAAATATAACCTCTACCCGCACTTCACGGAAAATAGATTTCCAAGACGCTTGCTCAACCTGCTTAATGTAGCAGGCCTGCTGCCCTGCATCTATACAAAAAAAACACCCCCGTTTTTACACTGGCTTAAAAACCACGATTGCGCCGTGTCACAGCGAAGCCGCAAATATAGCGCACTTCATAATAAGGATCGACGATCATTGTAACGTCACGGCTCTCGCAACGCCGGTTGGATGAATTCAAATAAGCTTCGGCTGCATCACGCACCACCACCGGTGAAACCGGATCTATGCCACTTCCCAGCGCCAAACCTTTCACAAACCCACGGGATGCAGAAGGATCGATCGAAGGGCCAATCAGAATTTTCTTCTGTTCGCGATTTTCAACAATGCGATAGCTGCGGCCATCATCGGTTTTATAGTCGATGGCTGGTAAACCGGCATAGTTTTTTTGCGTATAATCAACGCCTGCACAACCGGAAACCAGAACTAACACAAGGCTAAAACCTGCTAATTTCGACATTTTTTCTCTGTATTTAAAAATGATACCAGACAGAATAATCGTTTATGACCTTACCCACGTTACTGCCATTCAACAGCTATGCACCATAAAAGATCACTTTTTCGTGTGCTCTTTTAACGCTTATTCGCGGCATAAAAAAGTCAGAGCCTGCAGTCGCTCATGCAGATTATTATTTATGTTTTCATCTTTCCTAATTCATGCCATCAATCTATCATAAAATAAGATGGTTATGAACGGAGTTTAGATGATGAAATCAATTGCCTTGTTGACGATGGGCGCCGGCCTGATCTTACAAGCTGGTGTCACAATGGCACAACCTGCCGGCGGCGATACGATCCAAAAAGTTGACTATTATTGTGAACGCAACATCGTCATTCCCGTCACCTATATCAACACAGCCGCAGGAACATCTTTTGCAGTTCTCAATGTTGACGGCAAGCAAGTTTCCATGACCAATGCACCAAGCGGAAGCGGCGCGCTTTATATAGCAATCGACGAACAGGACAGCTATCGCTGGCATGAAAAAGCCGGCGAAGCCGTGCTATCATTCCTTGAAGCAGACCATACCGCTGAAGAACAAATCCTGCTGAAAGAATGCCGTGCCGATGATCTGAGCGAAGACGAAAATTAATCCATCACCTCCAAATGAAAAAGCCGCCTGAATATGCATTCCAGGCGGTTTTTTTAATTTTCATGGCACCAGATAATGGGCGTCCCATTGATCATGAGGGACGATGTCACCCAATTTATATTTGAACGACAAAATCGTCATCCGATCAGTATCGGTTTCACAAGTGTAAGAGAGACGGTACCATTGATTACGACTGCGCAAAGCAGCCCCTTTCGCCACAATGGATTGCGGCTTAATGCTGGGTTCAGCAAAAGCATAGGCCAGCACTTTATCAGGGCTGAAGCCGGGTTCTGAACGACCAACCGCCTCCATTGCTTCCACATCACAGCGTTGCTCAAGGCGTGTCGCAGGATCCAGTTTTTTTAACTGGGCAATTTCCAGCGCTGTCATGGCATTTGCCGGCATTGCAAAAAACACAGTGCCAACAATTATAAATTCATGCAGTTTCATCAGGCTCTTTTCAGTCAAAATCCGTAAAATATATTAATGATCCGGCCTGTCAGAAGAACGGAAAAGGAGCGAATAGGCATTAAAAGCAATTTAATGCCCATAGTGCAAGACATTGCAAAATGAATTTAACGCTTGCAAACAGGAAAGCGCAAATTAAGGCTTTTTTTAAGCAGAATAGTTAAAAGGAACTTTCGCATCTTCAGCATAAGTTCTATTGCGACCGCCATTTTTGGCCTTATATAAATTCTTGTCAGCACGTTCGATCACCGCCCAGATATCTTCATGATGATACAATTTAGCAATACCGAAACTACAGGTCAGAATATGCGTATCCTCAAGCCCATCGAAGAAAGTCTCTTCGATTTCATTGCGTAATCTTTCAATCAAAATATAAGCTTGCTCGACGCTTTTTTGATGCAAAATCAGCACAAATTCCTCACCACCCAGACGAATAGCCAAATCGCGCGTACCTATGGAGCCTGACAGAATAGATGCGAATTGCTTGAGTACTTTGTCACCCGTTGCATGACCGTAAGTGTCATTAATATTTTTAAAATGATCAATATCGCACATAATGATGCTATCGGCGCGGATACGTTTTTCTTCCGAAATTGCGCTCAAACGATTCATCAAGCCACGACGGTTCAAAAGACCCGTCAACACATCCGTATCGCGGTCACGGGTCAAAAGCGCGATAACCTCCATCCCGACCGAGAGAATGATAATTACGCCAAATACCAGCCCCAGAATGGCCGACCAAAAGGAGGTCATATCCCAATAAGAACTATCTAAATATGCATCCACCTGCATAACCTTATGAACGGTATCATCCGTCATTAATACTTTCGGGAAGAAATGCAGCCCCACCAAAAGCAAGCAACCAAGCAAGATACGGTCTGCATTGGTGCCCCACACCAGTTTGCGCAACCGGAAAACCGCAATCAAAAAGAATGCAGCCATACCAAAATTAACCAAGTAAATTCTCGCAAATAAATTGTTATCAAAATAATAAAAATAGATAATTCCGCAGATTATTATCATAAGTATCAAAACATAAACGAAAAGATTAATCGTTTTTCCAGAGCGGTAAAGCACGCCGCCCGTCATAAGCTGACTTCCCAAAATATAACAGAAAGCGCTTGTGACAGAACTCCCGCCTTTAAACGGGATAATTTCAACCGTTTGAATGCAGGCAGCAAGAGAAATTAAAAGGAAACCTGCGGCACAAATCAGAAGATATTTACGCTCACGCGAATAGGACCAGACGCTGCATAAAAAGAGTGAAACAAGCAATAAAACTGCAGGCAATGCAAATTTCATAACGTAGTTCGCCCTCCCCATTAGCGGCTCTGCCTTTCAAACAGCTGCGAGCTTATTATTGAAATCGGCAGAGATGAAACAGGCCGGAAAAACTGTTATATTTAAATATTCCCTGCGCTTTCTCTCTTCTAAAGTCATAAGAGAAAGCACAGAAATTATATCTCAACGCGTCTGGTTTGTAACCAGTTTATTTCTTATCTTAAAAGATAATCCTTATCTCAAGATAATACCGTAATATTATGAAATATTGCTGGCGTTATGCGGCTTGCTTTTCTTTTTCGCCTGCCGGAAATGCTCCACAAATTTGCTGTGTAATCATTTCAGCAGTAACGGCCGACAAAGTCCAACCCAGATGTCCGTGACCGGTATTATAGAAAACACGCGGCTTGCTGCCCGCACCGACGCGGGGCATCATATCCGGCATCATCGGACGCAATCCCGCCCACGGCACCACGCTGGATGTGCTCATTTCAGGGAAGAAGCTGCGGCTCCATTCCACCAATGGCCGAATGCGATCATGACGGATATCGCGATTATCACCGTTATATTCGGCCGTACCTGCAACGCGCAAGCGTGTCAGCCCCAAACGGCTGGTGACGATTTTTGCATCATCATCAAGCAGGCTCACCCAAGGTGCCGCCTGCTGGCAATGTTCAGTATCGAGATTAATGGTGATTGAATAACCTTTAACCGGATAAATATTGACCCGATCACCCAGCATCGAGGCAAAACGACGGCTGCCAATGCCCGCACAGATTACAACCGCATCAAATTGGGCTTTTTGCAGATCAGATTTTTCAGGGCAGGAATTGCTGCGCCAGCTGATTTCAATACCATTGCCGGTATGAGACAGGTTCTCAACATCGGCATCACCAATAAATTTCAGACCTTTGCGCATTGCCGCATCTGCAAGGCCGCGCGTAAATTTATGAATATCACCGGTCGCATCGGACGGAGTGAAAAAGCCGCCATATAAAGAGCCAGTCAGTGCCGGTTCGATTTGCTTTGCTTCTTCCGGAGAGACCGCTCTGCGATCAAGGCCGGCCTGAGTCAGCAATTGATTGACCTTTTCCGCATGGCGATAACCTGCTTCGTTCCGGTAAACATGGAGGATACCGCGTTTTTCCAGATCAAAATTGATGTTTTCTTCTTCGGCGATACGGTAAAGATGCTGACGCGCTTCAATTGCAAGCTTCGCCGTTGCAACGGTATTGCTCTGATATTTCGGAATATTGAGCATAAATTCCGTCAACCATGAATATTTATGCCATGAAGGTTTAGGGCTCATCAATAAAGGCGCATCTTTGCGCAAAATCCATTTGATACCTTTAAGAACTGTGCCCCAATTGTTCCAAACTTCCGCATTGGATGCAGAAAGCTGACCGCCATTGGCAAAAGATGTTTCCATGGCGGCATAACGGTTACGATCAAAAACCGTCACCTCATGCCCTTGTTTCAAAAGTGCATAAGCCGTCGTAATACCGGTAATACCGGCGCCAATAATTGCGATATGTGACATGTTAATCCCACAAACAGATGTTCCACCCGATCCTCTGAACCTGTAAAAGCCAGAAGACATGAAACCCCATCTGTCATGGAACCTGAGAGTTTGGCCTTTCCACGTGGCCGGATGTTAATTCATCCGTGCTCAGCGTTTCTGCCCTGATTTGACAACAAGGCGAAAAGACTTTCTCCTTCGGTGGGCTTAGCGGTTTTCAACCCTCGAAACCTTCAGCCGCTCTCCAGATGCTCTTTAACTAATTGGTCCTTTTGCCTGAGAGTTTCCGGGGTGGTTGCTCCGTCGGCGTCGGGTTTCCCGATCTCTTCCAGATAGTCATAATCGAGCGGGCTATGTATAAACTAATCTTTTAACGATAACAAGCAACATCAATAAAGGCTGAAATAACATTGTAATCCGATGACTTTACAGTAAAAGATGGGATTACCTCTCAACCGCCAACGAACGGAGCCCCAATATGAAACCCGTTTTTTTACAACTGCAATGCACCCCAGGCAAGACCTATCAGGTTGCAGAAGAACTGTTTCGCCGTGAAATAGCTTCCGAGCTTTATTCTACCAGCGGCGAGTTCGACCTGCTGATCAAAATCTACATCAAAGAAGAAGATGATATAGGTAAGTTTATCAATGATAATGTGCTCAATATTCCGGATATTGTCAGATCTTTGACAACACTGACATTTACCGCTTTTTAAATAACTTGTTCATAATATTATTATATTGTAATATTATTGCATCTTAATAAAAAATACACCTAAACTGCCTTTAAATGCACAAATTGACAGTCGTTAAATGCTTTTAAAGGCATATTATACAGCCTACGTCGGAAAAGGATTAACCGGTTTTCAATCAGGCAGGCTAAATATGCCAGTTACGCTTCAGGACTTGAACATTCTTATTGTTGAAGATGAGTTGATAACCGCCATGGATGTTGCGGCAACTGTGGAAGAGGCGCATGGCACAGTCTTGGGGCCTTGCAGTTCGGTGCAACATGCGCTGGATATTATTGAACACCACACTATCCATGCGGCGATATTAGACATGAATTTAAGTGACGGCAATGTTACGCCGGTACTGGAAAGACTTCTTGCCCACGGTATCTTTGTCATCATTTATAGCAGTGCCAGCCTGCCAAAAGAAATGACCAAGCGGCATCCAAGCCTTTCTTTCTTTCAAAAACCAATGCCACATGCCGTTTTGACTCGCGCTTTGATGAATGCTTTTTAAATTCCTGGCGCCAAAAGGCCAGTTGAACATACTACACAAAGCTTTAAAGTGAGTGTCGCTGCTGAGATGTGTCAGACCACTTTAAATTTTAAATTTTATATGGTAACAATATTTAGTCAGCGCATATTTGAAGCGCGACATCTTTCTCTTCCGATGACCGCATAAGCCCGCATCCTTCCTATGCATTGACTTATCCTTGGTCACACCACCGGATCAGAAAGTTGCATGCACAGCATGACCACTTCTGGAATGACTGCAATTTTAGTTTAAACATCTGGTCACACCAGAGCCTTTTTCGGACATGTCCGTTTTAAGGCCAAATGAAGCACCCCATACTAAACTTGCTTCATTTAGTCATGATTGTGAACATTAACGAACCTCTCGCTGGGGCAATTTGTCCTTTGCCCCTTGCGGGCGGTTCTGTAATAAAAATAACAAGATTATTGCATTCTTTTTACCCCGTGCTCTTGCAGTCGGGGGTGAAGAATTGCAATAAGCACCTTATATTATAACCAATGTCACATTATTTTTGAAATAATATGACAATTTAACTTGAATTCGTGAAGGACTTAGAATGCCTCCTTATCGTTCGCGCACTACCACCCACGGCCGTAATATGGCTGGTGCTCGCGGCCTTTGGCGCGCCACCGGCATGAAAGATGAGGATTTCGGCAAGCCAATTATCGCAGTGGTCAACTCCTTTACCCAGTTCGTGCCCGGTCACGTCCATTTGAAAGATATGGGACAGCTCGTGGCACGCGAGATTGAACGCGCCGGTGGTGTGGCTAAAGAATTCAACACCATTGCGGTTGATGACGGTATCGCCATGGGGCACGACGGCATGCTTTATTCGCTGCCATCACGTGAAATCATCGCGGACTCGGTTGAATATATGGTCAATGCCCATTGCGCCGATGCAATGGTGTGCATTTCCAATTGTGACAAGATCACCCCTGGCATGCTGATGGCCTCCTTGCGCCTCAATATCCCTGTTGTTTTCGTTTCCGGCGGTCCGATGGAAGCGGGTAAAGTTGTCTGGGATGACATCGAAAAAAGCCTCGATCTGGTTGACGCCATGGTGGCCGCGGCTGACGACAGTTACACCGACGAACAAGTTGCCACTATCGAGCGTTCCGCTTGCCCGACCTGCGGCTCCTGCTCCGGCATGTTTACCGCTAACTCGATGAACTGCCTGACTGAAGCACTTGGCCTCTCGCTGCCGGGCAATGGCTCCACGCTTGCAACACACGCTGACCGTGAACGTCTGTTTCTTGAAGCTGGCCGTCTCGTGGTTGATCTGGCACGCCGCTATTATGAACAGGATGACCATTCCGTTCTGCCGCGCCAGATTGCCAATTTTGAAGCCTTCAAAAACGCCATGACCCTTGATGTGGCGATGGGTGGCTCGACCAACACCGTCCTGCACTTGCTGGCAGCCGCGCACGAAGCAGAGCTTGATTTCAATATGAGCCATATTGACCAGCTTTCGCGCCATGTGCCGGTCTTGTGTAAAGTTGCGCCTGCTGTGCCTGATGTCCACATGGAAGACGTGCATCGCGCCGGTGGCATCATGGGCATTTTGGGCGAATTGGATCGCGCCGGTCTTCTCGATACATCGGTTGGTTCCGTTCACGCCAAATCTTTGAAAGATGCGCTTGATAAATGGGACATCAAACGCACCAATGACGAAAGCGTGCATGATTTCTTCCGTGCAGCACCAGGCGGCGTACCGACACAGGTGGCCTTCAGCCAGTCACGCCGCTTTGACAGCGTTGACAGCGACCGCGACAAGGGCGTGATCCGCAACAAAGCCCACGCCTTCTCACAAGATGGTGGCTTGGCTGTGCTTTACGGTAACTTGGCAGAAGACGGTTGCATTGTTAAAACTGCCGGTGTTGACGACAGCATTTTGACTTTCTCCGGCCCTGCCCGCATTTTTGAAAGTCAGGACAGTGCAGTTCTTGGCATTCTCAATGGCAAGATCAAAGAAGGCGACATCGTCCTCATCCGTTATGAAGGCCCGCGTGGTGGTCCGGGTATGCAGGAAATGCTCTATCCAACCAGCTATCTGAAGTCGAAAGGTCTGGGCAAGGCTTGTGCGCTCGTTACTGACGGTCGCTTCTCAGGTGGTTCTTCCGGTCTTTCTATCGGTCACGTTTCACCGGAAGCGGCTGAAGGCGGCACCATTGGTCTGGTGGAAGAAGGCGATATCATCAATATCGACATTCCAAACCGTATCATCCATCTGGATGTGGCCGATGCCATTTTGGCAGAACGTCGCGCAGCGATGGAAGCAAAAGGCTGGAAACCGGTTGAGCAACGCAAACGTAAAGTCAGTGCGGCGCTGCGTGCCTATGCTGCCATGACCACAAGTGCCGCTAAAGGTGCTGTGCGTGTTGTTCCTGAATAACAACAAGCCGATATAATCAAAAAAAGCGCAGTCCGTTTTGGCACTGCGCTTTTTTTATAAGTAAAAATAAAAAATTTTAAGAGGCTGCGTATTTATCAACCAATGGCAGGATTTCTTCCACCACTGCTTTTGGCGTCACCGGCCCGACATGCTTATAGAGAATAGCGCCATCAGGACCGATCAGAAATGTTTCCGGAACGCCATAAACGCCCCAGTTAATGGTTGAACGTCCGGCCTGATCTGTTCCGACAGCCACATAAGGGTTGCCCAGATCACCCAAAAAGCGGCGGGCATTTTCCGGCTGGTCTTTATAGTTCAATCCGACGATCTTGATGCGCTTGTCTTTAGCCAGCTCCATGAACACCGGATGCTCCTGACGGCATGGTGCACACCATGATGCCCAAACATTGAGTAATGTCAGCTGACCTTTGAAATCGGCACTGGTTATGCCTGCCAGTTGCACACCATCGCGTGTCAGACCTTCCAAAGGCGGCAGTTCGGTGTCCGGTGCCTGTTTCCCGATCAAAGCAGACGGAATGGTGGACGCATCTTTGCCGGACAATAATTGATAGGCAAACACGCCCGCCAGACTTGCAAAGATGATCAGTGGCAACAAAGCCATAATGACGCGCTTGGAGCTGACAGACTGCGCTTGCGTTTCAGGCTGTTTCTGCTCAGTCATTGCTATTTCCTGCGCCATTTTCTTGCGTGCGACGCGAACGGCGGCGCACACCTTGCGCTTCCAGACGCTGCAATTCACTGCGTTGTGCGCGCTGATCCAACAAAATCCATGTAATCATGCCGGTCAGAACCAAAGCGGAGATCACATAAGATGCAACAACATAAGTGATATGAGTCATTGTTTTATGTCTCCTTTTCACACATCTGCGACTTGTGGCGCAGCTGGCGATCTTGCAGGTCTTGCATCGGCATGACGTGCCGCCATTTTGCGCATGGCAGCCACACGGCGGCGCCAGATTTCATTACGCATCGCCATCAAATGCAGCGTGAAAAACAACATGGTAAAACCGGCAGCCATCACCAGCAAAGGATAAAGCATCGACGGATCAATGGTCGAGCCGCCCATGCGGATGACTGATGCCGGCTGATGGAGCGTATTCCACCAATCAACCGAGAATTTGATAATCGGAATATTGATAAAGCCGATCAGAATGAGCACAGCCGCAGCACGCGCTGATTTTGACGGATCATCAATGGCGCGGCTTAAAGCAATCACGCCGAGATACATCAAAAACAGCACAAATACAGAGGTCAGGCGTGCATCCCACACCCACCAAGTGCCCCACATCGGCTTGCCCCATAAGGAGCCGGTCAAAAGCGCAAGCGCTGTGAATGCCGCACCAATCGGAGCGGCTGCACGGGCAGATACATCAGCCAGCGGATGACGCCACACAAGTGTGCCCAGCGCCGACATCGCCATCACAGTATAACACATCATCGAGAGCCATGCGAAAGGCACGTGGATATACATAATCCAAACGGTAATACCCTGCTGATAATCTTCAGGTGAAAAGTAGACCATGTAAAGGCCGACAATCAGCAACACAGCAGAAATGACAGCCATCCAAGGCAGCAATAAGCCCGCCAGCCACAAAAACCGTGTCGGATTAGCCAGATCAATCCAGCGGGAAAGAAAGAATTTATTGCTCATTAAACCTACATAGCCTCGCCGGTCAAACTTTCAACACCTGCATGCAAATGCGCCATACTGACCGCCTTAGGTGTTTGTTACATGCTCCGTTGCTCATATACGTGCAGTATACTGCTGTCGGGCACACGAAAATCACCATTTTCGCCGCAGCCTGTCGCTTTTTAGTCAGACACCTTCAATTTATCCGGTATATTTCATTAATCAGTTGCATTTTTGAGCGCGGACGCTGCCGCTATAGGGCCGATGACAGCAAAAAATAGCGTAATTGCGATCAGGATCAGGAAAGGTGCCAGAAATGGTGAGCCTTCAACCGTTGCGCCATAAGAAGCTGAAACTCCGAAAATAAGCACAGGGATAGTTAAAGGCAACACAATCACCGATACAAGTAGCCCCCCGCGCGGAAGTGCCACTGCCAAGGCCGCACCAACTGCGCCGACAAAGGTGATCGCCGGCGTACCGACCAGCAAGGTCAAAGCCGTTGCACCGATTGATATTTCATCCATATTCATAAAAAGCCCAAGCAGTGGACTTGCCACCACCAGCGGCAACACACTGCCTGTCCAATGTGCCAGACTTTTGGTAAACACAATCAGCGGCAGCATATGGGTATTGGATGCCATGATCATCAGATCAATCGAGCCATCCTCCCGATCCACCTGAAACAAGCGGTCAAGTCCGAGCAAAACCGCAAGCAATGCACCGATCCACAACATGGCAGGGCCGATGCGCGCCAGCAGATTAAGATCAGGGCCGACGCCAAAAGGCATCACCGCAATGACAGCCAGAAAAAATAGAATTCCGATCAAAGCCCCGCCGCCTGCGCGCAGGCTCAAGCGAATATCACGGATAAAGAGTGCGAGCATTAATCCGCGCTTTCCGTTTGATAAGCACCAAGATCAATTCTTTGTGCACCTTCAAGGCCAAGAGGAATATGGGTTGCGGCAATAATCATGCCGCCCTCAGCCAGATGTGTTCTCATCAAATTGGCAAAGCGTTTTTCCGAAGCCTCGTCAAGGCCGGCGGTTGGTTCATCTACCACCCAGATCGGGCGATAGCTGACCAAAAGCTTGGCAATGGAAACACGGCGCTTTTGCCCTGTCGACAAATATCCAAACGGCAAATGATCAATGCCGATCAGACCAACCTGCTCCAGTGCATCGTCAATTTCAATATGTGGATTACCATTGAATGTGCGCCAATATTGCAAATTCTCACGCACTGTCAGGCTAGGCTTCATCGCATTTTGATGGCCGAGATAATGCAATGAGGATTGTAGATCCAACAACCCGTCGCTGCTTTCCAAGCGGATAAAGCCATGTACCGGCTCCAGCAGACCACAAATGATTCGCAGCAATGTGGATTTGCCGGAACCGTTTTCGCCGGTAATCACCAAAGCGTTACCTTGCTCCAGACTGAAAAATAGGCCGCTAAAAACATGCTGACCGCCGCGTTCTGCGGCTAAATCCGTCACAACAACCCGCATTTCACCTCCGAAAACCCTGCATCTGCGATTACAAACCGATTAAATATAGTGCATCGCAACATTTCGCCGCAACCAGCCAATATTCTCAATATCTATCTAGAATCGTTTTAAAAAACTCTCTATATAGCAGCTACCATGCCAGCGGTCGGTGTGGAAACGAATTTTGGCCGATCTCAAAAGCTTGATGCTAAAACAGCACAGGTCGGGACGGACAGCGGAAATGACTGCACCCGCACCTTGAGCAGCGTCCTTGAAACGCAAGCCTTGGCGTTCGTCCTGGTTTTCCGGCCAGTAGCATGAAGGACGAACATCGTGTCGCAAATCGACAGTTTTAAATGCCGCAAAACCTTGCAAGCAGGGGGCAAGGACTATGTCTATTACAGCCTGACCGAAGCTGAAAAGAACGGACTGACTGGAATTTCCAAGCTGCCTTTCTCCATGAAAGTCTTGCTTGAAAACCTCCTTCGTTTTGAAGACGGCCGCTCTGTCAAAAAAACAGACATTGAAAATGTTGCCAAATGGCTGACCGACCGCGGTACCGCAGGTGCCGAAATTGCATATCGTCCAGCCCGCGTTTTGATGCAGGATTTTACCGGCGTTCCGGCCGTTGTTGATCTGGCTGCAATGCGCGATGCAATGGTTTCGCTCGGCGGCGACCCTGAAAAAATCAACCCGCTCGTGCCGGTTGACCTCGTAATTGACCACTCCGTCATCGTTGACGAATTCGGCAATGCAAACGCTTTCAAACGCAACGTTGATCTGGAATATGAACGCAACGGCGAACGCTACCGCTTCCTCAAATGGGGTCAGCAGGCATTCCAGAACTTCCGCGTTGTGCCTCCTGGCACCGGTATCTGCCATCAGGTCAACCTTGAATATCTGGCGCAGACCGTATGGACCAAAGAAGAAGACGGCGTCACCGTTGCTTATCCTGATACATGCGTTGGTACCGACAGTCACACCACCATGGTCAATGGCCTCGGCGTGCTGGGCTGGGGTGTTGGCGGTATTGAAGCTGAAGCTGCCATGCTCGGCCAGCCTGTTTCCATGCTGTTGCCGGAAGTTATCGGCTTCAAGCTGACCGGTAAGGTTAAAGAAGGCGTCACCGCAACTGACTTGGTGCTGACCGTTACGCAGATGCTGCGTAAAAAAGGCGTTGTCGGTAAGTTCGTTGAATTCTTCGGCCCTGGTCTCGACAATATGACCCTCGCCGATCGCGCCACCATTGCCAATATGGGCCCTGAATATGGTGCGACCTGTGGTTTCTTCCCAGTGGACAAAGAAACCCTCAACTATATGAATACCACCGGCCGTACAGAAGAACGTATGGCACTGGTTGAAGCTTATTCGCGCGCACAAGGCATGTGGCGTGAAGCAGGTTCGGAAGATCCTGTATTCACCGACATTCTCGAGCTGGACATGAGCGATGTTGTGCCTTCTATGGCTGGACCAAAACGCCCTGAAGGCCGTATTCCGCTTGAAGGTATTGCCTCCGGCTTTGCCACGGCACTGGAAACAGAATACAAAAAAACAACCGGTCAGGATGCACGCTACGCTGTAGAAGGTGAAGATTATGATCTCGGTCATGGTGATGTTGCTATTGCTGCAATTACCTCCTGCACCAACACATCCAACCCAAGTGTTCTTATTGCTGCCGGTCTTCTCGCACGCAATGCAGTCGCCAAAGGCTTGAAAACCAAGCCTTGGGTTAAAACCTCGCTGGCTCCGGGTTCTCAGGTTGTTGCAGCCTATCTCGAAAGCGCCGGCCTGCAAAAAGACCTCGACGCATTGGGCTTCAACCTTGTCGGCTTTGGTTGCACCACCTGTATCGGTAACTCCGGTCCACTGCCTGCTGCCATTTCCAAGACCATCAATGAAAAGGGTCTGATTGCGGCGGCTGTTCTCTCCGGTAACCGTAACTTTGAAGGTCGCGTATCACCGGACGTACAGGCAAACTATCTGGCTTCCCCGCCATTGGTTGTGGCCCACGCGCTGGCCGGTACTGTCACCAAAGACCTCACATCTGAGCCTTTGGGCGAAGACCAGAACGGCAATCCGGTTTATCTTCGTGATATCTGGCCTTCATCGGCCGAGATTCAGGAATTCATCGCCAAGAACGTAACCCGCAAAATCTTCTCTGAAAAATATGCGGACGTATTTAAAGGCGACGAAAACTGGCAGGCCGTTCAGGTGCCGGATGGCCAGACCTATGCCTGGGATGACAAGTCCACTTATGTGCAGAACCCGCCATATTTTGTCGGCATGGGCAAATCTGCCGGCAAGATCAATGATGTTAAGGGCGCACGTGTTCTCGGTCTCTTCGGCGACAAGATCACCACCGACCACATCTCCCCTGCCGGTTCGATCAAGGCACAGTCGCCTGCCGGTAAATATCTGCTCGATAACGGCGTGGCTGTTGCAGACTTCAACCAGTACGGTACACGTCGTGGTAATCACGAAGTGATGATGCGCGGTACATTTGCCAATATCCGTATCCGCAACCACATGCTGGGTGAAAACGGCCGTGAAGGCGGTTACACCATCCACTACCCATCCAAGGAAGAAACTTCAATTTATGATGCAGCAATGCAGTATAAAGATGAAGGCGTTCCATTGGTTGTGTTTGCCGGTGTGGAATATGGTAACGGATCATCGCGTGACTGGGCTGCAAAGGGCACCAATCTGCTCGGCGTCAAAGCCGTGATTGCGCAGTCTTTTGAACGTATTCACCGCTCCAACCTCGTTGGTATGGGTATCGTACCATTCGTGTTTGAAGACGGCACCAGCTGGCAGTCCCTCGGCATCAAAGGTGACGAAATGGTCACCATTGAAGGTCTGGAAAATGTACGTCCGCGTCAGGTTATCAACTCCACCATCACCTTTGCTGATGGCAGCGTGAAGCAGGTTCCACTGATCTGCCGTATTGATACACTTGATGAAATCGACTACATGAAGAACGGCGGCATTTTGCAGACGGTCTTACGTGATCTGGCTTCTTAATCTGTAAGCCGGATATAAAATCACAAATGCCGCTGGAGCGATCCGGCGGCATTTTTTATGCCGCGCAAAAGCGAATCAGAGAGCCTCTCACCACGCACAGATCACATTATTAAGCACTTCCTGAACTAAGCTTAATTTCATTGAAAATTATGTCAGCGTTTTCTGATGCAATCAGCAGATCAAGTAAAGCAACGGGATTCCAAACAGCGCCAAATAAAGCTATATATAGAGGCACATAATCATTCAGACCGAAGTCCAATTAAGCGTAAAAATTTGTTTTTTATTAAAAAGTTTTTTTCAAATGACGGAGCTATATAATGTCAATCTCAAGAGCAGGCATGCTTATTTATTACATCATACTCGCAAAACTGGCGGGTTAGAGCACCACAGCAGCAATGCACTTTATGAGCAGAGATATATGTGCGCTTTCAATGAGAACGCATTGCGGCCGTCTCTGCACACGAAAAAATAATCGCTCGTAAATGCATGCTGCGTTTTGCGTGAAGCGCTTTTGCAATACCCTTATCTTAAACCGAAGGAGGTGAAGCGACATCTTTGCACTATGCTGTGCTTGACGATGAGCGGCTCTAACCGGCGCAGAAACGCTGTGTTAGTAAGCATAAATAAACGCGTGGAGCTCACTCCGCGCGTGTGGCGGCACCATGTACTGCCACCACTTATCACGACGCTGTCGGCTTTTTATCAAAAGCGACAGGTCGCTATTGGTGTTGCATCTAAAGCATGTCTCCCAAAAGTGGGCACCGGTTTTAGGATAAAGACATGCGTAAAAACAAAACGCTAGAGCGAGCACGGTGGATACGATTAAGTGCGATACGCTCTAGAATACTTAAAAAATCAGGCAAAAGGCGGCTTGTTTGCTGGCACTTTATCACCTTCATTCAGTTCAAACTGCATCAGCAAAGTATCAAGCCAACGTTCATGTTTGAAGCCGGAACCTTTAATGCGGCCACACTCGATAAAGCCCAAACTTTCATGCAAACGTACCGAGCCGAAATTGCCCTCGGCATCACCAATCACCGACACCATCTGGCGGAAACCCAAAGCAGTGCATTGCTTGATCAACTCGCTTAAAAGCAATTTGCCAATGCCCTGCCCGCGCGCCTCTTCAGCAATGTAAATTGAATCTTCCACCATCCAGCGATAAGCAGGCCGCGTGCGGAAATAGCTGCCATAGGCATAGCCCAGCACCTGATCGCCTTCCACCGCCACAATCAGCGGAAAGCCTTGTGCAATCAGCATGGTCAGTCGGCCGCGCATATCCGTCATCGTCGGCGGCTCGGTTTCATAGCTACCAGTGCCTTTTTCTACTGCATCTGAATAAATAGCATAGACATCGGCGAAATCCGAAAACTGAAACTTGCGAAGACTAACCATGATTTATTCCTGTATCCTCCCGGCATCACATGTCGGGAACGCGTAGCTGCATAAAAGCAGGCGGAGACATAATCATGAGTGCTATTGCATAGTTTAAATAAAAGGCACAAGACCTAATTAAAAAAGAGGGGGTTTTTTAAAAAAAACCAATAAAAAAGGCGGCCATTCAGCCGCCTTTTTCAATTCATTCACATTCAGTGATTAGTCCCGGTTGCCCATGAACTGAAGCAGGAACATGAACATATTGATGAAGTCGAGATACAGACGCAGCGCGCCCATAACAACTTTACGACCCTGCGTTTCGGAACCATCACCTTCGTAATACATTTCCTTGATCGACTGGGTGTCATAAGCGGTCAAACCAGCAAAGATCAATACGCCGATAACCGAGATTGCAAACTGCAACGCGGTAGAGCCGAGGAAAATATTAACAACAGATGCAATGATCAGGCCGAAGAGACCCATCATCAGGAACGAGCCCATCGCCGACAGGTCACGCTTGGTGGTGTAACCATAAAGCGACAGCGCGCCGAATGAAGCAGCCGTTACGAAGAATGTACGAACGATGCTTTCGCCGGTGAAGACCAGGAAAACCGATGAAAGCGAAATACCTACCAGCGCCGCATAGCCCCAGAACACAGCATTTGCTGTTGCAACTGAAAGACGTTCAATGCGGAAGCTCAGGAAGAAGACTGCAGCCAATGGTGCAAGCATTACAACCCAGCGCAATGGCGAGGTGTAAAGAGTTGCGCCAAATGAGGTGAGCATTTTACCGTTGCTCATCTGCGCGACGGCCAATGATGCATCTGTGGTGGTTGCCAATGCAGCCATTGCGAAAGCCGCAATACCTGTGACAGCCAAACCAATAGCCATCATATTATAGACGCCGAGCATGTAACTGCGCAGGCCCTGATCGATGCCTGCTTCTGCGCGGGCTCCAACCGGACCACGCGCCTGAATGTTGCGATAGTCAGCCATGACTTAAAATCCTTTTGCGTTGTCCCGTCCGGTGTCGGTGCGCTCAGCATTCACGAAACATACGTGACCACCAAAACACTCCAGGCGCCGCTGGCGGGACCCCAGCATGCCTGAACATATTATGGTGATTATCAAGCCCCGACACAAGACAATGTTTAAAAAAACCAGCGATTCCGCCACGATTCGGGTCGTTTTTTTATATATCGACCAGTACCTTAACATAAAATCCGATAAAATTGCTCCTGTTATAACTCCCGCAATATACTGGCCGGCTTTTGTCCAAGCACCCGCCATGTTCCGGCAAGCCCGAATCCTATCGTCAAAATCAATGCGATGAAAACGGTCATACCTGCTACATCGGGTAAGAATTCTGCTTTCAGCCGCATGATTTGCGCAATCACATACCAGCCAGCCAAACCGCCGGCAAAAAGTGCAAAAACAGCTGTTGCCAGTCCCAGCAGCATATATTCGAGCACATAGGCTTTAATCAGCGTGCCACGCGTAGCGCCCAAAGTTTTTAACACCACAGCATCATAAATCCGCGCCCGATTGCCCGCAGCCAATGCCCCGCCCAACACCAGAACAGATGCCGCCAACGCAATCGAAGCGGCTGCACGAATGGCTGTGGAAAGCTGTGATATCAATGTGTTGGCTACTTCCACCGCATCTTTGACACCAACGGATGTAATGGTCGGATAGGTTTGAGTCACCTGTCGCAACACATCGGCGGTCAGATTTTTATCGCCATTATCCAAAGTGAGGGTCGAAAGCCATGTCACCGGCGCACCGGCAAAGGTATTAGGCGAAAACACCATGACAAAATTCATCGCCAATGTTTCCCATTGCACCTGCCGGACATTGGCAATTTTAGCGGTAATATTGCGCCCCAGCACATTAACCGTAATCGTATCGCCGATTTTCAAGCCCAAATCCTGCGCTTCTTGAGCGGCGAAAGAGACGAGCGGTTCGCCGCTATAGTCGGTTGGCCACCACTCCCCTTCATTGAGCGTCGCATTATCAGGCATATTTGCAGAAAAAGTGATGCCGCGATCGCCGCGCAGCACCCATCCGCCTGCTGCCGGAATATCCATTTTTCGCACATTGGTGCCATTGAGCTCAATCACACGACCGCGCAACATGGGTGCGGCAGTGAGTTTACCGTTAGGAGCAATGCCGCCGACCAATTTCTGGAAGCCATCGATTTCCGCATTTTGTATATCAACGAAGAAAAAATCAGGTGCTTGCGCTGGAATATTGGAGGCCACTTGCTGACGCAAATTGCCATCCACCAGCGCCAAAGCCACCATTAATGTCAGCCCCAAACCAAGCGATAAAACGACCGAAGAGGTCAGTGCATTCGGCCGGTAAATATTGCCGATAGCCAAACGTAATGCTGTGGAGCGGGTGCGAGGTGCTTTTCTAGCGATATATTGAATGAGGTGTGCCACCAGCCGCAAAATGATAAAGGCTGCAATCGTTGCTGTGATAAACACCACTGCAATGCGCCGGTCATAAGCCACGTAAAGCGCCAATCCGGCCAACAGTGCCATCAAAGCAAAAGCAAGGATAAAATAAATCCAAGGCGCGCGGCCATGATGTGCCACACCGTTTTCGCGCAGCAATTCTGTTGGTGCGACAGAGCGTGCCCGCCCCAGCGGGATGCTGGCAAAAGCCCAAACTGTGATGAGGCCAAAAACAGCGGCCAAAAACAGCGACCAAGGATAAACACCGCTCATACCTGTCACTGGCAGATAGCCATCCAATGCCGCCATTGCGGCAAAAGGAATAAGCATTGCAAGTCCTAAGCCAATCACAATACCGATCAAAGCAATCAGTGTGATCTGGATGAGATAGACAAGAACTGCAAAACGCGCAGGCGCCCCCAGTGATTTAAACATCGCAATCACGGCACGTTTGCTGTCAAGATAAGCACGCACCGCATTGGCCACGCCAACACCACCAACGATCAGTGCTGTTAAACCAACAAGAGTTAAAAACTGCGAGAAACGTTCAATATTCGCCGTTAAAGATGGTGCCGCATTGTTGCGGCTGCGGATATTCCAGCCTGCATCGGGAAAGTCTTTAGCGGCGTCGTCGCGAATTTGCGTCAACGCACTATCGCCTGCATCATCAGGCAATGCGATCTTATAAATATGAGTGACCAAACTTCCGGGTTGAATAAGACCGGCACCGGATAAAGCATCGAGCGATATCATAAAACGGGGCGCAAAACTAAAGCCGTCCGATAATAAATCCGGCTCTTCGTCGATCACAGCCCGCAATTGAAAACGTGCAGTGCCGAGTAGAATATCGTCGCCGATATTCATGCCCATCCGGTCAAGAAAAAGCTGCGAAACCAACGCTCCATAGATACCATTCTGTGGCGCAAAACGCGCATCTTGCGCGAGATCAGGCGTGGTTTTTAAATCACCATAAAGCGGATAGCTCTGATCGACAGCCTTAACTTCAACCAAGGACTGGTCACTGCCATCGGCTTTTCTGGCCATCGAGCGCATGGTGGCGCTTTCGGATAATTGACCTTGCTTGTCTAAAAATTGTTTTTCTGCTTGCGTGACCTGGCGCTGCTGCAACGCAAAGCTCATGTCGCCCGCCAGGATGCTGCGCCCTTGTGCAGCAATGCCATCGCCCACCGATTGCGCCACCGAATTAACGCCGCCGATTGCAGCCACGCCTAAGGCAATACAGGCAATGAACACATAAAAACCGCTCAAACCACCGCGCATTTCACGCAGAGCATAGCGTAGCGCCAGCGCCACAGATTTAATCACGCTCATGCAGATACCGCCTGCCTTGAGGCGTTCATCTTTTCGCTTTCGATCAAGCCGGACCGTACCGGAATTTCCAGATCACAACGCGCCGCCAGTGAAGGATCATGGGTGACAAGCACCATCGTCAAGCCAGTTTCACGCTGCTTGGTAAAAAGGAGATCAGTAATTTGCTGGCCTGTGACCGTGTCCAGATTACCGGTTGGCTCATCGGCGATCAGAATTTTCGGCGATGGCGCAAGTGCGCGGGCAATGGCCACACGCTGCTGTTCGCCACCCGATAATTGGGAAGGGTAATGATTAAGGCGTTCTCCAAGGCCAACAGCGCGCAATTCTTTTTCAGCCACCTCAAAAGCATCTTTGCGCCCAGCCAGTTCCAGCGGCACCGCCACATTTTCGAGTGCTGTCATGTTGGGAATCAGATGAAAAGATTGAAAAACAATACCGATATTCTGACCGCGGAATGCAGCTGCCTGATCTTCATTCATCAAATCAAGGCGCTCGCCATGAATGGTGACACGGCCGCTATCAACTTTTTCCAAACCAGCCAGCACCATCAAAAGCGTTGATTTACCGGAGCCCGAAGGCCCGACGATGCCGAAAGAATGCCCTTGTTGCAATGACAGGCTAATGCCTTTCAATACATGAACGGAAGAAACTCCGTGTCCTAAAGTTAGCTCAATATTGTCGAGCACGATTGCCTGTTCAACAGTTTGATGTGACACGTATTTTTCTTCCCTTATCCATGATCTTGCCTCATATTTCACGCAATCTTGGTCTAGTTGTGGCTTGGTCTAGTTATGAGCAATAACAAAATATTTACGATGAAACCGAGTATTATCATTGGTGATGCAGATTGTTTTACCCAAGTATGATCTAACTTAAACAAGCAAAGCGGTTCTCGCCGCTTTAAAATTGCAAATGCTGGCCTCCCACATTTGCATACTCCGGCAATATGGGTTTTTCTGAATGCGTTTCAAACCTCTTGCAGCTTTTCTTCACATTATCCTCATCATCGCCATTATGGGGCTGTTTGCACTTGCCGCCCGTGCGCAAGGAACGGTGCAAAATCCGGAGCCGGATATGGAAGAATCATCAGGACTGGAAGAGGTTTTGCCCGAAGACCAACTATCATCATTTAAAATTATCGGCTTCGGCGACAGCCTGATGGCTGGCTATCTGCTGCCGGCAGGTGATGCTTTTCCCCAGCAGCTGGAAGATGCACTTCTTAAAAACGGGTTTGATGTTTCAGTCGAAAATGCCGGTGTTTCAGGAGACACCACCACCGGCGGCTTGGAACGCCTCAATTGGTCGGTGCCTGATGATGCCGATCTGGTGATTTTAGAACTTGGCGCCAATGATGCTTTACGCGGCATTGCGCCGGAAATTACCGCGCAAAACCTCGATCAAATGCTGGAGCGTTTGCAGGCACGCAAAATTCCAGCTGTTTTGGCTGGTATGATAGCACCACCGAATATGGGCGCGGATTACGCGGCGCAGTTCAATCCGATTTATCAAAAGCTTGCCGATAAATATCAAGTGCCGCTTTATCCGTTCTTTCTTGAAGGCGTGATGACCAATCAATCTTTGCAGCTCGAAGACGGTATGCATCCGAATGCAGAAGGCGTGGCTGTGATGGTTGCAAACTTCTCCCCCTTTATTCAAAAAACCATCACAGAGCTGCAAAATCAGGGGAAAGCCCAATAAAACATTGGTTCAAACAGTTAAATTGACTTGCCCCAAAGCACTTTCAATGTTTGGCTGACATATCGCCTTGCATTGAGCAGGCGATGAAAAGCAGAAATTAAGCACTCAAATGCCTGAAACTGCTGAAAAATTACAGCAGCTTCACGCAAGTGCCCCAAGCACAGCCGTTTAAGGCTTTTACAGTTTAGGGCACGACAGTTCGGGGAGTTGCCAGATGCCACGTCTTTTCACCGCTCTCGAAATCCCACGCGATGCTACACTTTCCCTCTCGCTGCTACGCGGCGGTTTGCCCGGTGCACGCTGGATTGATGTTGAAAACTATCACCTGACATTGCGCTTTATCGGCGATATTGAAGGCCATATTGCTGATGAAATCGTATCTGAATTCGACCGTATCGAACGGCAGCAATTTTCTTTGACCCTTTCGGGTGTCGGGGCTTTCGGCTCCAAAAAACCACATAGTATTTATGCAGGCGTTGCCCCTTCACCGGAACTGAATGCGCTGCAGGCCGAGATCGAACGCATCTGCCAGCGCCTAAGCGTACCGGCTGATCCGCGCAAATTTGTGCCCCATGTCACCCTTGCACGGTTGAAAAACCCGCGTGACGGCGATGTGGCGCATTATCTTTCATCACGAGGTAACTTTGCCACCCAACCCTTTACCGTCTCGCGCTTTGTGCTGATGTCATCGCGCGATTCTATCGGCGGCGGTCCTTATATTATTGAAGAAACGTGGCCTTTGAACCGCCCGTCTTCACTTCAAAAGCGCTCGGCAAGCGCTTTTGAAGATGAAAGCACCATGCGATAAACCTCTTCAAAACCAGACATATCACCAAAATAAGGATCGGGGATTTCCATATCCCCGATCCCTGAAATATCGGTAAAAAGCGCAATATGTGCGGTGGCGTCGTCTGGTTTTCTTTGCGCAAGTGTGGCCATATTGACCTGATCCATACCCAAAATCAGATCAAAATTATAAAAATCATCGCGGGTGAGCTGGCGGCAGCGCTGTGCCGCAATATCAATGCCATGCAACCTTGCCACTTCAATCGAACGGGGATCGGGTGCTTCGCCGGTGTGATAACCATTGGTGCCGGCAGAATCGAAATGAATGATCTCGTCACGCCCGGAATTCTCCCAGACGTGGCGCATCACGCCTTCTGCCAAAGGCGAGCGGCAAATATTGCCAAGACAGATAAATAGAATGGAACGCGGCGTATTTTTGAGCATAATCCCATCACCCATATGCGTTTATTTAACAACATACCTATCTAAACCGGAGCATGAGTGAATGTCACGCACACTTCTGACCCCACAAGAACTTGCCAATGCTCTCATCGCTTTGCCTGACTGGGAAATGGTCAATAGCGGCAAAGCTATACGACGCCTGTTCACTTTCCAAAATTTCAATGCCGCATTCGGTTTTATGACCCGTATTGCGATGCATGCAGAAAAGCTCGACCATCATCCGGAGTGGTCCAATGTTTATAATAAAGTGGAAGTTACACTCACCACCCATTCCAGCCACGGTATTACCAAACTGGATATTCAAATGGCTGAAATTATGGATCGGCTTGGCAGCAGTTAAAAACCGGATAATATCCTTCAATAACTTGCACGAAGATGAAAGCCTCCCCATTTATAGCTCATTGTGGCTCGTGCCGCCCCAAAACGCACATGAACTATTCTGCTTATTAAAGTCCCGGAGGGATGTTGATGGATGATGTGAAAATAGGAGAAATTCTGGAACCTGGTGATGACAACACCTACCAGCAGCGTAAAGACAAAGTGAAAAACGGCTTTTGGAAAACCGTGCGGCGCGCCGGCCGCCATATTCCGTTTATGGATGAAGTGGTTGCCGCTTATTTTTGCGCACTGGATCCGCAAACACCGCGCCGTGTCCGCATGACTCTGATGGCGGCACTGGCTTATTTTGTCCTGCCGTTTGATTTTATTCCGGACATGCTGATAGGCATTGGTTTTACCGATGATATCGCTGTGCTCATGGCCGCACTGGCAGCAATCCGCACCCATATTACCCCTGCCCATCGTGCAGCGGCCAAAACTGCTTTGCAGGAAGCCGACAGCAGAGCAAACAAACATGCATAAACAAAGTTGATTATTTTACTCAAATTCAACCTTTACACAAACAAAAACAAACTTATTATCAGTAGTCGCGAATATGACAAAATCTCGCCACCTTCTTTTGGCTGATGTCTGAGCAATCAGAGACGAGATGACGACCATTTTCCACAAGGCGAAAAAACTTGGACATTTTCGCTAAATCTTCACCGTTTAGTAACCTAAATTAAGTCAAATTAAGGGTAATTGAACGGGACGGCGTGTGAACGGCGGTTATCCCGATCTACCATTTTGAAGCAAACGAAAGAGAACCGGTAAAAAACAATGCTTGGAAAATCGATCGTCGCGGCTTCGGTGTTTACAATTGCAATGGCGGGTTCGGCACTCGCACAGACACCGACCCAGATTAAACAGTTCGACGTCTGGGGTGCCTATAGCTATAAGTCAGGTAACGGCAAGGTTTGCTATGTGCTGTCGGTTCCGACCCAGATGCAGCCATCATCCGTTAATCATGGCGACAATTTCTTTCTGGTCACCCAGAAGCCTGGTCAGAACGTGTCTTTCGAACCACAGTTCATGGCTGGTTATGACCTGAAAGCTAATTCTAAAGTAACCGTCACCATCGGTTCACGTTCATTCAATATGTTTGTGAACGGAAAATCGGGCTGGATGGAAAATGCAGCAGAAGAACCGCAGCTGATCGCAGCAATGCGCGGTGGTGCGGATATGGTTGTAAAAGCGCAATCCCAGCGTGGTACCAACACAAGCTACACCTATTCGCTGAAAGGCATTACCGCAGCATTGAACGCCATTCAAAACTGCAAGTAATTTCTTGATCTATGAAATCTGATTTTTTGAAACTTTAGTTTTCGATTTCAGATTGATTTTTCAAAGCCGGGCTTTAAGTCCGGCTTTTTTGTTCTATATAGAAAAAAGCCCCAATTGCCTGTTACCCAATTGCTTGTTAAATGACGCAATAGAACATGTGTGATGACGGCTGCGCTTTTTCATGTTATGAGCGCGCCTAACAAAGCCTTTGAAGAGGCTACAGGCATATGATGTGCCTTGATCATACCCACATTTAATTCGAACCAACACAGAAGAACTGTAAAACGATGTCCATTTCTTTCGACCTGACACAGGATGATACACGTGACCGTCTGGCGCAGCATATTCGCGCCAACAGGCCGCTGAAACCATCTTTGATCGGTCTTTCCCGCGAAGAAATGGCAGAAGCATTGGTCAATGTCGGCGTTCCGCCACGTCAGACAAAAATGCGCATCGCCCAGCTCTGGCATTGGCTCTATGTGCGCGGCGTATCCGAGTTTGATGATATGCTGAATATTTCCAAGGATTTGCGTCATACGTTGACGGAAAATTTCAGTATTCAACGGCCGGAAATGGTTGAAGAACAGATCTCCAATGACGGAACCCGCAAATGGTTGTTCCGTTTTCCGCCACGCGGTGCCGGTCGTCCGGTGGAAATTGAAACCGTTTATATTCCTGAAGAAGGTCGCGGCACTTTGTGCATCTCCTCGCAGGTTGGTTGCACACTCACTTGCTCTTTTTGCCATACCGGTACCCAGAAAATGGTGCGTAACCTGACCGCCGAAGAAATTCTGGCGCAGCTTCTCGTGGCGCGTGATCGCTTGGGCGATTTCCCTGAAAAAGGCACACCAGATGGTGCAATTGTGCCTGCTGAAGGCCGCAAGGTTACCAATATCGTCATGATGGGTATGGGTGAGCCGCTTTATAATTTTGAAGAAGTGAAAAAGGCGCTGTTGATTGCCTCTGATGGTGATGGCTTGGCGCTTTCCAAGCGCCGTATTACGCTCTCCACATCCGGTGTTGTGCCTGAAATATACCGCACCGGCGAAGAAATTGGCGTGATGCTGGCGATTTCGCTTCATGCTGTGCGTGATGAATTGCGCGACATGCTGGTGCCGATCAATAAGAAATATCCGCTGGCCGAATTGATGAAAGCCTGCCGTGATTATCCGGGGCTTTCCAATGCCAAGCGCATTACCTTTGAATATGTAATGCTTAAGGATGTGAATGACAGTTTGGAAGATGCCAAAGCACTGGTGAAACTGCTGCGTGGCATTCCTGCAAAGATCAACCTTATCCCGTTCAACCCTTGGCCTGGCACCAATTACCAATGCTCGGATTGGGAGCAGATCGAGCGTTTTGCTGATTATGTCAATGCGGCTGGTTATGCGTCTCCAATCCGCACCCCGCGTGGGCGCGATATTTTCGCAGCCTGCGGCCAGTTAAAATCCGAATCTGAAATCATGCGCAAGAGTGAACGTCTTCAACTTGAAGCCATGATAGCAGAGGAAAATGCTGTTTGAAGCAATCCTCCGGCATTTTAATTTTAAAAATTCTGGCCGGCTATGTTTTGATCACACTGGTTGCCCTCATATGCTTGTTTTTTGTGTCCGCTCCTCAAAGTTTTCTGTTTCCTGAAGGCATAGAAGACCCAGTTGAATTTATTCATGGCATTGGTGCGGTTTTGCTGATCGGCTGGGTTTTAACTGCCTTTATCATGGCTGTGCCTTGCACAATTTTTATTCTGATTACGGAAATTTTTGCCCTTAAAAACCGTCTGACCTACATGATTTTCGGAGCAATGCTAGGCATTGCCATCATTTATTATAATTGGTTTGAAAATCTTATCTCAGGACGACTGATGCCCTTTGAAGACAGCTTGTTTAAATTAGGCGGCCTTATTATCAGTGGTGCCATTTGCGGATTGATTTATTGGAAGATCGCCGGTCGCAATGCCGGTACAATCAGACAAAGAATTTGCAATAAAAACGGGGTTTAAATCCCCGTTTTCTTATTCATTATTATTTGGTTTGAGCGGTCAGAATTTTCAGGGCAAAGGCCGAGAATACACCAGCAAACAACCAATCAATAATACGAGTAACTTTCGGGTTTTTCTTCAAAAGACCAGCAAACTTATCGGCTACCAGCACCATAGGAATGGTGAAAGGCAGCGCCATCGGAATAAAGATCAGCCCCAAAAACAACAATTTTCCCGTCACATGCGGATCATGTGCCGACACAAATTGCGGTAAAAACGTCATGTTGAACAAAATCACTTTCGGGTTGAGCAAATTGATGCCTAAACCAGTAAGCCAGTTTTGCCAGAATGTGTGTTTCTTCGTAACGTTCTTTTCCAGTGAAAAAGCCGAGCCTTTGGTGATCGCCTGAAATGCCAGCCAGACAAGATACATAGCTCCCACCACCTTCAACACCCAAAAGGCTGTTGGTGAAGCAATGATGAGTGCTGATAAACCCAGCGCCACCATGCTGCTATGAATAACAATGCCGGTGCAGGCGCCTGCCATACAGGCAAAACCGGCAGCCTTACCTTCCGACAAAGAACGCCCGACAAATAGTGTCATATCAGGTCCGGGGGTGAGAGACAGGATCGCAGTTGCGATAAAAAACTGCACAATCACCGGCCATTCAGGAATAAATGTGAGCGCCGCCAAAAATGACATCCGAACCTCATGTAAGATGAATTTTCGGCAAGCTAACGCGAATAGAGGCGATTATCTATCATTTTTTTTGACAGAAACAACGCCTCTTGCACCATCATACTTGCACAGTCTTATCCAGCTGATAAAAGACCAAGTAACAAATATATTTCTCTGACCCTTTCTGGCCGTCAACCGGCTGATTTTGCATCGAACGGAAGTGAATTATGAGCAAGTTGAAAGACGTTAAAAAAGTCGTTCTCGCCTATTCGGGCGGCCTCGATACATCCATCATTCTGAAATGGCTGCAAACCGAACTGAATGCAGAAGTTGTGACCTTTACTGCTGATCTGGGTCAGGGCGAAGAACTTGAACCTGCGCGCAAAAAAGCAGAAATGCTCGGCATCAAAGAAATCTATGTTGAAGATGTCCGTGAAGAATTTGTTCGTGATTTCGTCTTTCCGATGTTCCGCGCCAATGCGGTTTATGAAGGCGTCTACCTGCTCGGTACTTCCATTGCACGTCCGCTCATTTCCAAGCGTTTGATCGAAATCGCTGAAGAAACCGGTGCGGATGCCATTGCACACGGCGCAACCGGTAAAGGCAACGATCAGGTTCGTTTCGAGCTTTCCGCTTACGCGCTCAATCCGGACATCAAGATCATTGCACCTTGGCGCGACTGGGCATTCAAGAGCCGTACAGACCTGCTCAACTTTGCTGAACAGCACCAGATCCCTGTTGCAAAAGACAAGCTCGGCGAAGCACCATTCTCCGTTGATGCCAACCTGCTGCATTCTTCATCCGAAGGTAAAGTTCTGGAAGATCCAGCAGTTGAAGCCCCTGAATATGTACATATGCGCACCATTTCGCCGGAAGCCGCACCAGACAAGCCAACCATCATCAAGATCGGCTTTGAAAAAGGTGATGCGGTTTCCATCAACGGCATCCGCATGTCACCAGCAACGATTCTCGCCAAGTTGAACGATTATGGCCGTGACAATGGTATTGGTCGTCTTGACCTTGTAGAAAACCGTTTTGTCGGCATGAAGTCACGCGGCGTTTACGAAACACCAGGCGGCACCATCTTGTTGGCAGCGCATCGCGCAATGGAATCCATCACTCTTGACCGAGGTGCGGCTCACCTTAAAGATGAACTGATGCCACGTTATGCAGAGTTGATCTATTACGGCTTCTGGTTCTCGCCTGAGCGTGAAATGTTGCAGGCCGCAATCGACCTCAGCCAGCAGCATGTTGAAGGTGAAGTAACCCTGAAACTCTACAAGGGCAATGTTATCGTCACCGGTCGTGAAAGCGATAAGTCGCTTTATTCCGATGCGCTTGTTACCTTTGAAGACGATCACGGCGCCTATGACCAGAAAGATGCAGCAGGCTTCATCAAGCTCAATGCATTGCGTCTGCGTACATTGGCGGCACGTAATCGTCGCTAATTTTATCCGCATAAAAAATGAAAAAGCCCTTTCGCAATGCGGAAGGGCTTTTTTTACATCAAAATTTGCTTTTATTTCAGCAAATCCAGCATTTTTTCTTCATCGGGGCGCAGTGTCAAAACCCTGACTCCATCGGCTGTCACTTGCACAGTATGCTCGAACTGGGCGGACAGTTTTCCGTCCTTTGTGACCACCGTCCAGCCGTCTTTTTTGGTTTTGACCCGCGCGGTTCCCTGATTGAGCATTGGCTCGATGGTAAAGGTCATGCCTTCATGCAACACCACGCCGGTGCCTGCTTTGCCCACATGAATAATATCCGGTGCTTCATGCATTTCGCGCCCTATACCATGGCCGCAATATTCGCTCACCACGCCATAGCCATGCCCCTTGGCAAAGCTCTCGATCGCATGGCCAATATCGCCAACGGTTGCGCCCGGTCGCACGACTGCAATGCCCTTCCACAAGGCTTCATAAGTGCTGCGCACCAACTTTTCCGCATAAGGCGCTACACTGCCGATCATATAAGTCTTACTGGAATCAGCGATAAAGCCGTCTTTCTCAAGCGTGATGTCAAAATTGATGATCTGACCATTGGCAATCACATCCTTTTCCGACGGCATTCCATGGCAGACCACCTCATTGCGCGAGCAGTTCAGCACATAGGGATAATCATATTGCCCTTTGCTGGCAGGGCGTGATTTCAACGTGTTGACGATATAATCTTCCACCTGATCATTCACCTGCATGGTGGTCATGCCCACCAACGGCAGCTGATCAATGAAGACAAAAACATCAGCCAGCAAGCGGCCGGATACAGCCATTTTTTCCAGTTCTTCAGCACTTTTTATCATGAATGAGCCTGCACAATTTGCCCCAGATCCACCTTGGCGCTGCGTAACTGCATCTGCACAATGTCATTAAATGTCATGTCGGGATGCGCTTGCGCCAACATGCCGATTTTCATCCAATATTCTGCCTGTGCGTTGATAGAGCGGCACATCACATCGCTGGCTTTACGCAACTCTTCATGCAGCTCGTCATTAATTTTTACAATACCCATAGCTCAACCAATATATGATTCATATACGAAACATATACTGATCAATTACCATAAAATCAAACTGAAATTCATGTCAAAGAGCTGGCAAAAAACACGGCACAATAATGTAGCGCCGCCCCTGACACGACAAACCCATGCCAGATGGCATTTTGAAAGCGTAACCGCTCCCAAACATGGAAAATGACACCTAGCGAGTAAACCACGCCTCCGGCAGCGATCAGCCAGAGTGTAGTGGGTGAAAGCACTTGAAAAAGTGTGTCATAAACCAGAATCCCGCTCCAGCCTAACGCCAGATAAAGCACAATCGACAATCGCTCAAAACGTGCCGGCCACATAAGCTTCAGGCTTACTCCTAATAGTGCTACACCCCACACAAAGCTCAATAAATATGGTGCTTGTCCACCAGTCTGGATAAGAAAAGGCGTATAGGTTCCGGCGATCAGAACGTAAATCGCCGCATGATCAAAACGACGCAAAAACCACTTTACCCGTGATACCGGCCAGATATTGTAAAGTGCCGACATTGTTAAAACCAGCACCAGCGACAATGCATAAATTGCAATTGCCATAGACTTGGAAACAGGCAAAACCGGCAGTGTGTAAATGAGCAATGCGACTGCACCGATCAAACCAAGTATCACGCCCAACACATGGATAACCCCATCCGCCCATAATTCGGCACGGGTATAATTCCATGAGGGATTGGTCTTAGTCGTCATAGCGGTGCTTTCTGCTTACTCGTTCCAGGCGCAAACATTCAGCATATATAGGCTGTCGTTTGCGCGACTTGAAGATGTCGCGCAATTATGACATGGCTATGACTTTAAAAGAGAAGACAGATTGCTATTTGCGAGCTGGACGCAAACCGGTTTCTTCCAGCAGACCTTTACGCTTGGCATCATAATAATAGCCGCGCGCATAGAATCTAACCGCCTGACTTTCGTCACCATCGGCCACTTTATAAGCACCAGCGAGATACTTAACCGCATATTTGAGGTTGGTTTCAGCATCCAGCAAACCGCTGGCCACACCGCGATACCCCATACCGCGCGCCGTCGGATGGCTGATCTGCATCAATCCCCAATAAGGCCCGTTACGTGCTGCCGGATTAAAACGGCTTTCACGATGCACCACGCGACGCACCAGCCGTTCGGGCACTTCATAGGTGGAAGCATATTTCTGGATGAGTTCATCAAGGCCGGTTGGTGCATTCGGCGGTGTCTCAAAGGCTAAATTGGCAGCCAGCGAACCCGGCGATGAATCCGCCGGTGTTCCGGCATAAGCCATGGCCGGTATAGCTGCTTCACGTGATAACGGCAAAGGGGCGGACTGCTGCAAACCGGCAATTTGCATGGCAGCTGCGGCTTCTGACTCGGCATCGACAGGTGTATCAGCATTTGCAACAGCAACCGCATTGTTGCCATCAGCCGCTTGACCTGTTTCAGCATCGGTTGACACCGAAGATAGTAAAGCCATTTGTGATGAAGAGCCCTCACCTGTCGTATTGCAACCGGATAAAACCAGTCCAATCGCTGACATGGCAAGTCCGACACAAAAAATACGTGTCCGCGCCAGATCAGATGTCTGGTTGTAACCATTGAGAGCCGTAATCATTAAACTTTTACGCTTCAAAATCTGTGGTCAGGCGTTTTTCAAGCTCGACCAAATCTTCAGGAAGCGGCAGACCACTGGCTTTCAATGTATTGAGTTTTTCATGCAAGGCTTCACGAATTTCATGCGCATCTTCCGGCTGGTTCACCATCTGCTCAAACAAGAGCGCCAGTTCTGCCTTGATATCCTCAAATGCCATGACCAATCCTTTTGCAATGTAAATTCCAAACGCCGGAATCTCTTCCCATACCTGAACTAAGCCTAAAGCTACCACGTATTGGAGTACTTAAGAAAGAGCAAAGCGTGTAACATCTGATAAAATCAATATTACACGCTGTTAGAATAGTGTTTAAGTATTTATTATTACACCACTTTACAGCGCACACTGCCAAGCTTGTCAATGCCGCCTTCGATGCTGTCTCCGCGCTGAATAGCACCAACACCTGCCGGTGTGCCGGTGAAAATCAAGTCACCTGCTTTTAACTCAAACAGTGATGAAAGATAAGCGATGCTCTCGCCTACTTTCCAGATCATCTGATTGAGATCACCGCTTTGACGCGTTTCACCATTCACTTTCAACCAGATAGCACCCGATGAAAGATGACCGCATTCTTCAACGTGCACCAGATCACCGCAAGGTGCAGAATGATCAAACGACTTGGCGGTCTCCCATGGCCGGCCGGCTTTTTTAGCGACAGCCTGCAAATCACGACGTGTCATATCAATGCCAACCGCATAGGCATAGACATGATCCAGCGCGCTTTCCGCCGCAATATCCGCACCATCTTTACCGATTGCTACGACCAGTTCAATCTCGTGATGCACATCATTGGTCTGCGACGGATAAGGAAAATCAGCATTTCCTTCCACCAGACAATCAGGGCTTTTCTGGAAGAAAAACGGGAAAGAACGGTTTGGATCACCACCCATTTCTACCACATGGTCAGCATAATTTTGACCAACGCAATAGATCCGATGCACCGGAAAGTGCTGATCAATCCCTTTAACAGGCAAGCTTGCCTGTGGTTGCGGTGCGAAAACATAAGTCTGTGACATGGAATATCCTGTCTTTAGCAAGCTGTTTTTTATGTGCCACGATTTAGACGTATAAGAGCTGTGCGCACAAGCCTGAAAGATTAAACTTTAGCTAAGGCTTAGACAGGATTGAATAGATCCCTATACGAAATACAATTTGCTTTTGTGCAACTAAAGCGGCAGACACAGAATATTATCAAGTCCGCGCAATATTGATATCCTAACATCATCTGAATGCGCTAAACAGCATTGAAGATCATTAAAAAAGCAAAGAAGAACCGAAACGCCATGACAAAGATGAGTGATGATATAGTGATCAAAACTGTAGCAACGGAGCCTTATCTGGATCAATTACCCGGCACATCGGGTTTGCGTAAAAAAGTACCGGTCTTTCAGCAGGAAAATTATGCCGAAAATTTCATTCAGTCGATTTTTGACGTGATCGGCAATCTGCAAGGGCAAAAGCTTATCATTGGTGGTGATGGTCGTTTTTATAATGATCAGGTGATTCAGAAGGCGATACGTCTGGCTGTTGCCAATGGGTTTGGCCATGTGATGATCGGTCAAAACGGTATTTTATCAACACCTGCCGTTTCCAATCTGATCCGAAAATATCAAGCACTCGGCGGCTTGGTGCTTTCTGCCAGCCATAATCCGGGCGGTCCGAAACAAGATTTCGGCATCAAATACAATATCAGCAATGGTGGTCCGGCGCCTGAAAAAATCACCAATGCAGTTTTCGAGCGCACAAAACATATTGATCAATATTTCAGCGTTGAAACCCCAGACATTGATCTAAGCCACATTGGCAAACATCAGATTGGCGCAACCACCATCGAGATCATCGACAGTGTTGCTGATTATGCCGAAATGATGGAAGAAATCTTTGATTTCGATGCCATTCGCGCTTTGATAAAAGCCGGCTTTACGCTGCAATTTGATGCAATGCATGCCGTCACCGGCCCTTATGCCAAAGAGATTTTTGAAAAGCGCTTGGGTGCGTTGGAAGGCAGTGTCATCAATGCTGTGCCACTACCGGATTTTGGCGGCCAGCACCCAGACCCCAACCTGATCTATGCCAAAGGGCTTTATGATCTGCTGATGTCGGACAATGCACCGGATTTTGGTGCAGCCTCTGACGGCGACGGCGACCGCAATATGATTGTCGGACGTGGCATGTTTGTGGCACCATCTGATTCCCTCGCTGTCCTTGCCGCCAATGCGCATCTGGTTCCGGCTTATTCATCCGGATTGAAAGGCATTGCCCGCTCAATGCCGACAAGCTGTGCCGCTGATCGTGTGGCCGAAAAACTGAAAATCGGCATGTATGAAGTGCCGACCGGCTGGAAGTTCTTCGGCAATCTGCTCGACCATCAAATGGCAACCATCTGTGGCGAGGAAAGTGCAGGCACAAGCTCTGATCATGTGCGCGAAAAAGACGGTCTTTGGGCGGTCTTGTTATGGCTCAATATTCTGGCTGTGCGTCGCCAAAGTGTGGCCGATATTGTCAATGAGCATTGGCGCATTTTTGGCCGCAACTATTATTCACGCCATGATTTTGAAGGGGTGGACACTGATATTGCCAACAAGGTCATGCAACGTCTGCGTGATGAGCTCGCTTCTCTGTCCGGCACCACCATTGATGGTCAATCAATCGAAAAAACCGATGACTTTGCCTATCATGATCCGGTGGATCAGTCAGTCAGCGCCCATCAAGGCATTCGGATTTTATTTAATAATGGTTCGCGCATTGTTGTGCGTTTGTCAGGCACCGGCACAACAGGTGCTACCATCCGCATTTATATTGAACGCTATGAAGCAAATGAAGATAAGCTGGCACTCGACACCCAAGAAGCACTGGCAGAGCTTATTGTGATTGCAGAAAAGATCACGCAAGTGAAAGCGATCACCGGCTTTGCTATGCCCACCGCCATCACCTGACGCATTAAAAAAGGCCGGTTAACCGGCCTTTTTTAATATCAATCGAAAACAATATTAGGTGCCTGACGGCCGCTGCCACCTTCGCCCGCATTGATATTGTCCCAAACCTTTTTCGCCATATCGCGATAGATCTGCGCATGCACACTTTCAGGCTCTATGGCGGTAATGGGTGTGCCTGCATCGGAATAAGCACGCACATCCATATGCAGCGGCACTTCGCCCAAGAACGGTACGCCAATGCGCTCGGCTTCTGCCTTAGCACCGCCATGACCGAAAATGTCATAACGTGCGCCCGTATCAGGGGCGAGAAAATAGCTCATATTTTCCACCACGCCCAGCAAAGGGATTTCCACTTTGCGGAACATGTTCAAACCTTTACGCGCATCAATCAGCGCCAGATCCTGCGGCGTCGAAACAATGACGGCACCGGAAAGCGGCACTTTCTGTGCCATAGTCAATTGCACGTCGCCAGTGCCTGGAGGCATATCCACCACCATCACGTCGAGATTGCCCCAATTGACCTCACGCAGCATTTGCGTAAGTGCTGAAACCACCATCGGCCCGCGCCAGATCATCGGCGCATCTTCATCAACCATAAAGCCCATCGACATCACTTTGATGCCATAACGCTCCATCGGCTCGATGCGTTTGTCACGGGTCTGTTCCGGCTGACCGGAAATACCAAGCAGACGCGGCATAGAGGGGCCATAAATATCGGCATCCAAAATGCCGACTTTCAAGCCATTGGCATGAAGTCCGAGCGCCAGATTGACGCTGGTGGTGGATTTCCCCACCCCGCCTTTGCCGGAAGCAACTGCGATAATATGTTTGACACCCGGAACCCCAGCTTTTGGAGGCAATGTCGGTGCGCCTTGCGGGCGGGTCGCCTGTGGTTGTGGTTGAGCCGGGCGTGCAGGCTGCGGACGCGCTGGCGGCGCATCATCACTGGTCCGGCCGCCGATTTTTTCAGCCGTCAATGTCACGAGTGTACTTTTTACTGCAGGAATGCCAGAGACAACTTTTTCAGCCATGCTGCGCAACGGCTCCAGTGCCTCGGCACGGTCTGAGGGAACCGTAATGGAAAAGAACACTTTACCATCGGCAATAAAAATATCCGAAACCAATCCGAGCGAAACAATATCGCCTTTAAAATCCGGCCCCGTCACCTGCCGGAGTTGGTTGAGAACCTGTTCGCGCGTTACACCTGACATTGAGCCTTCATCCCGCATCATCATTTTGATACATATAGGGATAAAGCAGTTTGCAAGAAAAGGCCAACCCTTCAAGAGCGCTTCTATGCAGATTTTAAGCGCAACATTCCTCTGCTCTCTTCATTGTCATTTCACATGAGACTGATAAAAAGAGTCAAACTTTATAAGGAGCGTTTAATGGCTAAAGCTATTCACAGTATGATCCGGGTGCTTGACGAACAAAAATCCGTTGATTTTTATGCCGGCGCATTCAGTTTGAAAATTGCCGAACGTATTGAATTTGAAGCATTTACGCTCGTCTATCTTCGCAATGAAGAAAATGATTTTGAGTTAGAACTCACCATCAATAAAGGACGCGAAATTCCTTATGATCTGGGTGACGGTTATGGCCATTTAGCCTTCGTGGTCGATGATCTCAACGCTGAACACAAACGCATGACAGCTCTAGGTTTTGCGCCACGTGATATAGTCGAGTTTAAAAATGGCGACACACTTATTGCCCGCTTCTTCTTCATCAGTGACCCTGACGGCTACAAGATCGAAGTGATCCAGTGTGGCGGCCGCTATATTTAACCCTTGGCAAGATTGATGCTTCCACGCTAAATACAAGCTAAGATTATAAAACTCTTAATCCGGCAGACGGTGAATGGTGCAAAACACAACAAAAAAAACAGCACTTCTGATACGCTTTCTAAGCGTATTGGCTCTATTTTTTGTCGCTTTTGCCCATAAGCCGATCGAACTACGCGCGACAGAAGCTTCCGATTTTTTACGCTCCGAATTCAGACTGCCGGACGGGACATTTCCGGTCATCTGCCTCGACAGCAGGCGCGATATTAACGGCAAACCCGGCGAAACACGCCATCTGCATGTGGCTGATTGCGATGCCTGCCGGCTGACCGCCAAATTCGTCTGCCCTGCCCCTAACGCCTCATCCGGCCCTGTACTCCATCCAGCTTTAGCGCACGGGGAGATTTTATCCGAAACAATTATCAGCCGGATAATCTACCCGCCAGCGGCACCTCCACGCGCACCTCCTGTTGCCTGATCTTTTTAAATCTCAACGAAATTGCGCCGTAAACTCACAATTATTGCGCATCGATAATGATTAAAAATTCAGGATTATTTCAATGATGTTACGTTTTTTTGCTGCAACTTCTGCGGCACTTCTCATCAG
The DNA here is from genome assembly GCF_044987585.2 of Paenochrobactrum sp. BZR 201-1. Taxonomy (NCBI): domain Bacteria; kingdom Pseudomonadati; phylum Pseudomonadota; class Alphaproteobacteria; order Hyphomicrobiales; family Brucellaceae; genus Paenochrobactrum; species Paenochrobactrum sp. BZR 201-1. The sequence goes on along the minus strand of NZ_JBJDRZ020000004.1, from coordinate 52,290 downwards.
CCTTTCCGCGGCACACGCCCATTCGCCTTCAAAGCCAGCCCCCCATGAATCCCACGGCCATGCAGACGCAATTAAACTGGGGGACCTGTCACTTGCTGCACCAACAGTGCGCGCAAGCGTGCCCGGTGCCAGCGTGGCTGGTGGGTATATCCTTATTACCAATAACGGCAAAGAAGCCGATCGCCTTGTGGCGGCTTCAACTCCAACCGCCGATCATGTTGAAATCCATGAAATGAGTATGGAAAATGACGTGATGAAAATGCGTCAGCTCAAAAATGGTCTGGAAATTCCGGCCGGTGAAACTGTGGAGCTGAAATCGGGTGGTTATCACCTTATGTTGATGAAGCCTGCCAAGCCTTATGTTGAAGGGACAACAGTTCCGGTTACACTGGAATTTGAAAAGGCAGGTAAAGTGGATGTGGAATTTAACGTCACATCCGCTAAAGGTAAAGCGGCTTCAGAACATAGCCACCACTAAGCGAGCCTTTTGCGTCTACGGGGGCACGGCTTAAACTTCTGCCGGACAAGGCCAACTGATTTTGTCCGGCATTTTTATTGCTTCAATCATTTTTCAAAAAACCTTCATCCAATCGCCATGCTGTGACCTTGGTTAGCTTTTATCCACTGTTTACGCGCAATTTGTCACAGCTAAATTAAATGTCATGATCGCCCTTTGCAGCTTAAAAAATATTTGCTATTGAAAATGCAGTAAACATGACTATTTTAGTCTAGAATAATTCTAAACTATTGAAATATAAAGAAAATACTTAAATTTCATTTGACAGATTAGAGAATCCACGGTTCTATGTCTGCAAATGAAACTGGCAAAGATAGCTCTGCTGCCTTACCAGCTTCGTTCAACCTTTAATGTCTGGGCCTTGAACCCGTTCGATTGGAGGACCTTATGTTTGGTCTCAAAAAAGACCGTTACGCTGCGGATGACAGATTGCAGGTGCAATTTTTCTCCGCAACCAATGGTCAACGCATTATTGCCTCTGCTTTTGCCCCAATGGCAGCAGCACCTTATTTATATCACCCAGTTGCCAGCACAGCTTGCGAAGCTGCACCGCGGAGGTTCTCATGAACCCGCGTATTGCCGAATTGAACGGCAGCAACACATGCTATTTTGACCGCCTGCCGGAACGGCTGGTGCTTGAAGGTTATCGTCGCTGGATTGCCGGCTTTGAAACCGGAACCGTTTTGCCATGGGAAATGACCTGGGCACTTTATAGTGATGCGGTTGGCATTGATGCCAGCAAAGCACTCATTGCGGAGCTTTCGCAATTTGTACGCGTGCTGCGCCACTGCGCCTTATGCCCTTTGCATAGTTTCCCCTTCGATTCCCATCAGGTCTGTCAGGCTGAATGCCTGACCTTAGGGCTAATTTCCGCTATGCAGAACGGCGATCAAGCGACAATCGATGCCTGTCTTGGCTCTATAGCTTGCAAAAGCCGCTGTCTGGAAGTGGAAAAGGCAGCGCAAGATTTTGCTGATGCCTTGATGGCGGCTGATCAGATTTTACTGCCGATTCCTACGAATGCATTGATGAGCGCACTTAGCCGTACCTCGGCGGTGATCGTTCACTAGAGATCAGTCTGAACATGAGGCGGTGCGGTCTTAATCAGTTTGCCCTAATCCTCCCGACTGACACTTAAGATACGCATCGCCGAACCAACAGTTAACTCTTGCATTTGAGCCCAGTCTTCTCAAATGCCCCACACAACGGAGAGTGTTATGCTTGCCAGTACTGAAAAACGCCTCGGAATTATTGCGGCTTCAGCTTTGACAGCAGCTTCACTGCTTATGATGAGCCAGCAACATCCGCTGACCACTTACAAAGTGGCCGAAATCGTTTCGCCTATGCCTGCGGTACAAACACTGGCTGATGCAACTAGTGCGGATATCCAAAAGCTCGTTGTTGACTTTTCCGACAAACAGCACAGCGCCCAGCGTTTAGCCATGCGTTGATGCTGCTGCACTTTATCACCCAAACTTGTTAAAGTGCACCGGATGAGACTTCTCCTGACCTCAGTCTCATCCGGATTTTTATCTGCCTGCTCAGGCTCGAACCACGATCGGCGCCTTGCCCTCAGTTCGGTTATAAAGGTCAATAATATCCTGATTCATCAAACGGATGCAGCCGGACGACATAGATTGTCCGATTGACCACCATTCCGGTGACCCGTGAATACGGTAACCTGTATCCTGCCCGTTTTGGAAAATATAAAGCGCGCGCGCGCCCAGCGGATTTTGCGGGCCCGGCTCCATACCATTACGATATTTTTCCAATTCCGGCTGACGTTTGATCATTTCCGGCGGCGGAGTCCAACGCGGCCATTGCCTTTTATACTGCACATTGGCGCGTCCCGACCACTCAAAACCAGCTTTGCCAATGCCGACACCATAACGCAAAGCATCACCGCCCGGCTGTACCAGATAGAGAAAATGATTGGCCGTATCGACAACGATCGTGCCGGGTACTTCACCGGTTGGATCGGGTACAATCTGGCGGCGGAATTCTTTCGACACTTTTTGATACGGAATAGCAGGGAGACTATACTCCCCCTCATGCACCGCCGCATACATCTCATCCGGTGTGGTAATGGCTTTATCAACACTGATCTGCGGCCGCATCGGTGAAATGCCGCCGGTGCTCATTGGGTCAACATTCATCTGCAAAGCCGACATATCCATCGACTGGCAACCAGCCACTGCTGTAAAAGCTACCGAGCCAGCGCCCAGCAAAAATGTACGACGGTTAAATTGCGCGTCAAACTTCGCCATAAACGTATTCCGGTCATGATTAATATCAAAAATGACCTTGCGCTTTTATGGTTTAGGAAGCGTTAATCCGACAGCTTCATCCGTTCAAATAAATGAGCTGCCGGATCATAAAATAAAACGCTTTATGTTTTAGTAATCGCGTTCGTAGAACACACCCGCACTGGAATTACCGTCTGAACCAACAGATGCTTTGGCCTTCAGGCTGCGGGTAATATCCATATTCACGGTACCTTTGGTTGTTCCGGCAGAACCAGCCTCAACGCCCAGATAAATATTGTCACGGATATATGTGCCTGCGCGAACAGCAGTATTGCCCTGCTGGTCGGTAACAACGTCCAAATCATCCAAACCGATACCTTGACGGATACTTCCCATCAATGAGGTATTGGAGCCGCCTGCCAGTTCTGCCGCGGCTGCGGCCAGCTGTGCAATCTGGAAAGGTGACAATTCGCTGATCGAACGATTGAAGAGTAAGCGCGCCAAAACTTCATCCTGTGGCAGTTCCGGCTGTGAGCTGAACGAAATGTCGAGATCGTCAACAGTACCTTTAACCGTAACAAGCACAACAATATCATTGCCTTCAGTACGCGCGACAAAATTGACCTGCGGATTGAGATCGCCAATCAGTGTCACCTGTCCTTCATCAAAGGTAATACGCTGACCCATAATGCTGATACGGCCACGCAACAAATCAAAGCCGCCAACAGGCTGGATATTGGTCACAGGTCCTGTCAAGCGCAAACGACCGCCCAGCTCCGTATCAAGACCACGACCACGCACGAAAATCTTGTTTGGTGCATTGACCAGAATATCCAGCTTGGCGACACTTGGACGTGCGGAAGGTGTTGGAATTGGCCCTTTTCGCGTTTCAACCTTCGCCCGTGTCAGCGTACGCATCACGGCAAGCGGTGTATTAATATGGTTCACATTAATGCTTGCAGCACTGCCGCCCATGCTTTCAGGCACAGAGATTTCAGCGCGTTCCACATCAATACGGCCACCAATCAGAGGATCACGTAACAACGGCCCTGTAATCGACAGACCGCCATTAACCGTTGCAACCACCAGCGCACCATCGGCATAACGCGCACGATTAAACTTGATCTCAATATTGGCAGGCATTGCAGCTGCCATATTGGTGGAAATTGTTCCGCTTGCGCTTAACGAACCACCGCTGCCCAGATCCGCATTAATCTGACGCAGCGAAATCGTTTCACCGTCAAGACTACCCATCACATTGATATTATTAAGACGGACATTGGTTTCCGGATCAATAAACTGTGCGCCATTGGTTGAGAACATACCGCGCAATTGCGGGTGATCAAATCCACCGGACACAGAGGCTGTCAACGACAGAGTGCCGCTGGCTTGCGAACCGCGATCTGCTAAAAAACGATTGGCAAGCGCCAAAGGCACATTACCGGTTACATTAACGCCAAAACCTTGACCTGAAAACGGCACTTTACCATCAGCACGAACATTGAGACCTTTAGGGCCATCAACTGTCAGGCTGGAGAAATTGACCGCTTCTCCGGCATATTCACCGGCCGCATTCAAGGTTAGAGGTGCAAGACCGTTTTCACGTAAGAAAGCTGTGGCAAGCTCGCTGCCCTTCAGCGAGAACTTTGCATTCGGGTTTTGCAAAGTACCGGTCACACGAGCAGAACCGGTAACGACCCCGCGCAAATCCTGCCCCTTCACCGCACCGTTTAAAACGGCCAGTGGCAATTGGGTAAGGTTCACATCAAGCGCCAATTCGCCTTTGTCTAAAGGCACACCGCCATTAGCACGTATATCAATGCCGCCACCACCGAATATGCGGGCCTCAACATTGAGACGATTGTTAGCAGATGTTCCTTTTGCATCAGCATCAAGTGCAGCAATACCCTGTTTTTTCAATTCAGCAGCTGTTACACCGCGTGCCTGTAAATCAAAACGCACATCCGGCGCATCAGCCGTGCCGGTAATATGCGCTGTACCATTGACGATACCGCCAAGGCCAAGTGCCGGCTGCACCGCATTGGCAAGCGCCAGGGGCAAATCAGAAATGGCGACAGATAAATCAAATTTATCTGCCAAACCGCCTTTTACCTTCACCTGACCACTATTGCCGCCATTGCTGGCATTAATGATAACATCACCAAAGGAAATACGACCATCTCGCACGGCTATATCAGCAGGGGACGCAAGAATTGCATTCAACTGCGCCTGCTTCACTTCCGCCTTCATCAAGCTTAACAGGAAGCCACCATCTTTCGGCTCCAATGAACCGGCAGCCGTCACAGCGGTACCAATAGAAAGCTTCGTATTGGCATTAAACTGTGTTTTCGAGCCTTGTGCATTGGCTTGTGCATCAAGCGTATCAATGCCGAAATCACCCACTTTGATATTACGTGCTGTTGCATGACCATCAACAACCGGAACGCCCAAGAGATCCTGCGCTTTCATCGCAATATCGGCAGTATCGATGTGGTTGCCGTTAGCTTTCAGGTTTTTCACATTCGCATTGATAACGGCATTTTGGTTTTCGCCATTATGATCAAGGCCGATTTCGGCTTTAACGGCACCCGTTGCTTCAACCAGGAACAAGGCTGCAGCAGTGGAGACATCAGGTGCATCGACCTGTAGCTGGCCGTCAAACAAACCTTTGGCGGTTTGTGTGACATTGCCGCGAACTTCTGCCCCACCTGCTTTGAAAAACAGGTTGCTCAAACGTTTTTCGTCATCAATCAGATCAACCAATGTCGACAAATCAACACGCTCACCATTAAGAAACGCATGGCCTGCCAACTGACCATTCAAAACGGTGCCGGTTTTCGAATTACCATCCATCAAGGCGTTAAAATCAAATGCGCCGTTACTTAGCTTCTGACCGGCAAGTGTGCCCTCTGGCGCTGCCACACGCATTGCCACGGCGAACACACCGTCATTGCCACGCGCACTGCCTTTGACAGTCAACTTGCCCGATGTCTGATCCGACACATAAGCCATATCTGAAAGCGAAGCGGAAAAGTTAAAATCTGCATCCTTGCTGGCAAAAACCCCGTTGGCGGTCAGTTCGGTCTGCTCGTTAACAACACGGAAATCACGCGCTGCAAAGCCCTCCGGCCCGCGAGCAATGCCGCCTGTCAGACGGGTCTGACCGGCCAGTACTTTGTCAGCCGCTTCAATACCGGTGCGCATACCATCGGCACTGCCATCCAGATCAAGATCGAAGGCTCCTGTTAATGGATCGATTTTACCTTTGGCAGCCAGATGCAGTGCACCGCCAAGATCGCGTCCGGCAAGCGCACCAAATGGCGACAAACTTTCAATTGCCGCATTGATATCCCCGTTAAAACGGTTTTCTTCAATAATACCCTTCAGGCTCAGCTTGGTATCTTGCGCGATAATATCCGCACGGTTCAAATCAACCGGACGACCGGCTGTCCAGTTACCATTAATCAAAAGGTCTATTTTTTCGCCAAGCGCCTGCGCCAATTCCGCATTGGGCGAATCAAGACCGCCGACATTCCCCTTCACATCAAAACTAATATGGCGTGCATCCGGCTGATCGAGATTTTCTGCCAAGCCACCCATATCGAAACTGATATGGTCACTGGTAAGATTAGCCGTTTTTAACTTTGCAATATCAAGACGTCCAACCCAGTCATTGGTCGGTCGGTCACCAAAAGCAACCTGCAAACGCGCATTGGCAACAGAGGTTTCACCTCCTGAAACCGGCAGCAAGACGCGCCCTTTTTCAGCATCAGCCAGTGTTAGATCAACACGAAGACGGTTCAAAAAGCCGTCTTTGCCGCTCTCAGCAGAAGCGGCAAGCTTCAATGCCGCACTATCAACTGCCAGATCATCGAGGCGCATACCGCCTTGATCCTTAATCAGCCCAAGTGCGGAAAGCTTGGTGTCAGCACCAAAGAAGTCACGAAATTCCTGCGGAACCAAAGCTGCAATCGGACCATTGAGGCGCACATTAAACGCACGTCCCTGATCTTGGCCCTGATCTATGCGATCCACTGTCAAAGCACCGGTCAAAATGCGCTTGCCGTCGGCATCAAGAGCCAGATCAATATTCAAATCATCTAGAACGCCTGCACCTTGCACATCGAGTTTGACCGGCGGACGACCATCAATGTTCAACAGATTGGCGATAATTCCATTGGCCGGTTCCTCAGCCTGCAAATTCAGATCAAGCTTCTGTGTGCTATTGGTAAAATCTGCTTTCAGATCAAATTTGCCACCCGGTCCGTCAAGACGGTTGATCGCAAATTCGGATTGCAGCGAGCCATCAGCCAGCGCCAATTTACCTTTGGCAGATACATCCGATTCAAGGCCAAAAACCTCTTTGCCAAAATGAATACGCGCAATATCAAGTTGATCAAGATGCACTGATAATGGCAATTCAGGTACGCTGAAACTTGACGATTCAGGTGATGGAACATTGCTGTCCGGCAAAGGTGTACGCAAAAAATCCACACGCTCGGCCGATAGGTTCTGAATGCTTAAATTACCGCGCAACAGCGCCAGACGGCTCCAGTTCAGCGTTGCGTTTTCAATACGCAGCCATACACCTTCACGGTCAGCGATAGTGATTGCACCAACTTTAGCTTCGGAAGATAAAACACCGTTCAGACCAGAGAAAGAAATTCTGCGGTTTGGTGCGGATAATTGATTTTCAATGAAGGACAGAAAATACGATTTCTCTTCCTCCGCCTGATCCTGTGCGAAAACCGGCAGAGCAAACAAAAGAACAAAAACAAGTGTCAGTAATCGTGTCAAAACGACTGTCCTATACCCACATAGAAAGAAAATTTCGGATCACCGGATCCACGGTCAAGCGGCACGGCTGCATCAAGGCGGATTGGGCCAAGTCCGGTATGATAACGCAAACCACCACCAACGCCGACGCGCAATTTTTCGGAGAAATCCGGATAGGATTTCTCGCCCACATAGCCTGCATCGGCAAAAGCCACCACACCGATCGATTCTGTTACTTTCGCACGAACCTCACCCGATGCCTCGACCAAAGAGCGCCCACCAATGATTTCGCCAGTTAATGTTTCCACACCAACATTGCGATAAGCATAACCACGGATGGAACCACCGCCACCGGCAAAGAACAATTTATCCGGCGGCAATTCGCTAATGCCCGCACCAACAATAGAGCCAACTTTTGCCCGACCCGCCAATGTTACGCGGTCACCCTTACCGAAGCTGTAATAAGCGCGCCCTTCAGCGGTAAATTTATTGATGAAGTTGCCATATGTCGCTTCATAAAACGGCTCAAGATACAACTCACCGTAGAGCCCGTGTTTGGCATCATTTTTATCATCACGACCATCATAAAGCAGATTGCCTTGCAGACCTATCGTGGTGAATTCACGCTTGCCAAAATAATCATCATTAAAATGCGAACGGCCAACATTGGCATATGCGCTGCCTGATAACTGATCAGAGAAGATATGCGTAAAACCGCCTTTAAGGTTCACGGAGGTTTCCGTATAGGCGTCAATGACTTCACGGCGTGCATTCAGTCCGGCGACAAAATCCGTATCCGGCGTAAAGACACCCGGTTTGGTAAAACTTGTTCCCAGCAAATAGGTATAGTTCTTCGGATTGAAAGAATCCTTTTGCGAACCACCAATACCGCTGATCTTACCTTCAACGCGTAAACGCTCGCCTTTGCCCAACAAATTGCGGTGCATCCAATAAGATTCTGCACCAAAACCATCTAATGTGGAATAACTGCCACCAATACCAAAACGGCGCGGTTTGCGTTCCTGCACATTCAAGGTCATCGGCAATGTGCCGTCCGGATTGATTTTTTCAGCTTCCTGAAAGCTCATCGCCCGGAAAACTTCCATACGCGCCAAACGTTTTTTGGCGCGCTCCAAATCGGCCGGATCGAAATCCTCACCCTCTTTCAGACCGGTCATCCAAGCCACAAAAGCCGGATCCATCCGGTCGGTACCCTCAACGGCGATGGGGCCATATTGCGCATGCATGCCAGGATCTATCGTAATTACGGCCGCAATTGTATTGCCCTTATGATCAGCAGTGACCTCTTCGTCACTCATACGGGCTTTGGCATAACCTTGCTGACGCCATGCTTCAACGGCCAATCGTTCGGCACGTAAAATCGTGCCGGATTTAGCCACTTCACCATCGGCGAAACCGGATTCTGCCGGTGTTTTCACCTGATCACGACGCGGCTTCGCCGGTGGCGGTGCCATATTGACAATACTGGCGCGCGAAAACAGAAATTGCGGTCCCGGATCAATATTCATCACAATATTGACGTGATCAGGCATATCCGCATCCGGCGGAATGTCGCTGGCTTCACGTCCGTTGACTAAAATTGAAATCGTGCCGCCATAACGCCCTTCATTGTAAAGAGCGGCCAGAATACGGCGATAATCACCACGTGCTTTGGCCAGCAGACCAGCCGATCCTGAAGCAGGCTTGTCCTGATCTGAAAATAATCCGGATGCACCTTCAATAATTGCCTTGCTATCGTCCGCCTTACCATCAGTATTGATCTGCTTGCCGCTGATAACCACTTCAACATCATAGTTTTTAGGTTCAGCGATCACTGCATCAGGATCAACTGTTGATTTCTTCTCGCCCCACAAATGAATACCGAACAATTCAAATGCCTGTGCGGGAGAGACAAGGAATGGTGAAAGCTGGGCAGCCATCAGCAATGCCAATACGCTTGCTTTATATATGGGCTTTGCCTTCAGTCTCATATGCTTGTGCATTCCTATACTAAACTCATACGAACAGACTGAATTGGATAAATTCCAGATGAAATCCTATCCGTTCAGTCCGTATTTGTCGATTGCCACAGCTTGCTTTTTTGCTGTGCAACGTCGTTTCCCGGCATCATGGCAAGTTTAAAATTATCATCATCCGAGATATACAGTGAATAGCACAGGCATGGTTAACGGCTAAACAAGATAAGCCGCAATTCAACTTTTAGGTAAATGAAATATTAATGCGTGAGACCGAGTTGTCCGGCCACCCATACAGGACGGACAAACCATTATAAAATATAAGTAATTTCTGAAGTAATAATTTCCTTCACTCTGCTTAAGCCTGACTGAACTTACTAAATTCCCGGCTTCGATGATCTGACAGTCATAATTTTAGCGGCCTGCCGGCACGATATTTTTAATTTTACCGGAACCAAATGGAATCATCTGCGCTCCCTTGCCCGCAGGGCGCACACCTTCGCCAATCGGCACATTGCGCATTGGCGGATAAACAGGGCCGGGACCAACAGTTGGTGATGGACCATAAGGATCATAATGTGGCACATAAGGCACCGGTGGTTGCGGTCTTGGACGATATGGCGGGCGATAGTGATGGCGATGAGGACGATAATCCCAGCCATTTCTGCCCCAGCTGTTCCAGCCCCAATATGGCTGACGCCTATAAACCGGACCGCTTTGAATAATAATGCCTGGCTGGCGAACATAATAAGGTGAAGGCTGCACTATCTGCGGGGCATAATTATTAAAGCTTAAGTATCGGGCAGATGCCCAACCATAAATGCGGCCTACTCGCACATGACACCAGCCTGCCTGACACGGCCCTGCCTCAACCTGCCAGCCCGGACGTAATGTTCCGATTTTCTTATAACGCGCCGCAGCACCTTCACGCACATTAACATTGCCGGTAACAATAGCCGGTACCGCATATCCCACCGTTGGTACGCCAACCAACAGGCCAAGCACGGCCAGTCTGATGACGTGTTTTGGATTGCCAATCTTTTCAAGAAACAACATTAGCATACTCCGTTACAACCGAAGCAAGACATCAGGCTTATCCCGACTCCTTCCGGTCAGAGAAATGCCTTTTATCATTTTAGCAATCATTAATACAACCATAGATTGATTTTTAAAAATAATACCCGCAAAATAAAAAAGCGCTCCGGATCAAAAAATCCGGAGCGCCCGATGCGGCTTTTGCGGGGGGAGAGGAGAGAAAAGCCGCTGAAAACAGTGTATTCGTTTATTTAAGGCAGGTTGCGGGCCGCCTCCGGAGTCATCGGCATCGGCATCATATTAGTATCCAGATGATGCATGATCCAGACCGAGCCGATGAGAACAATCGCCAGAATAATGATCGTGAACAACAGTGCCATCATATTCCAGCCGCCTTCCGATTTTGGGCTCATATGCAGGAAATAAATCAGATGGACGACCATCTGTACCGCACCAATACCCAAAATAATCGCAGCCGTGACCGCGGGCGTAAATGTACCAACCATAACGAGGCCGAAAGGCACTGCTGTCAAAATAACAGCCAGTACAAATCCGGTCAGGTAAGTTTTCAGATCACCGTGATCCGCACCATGATCAGTTGTTGCATGTGTATCTTTCACAGCACTCATCACAATACTCCCATCAGATAGACCAGTGTGAAGACACCAATCCAGACAATATCCAGAAAGTGCCAGAACAAGCTGAGGCACATCACGCGAGCCTGATTGCTCTTGGTCAGACCGGTGCGCTTGATCTGTGCCACCAGAACCACAATCCAGATCAGACCTGTAGTAATGTGGAAACCGTGTGTTCCGACAAGCGTAAAGAAGGCAGACAGGAACGCACTGCGGTCAGGGCCTGCACCTTCTGCAATCATGTGATGGAATTCATAGATTTCCATCGCAAGGAATGTGGCGCCTAACAGGAATGTCACAGCAAGCCAGCGGATAAGTCCGGCCTGATTGCCTTTGAACATTGCCAATGTGGCCAGACCATAGGTCAAGCTTGATACCAGCAACAATGCGGTTTCAACGGCAACAAATTGCAGATCGAACAATTCACGACCCGTCGGGCCACCAGCAAACTGGTGAGACAAAACTGCATAGGTTGCGAAGAGCCCCGAGAACAACACACAGTCACTCATCAGGTAAATCCAGAAACCTACCAGCGTGGTAGAGCCTGCATCATGATGATCTTCGTGTGCCGCTTCCACATCAGTGGAAGCGCCGTGGCTATCTAAAACAGCTGAGGAACTCATTATCAGGCCTCCTGTGCTTTGAGTTGTGCGGTGCGGATATCTTCAACGGCCTGCACTTCATCAGCAGAGACATAATAATCTCTGTCCAGCGAGAAGGAGTGACCGATACCGACAGCCAGCATGGCAAGAGCCGAGACAATCGCCAACCACCAAATATGCCAAACCATAGCGAAACCAAAGATGATGCTGATCATGGCAATGATGAAACCTGCACCCGTGTTTTTCGGCATATGAATACGCGCGAATTTTTCGGTACGACGCGGCACACCACGTTGTTTCATATCCCACCAGGCATCGACATCTTTGACCACAGGGGTTTCGGCAAAGTTATAAAATGGTGGCGGTGAAGAGATCGACCATTCAAGTGTCCGGCCTGTGCCCCATGTATCACCATTGAGATCGCGCAGTTTTTCACGGTTACGAATGGAAACGAGAATCTGAAGCACCTGGAAGACAATACCAACCAAGATGATCGCGGCACCAACGGCTGCAATAATCAGATAAATCTGCCAGGCAGGATTTTCTGTGTGGTTGAGACGGCGGGTCATACCCATCAGGCCAAGTACATAAAGCGGTGCGAAAGCGAGGATGAAACCGGTCAACCAGCACCAGAATGCATAACGGCCAAGACGTTCATTGAGCTTGAAGCCGAAAGCTTTCGGGAACCAGTAAACCACACCGGCAAAGCAACCGAACAGCACACCTGAAATGATCACATTATGGAAGTGGGCAATCAGGAATACCGAATTGTGCAGCACAAAGTCTGCCGGCGGAACCGCCAGAAGCACACCGGTCATACCACCGATAACAAAGGTACACATGAAACCGATAGTCCACAGAACCGGTGTTTCGAAACGGACGCGACCTTTATACATAGTGAACAGCCAGTTGAACACTTTCGCACCCGTCGGGATGGAAATGATCATGGTTGCCACACCAAAGAACGAGTTCACGCTTGCGCCACCACCCATGGTGAAGAAGTGGTGCGCCCAGACCAGAAACGACAAGACAGTAATAGCAACGGTTGCATAAACCATCGACGTATATCCGAACAGGCGCTTGCCGGTATAAGTTGCGATCACTTCAGAGAAGACACCAAAGCACGGCAGAACCAGAATATAGACTTCCGGATGACCCCAGATCCAGATGAGGTTGATATACATCATCGCATTGCCACCAAGATCATTGGTGAAGAAATGGAAGTCAAGATAACGGTCAAGAGTTAGCATCGACAGGGTTACTGTCAGGATCGGGAAAGCTGCCACAATCAAAATGTTGGAGCAAAGTGCTGTCCATGTGAAAACCGGCACTTTCATCATATCCATGCCGGGAGCACGCATTTTAATGATGGTAGTGATAAGGTTCACACCCGATAAAAGCGTCCCCATACCCGAAATCTGTAAAGCCCAGATATAATAATCCACACCAACATCAGGGCTGTATTGCATGCCCGAAAGCGGCGGATAAGCCAGCCAACCGGTTTTGGCAAATTCACCCACGCCCAATGAAATATTGAGAAGGATCGCACCTGCTGCGGTCAGCCAGAAACTCAAGCTGTTCAGATAAGGGAAAGCAACGTCACGTGCACCGATCTGCAAAGGCACTGCAAAGTTCATCAAACCAACGATGAAAGGCATTGCAACGAAGAAGATCATGATCACGCCATGCGCCGTGAAAATCTGGTCATAGTGATGCGGCGGCAAGAAACCTTCTTCTGCACCGCTGGCGATAGCCTGCTGGGCGCGCATCATCACAGCATCGGAGAAGCCGCGGAACAGCATCACCAGCGCCAGAATAATATACATGATACCGACGCGTTTATGGTCAACCGACGTCAGCCAGTCGTGCCACAACACGCCCCATTTGCGATAATAAGTAATCGCTGCAAAAAGTGCCAAACCACCACCAAACACGGCCGCCAGGGTAACCATGACGATCGGCTCATGAAATGGAATCGCATCAAGCGTTAATTTTCCGAACATTTTAAAGCTTCACTTGAATTTTTGTCAGCCGCGCGGGGGACGTGGCGACGAAGTTTTCATTGAATCCGCATCAGTCAGATTGACCGGAGTAGTCAGGCAGATCACATCATCTGCCCAAAGACTCATGTCGATAGGCGAAGATTTACGTAAATTGGCACGTGCTTCCCGGGCCATCTGCACACGATGCATTTCATCATCCATGCAAACAGTTTTGCCATCCACACAACGATTGATGATGTCATGGAACAAGGTCGGATCATTGTAAGTGAAATACTGAACCGGATGTTTTTCACTCGGCTGTTCAACCGACATGTAACGGGCGCGGTCAAGCGGCTCACCTTTAGCTTTCACCTCGGCTACCCATTTATCAAAACCGGCCTGATCAAAGCTGTGCGCCTTAAAACGCATCTGGGCAAAGCCGGCACCGCTATAATTTGCCGACATACCATCAAACACACCTTCATAATTGGCGATGAGATGAAGCTGTGTCTGCATGCCAGCCATCGTATAAACCTGACTGCCCAAAGCCGGAATGAAGAACGAATTCATCACCGTACCCGATGTCAGTTTGAAATTGACCGGAACATCCACAGGCATCGCCATCTCGTTGACGGTCGCAATGCCGTATTGCGGATAAAAGAACATCCACTTCCAATCAAGAGCTGTCACTTCCACTTCCAATGGAGGCACATCTGAATCCAGCGGGCGGTAAGGGTCGAGCTTATGCGTGGAAATCCATGTCACGGTGCCAAGCACAATGATGATTGCACACGGGATAAGCCAGACGGCCAATTCGATTTTGGTCGAATGGTGCCAATCCGGCTGATAATCTGCCTTCTCGTTGGAGGCACGATATTTCCATGCAAAAAACAGGGTCATAATGATGACCGGAACAACGACGAGCAACATAAGACCTGTTGCAAAATAGATAAGGTCGCGTTGCTGCATCCCTATCTCACCCTTGGGATCCAGCAGCACCTGCTGACAGCCACTCATAAAAAGGGTCAGGACTGCGAGGCTCAAAAGGCCAAGCACGCGTGATGATCCAATTTTCATTTACGCTTCCGTTTCATGCACTGCCCTATATGGGGGAAGGCAATGCACGCCTCAATTTCTCAATTTACGGTAATTACTGAAAGTTTGATAGGTACAGTTATACCTATTAACTCTGATTGTCACGCGTCTTCTAAAATAATTCTTGATCAATTAGAAGACACTAAAAATGGCTCGTGCAAAAAAATATTTTATCTGTGACAGATCAAAGCTTATAAAATTTCAATATGAGTAATATAAAATATAATATTATGCAAATTTGTCGCACCCAGATAGATTATTATTGGTTTTCAAGACTATACATCAAGTCAATACTAAAAAGGCTGCCCTTCTTATGAGCAGCCCTGCGATATAGCCATCATTTTAATAAAGCTTACACCTTGTTGGGCAAGACACGATCCGGCGGGCGGTGGCCGTCGACAAAGGCGCGAATATTGATGATCACCTTATCCCCCATATCAATGCGCCCTTCCAAAGTGGCCGAGCCCATATGCGGAAGAATCACAACTTTGCCTTTTTTGGCCAAGTCCAGAAGCCGCGGATTAACCGCAGGCTCGTGTTCAAAAACATCAAGCCCAGCACCTGCAAGCTTGCCCTGTTCGATCTGTTCGATCAACGCCATTTCATCAATAATCTGGCCGCGCGCTGTGTTTACCACATAGGCATGCGGCTGCATCAAGGCTATGCGCCGTGCAGACAATAAATGGAATGTCGCTGGCGTTGACGGACAATTGACCGAGATAATATCCATCCGCGCCAGCATCTGATCAAGGCTGTCCCAATAAGTAGCCTCCAGCTCTTCCTCGATCTTGGGACTGACATTCTTACGGTTATGATAATGGATCGACATACCAAACGCTTTGGCGCGTCTTGCCACAGCCGTTCCGATACGCCCCATGCCGATAATACCAATGCGCTTGCCCCAGATGCGCCGCCCCAGCATCCATGTCGGCGACCAACCCGGCCATTGGCCAGAATTTTCATGCAGGGAATTAGCACCTTCCACCAAACGGCGTGGAACAGACAGCAATAAAGCCAATGTCATATCGGCGGTGTCTTCTGTCAGCACATTGGGCGTATTTGTGACAGTAATGCCGCGCTTGGCAGCGGCTGCAACATCAATATTGTCGACACCATTACCGAAATTAGCAATCAGCTTCAGATCGGGTCCTGCCTGCTCGATCATCGACGCATCAATAATATCGTTAATCGTCGGCACGAATACATCCGCATCTTTTAATGCCGCAACGATTTCCGCCTGCGTCATGCGGTGATCATCAATATTCAGCCGCGCGTCAAACAGTTCCCGCATCCGCGTTTCAACCGAATCGGGTAATTTGCGGGCAAGAACAACCAGCGGCTTCTTCCTGACGGACATATTCACCTCTTTTTTGGTCGAATTCACACCGAATTAATCTGCGTTGAGACCTCCTTAACCAAGAAGGTGCAAAATCACAAAAAACTTCATGCGCTTCTTATCTATCAAGGCACATGGACAAAGACAAAGGAAAACAGGTCATGATGCAGCAATTTCACATCATCATGCAAACCTGTGCCAGAAATAACCGGCTGAAAACAGCAATGAACTGTTGCGGCCGTTGTAAATGACGCGAATATAAGGGTCAAAGCGAGGATACGTGTACCGAGTTTTTCTTGCGAAACTATTGAAATTCATCTCTGTGGCAACTGCTGTGGCACTGCTAAGCCTCAGTCTGAACATGCCTGCTTATGCACAAACTGTAGAAAAAATCGCCACACCGGTTGGTAAAAGCGGCCTGCCTTTGCCGCGCTTTGTCAGTTTAAAACCCGCGCGTGCCAATATACGCGTGGGGCCCGGGCGCGAATATGCGGTTTCATGGCTTTTTGTTAAAGCCGGATTGCCGGTGGAAATTATTCAGGAATATGATAACTGGCGCCGCATCCGTGATGCAGATGGCACAGAAGGCTGGATTTACCAATCGCTTTTATCAGGCAAACGCACAGCCGTCACAGCACCTTGGGACAAGTCCGGCCGTTTGCTGGAATTGCGTACATCCCCGGAACCAACGGCCAAAATCGTGGCACAGGTGGAAGGCGGCGTGATCGCCAATATCCGTGAATGCAATGGCGAATGGTGCAGACTGGAAGTCAATAAAGTGCGCGGCTGGTTACCCCAGCGCAAATTATGGGGTGCTTATCCAGGCGAGGTCTTTGACTAAGTAAGCCCGCAATCAAATAAATAATGAACCGGAAAAATTAAAAAAAGCTCGTGAAACGCTGTTCACGAGCTTTTTCAATCGGGAATCAACAGCTGCGTTTAGCTTTTGCGGCGCAACCGGACGATGATATCAACATTCACGATTTCCATTCCCTCAGGTGCTTCAGGCATATTTGCCACGGTCGGCTGGCCTTTGGTGCTGTGCGGAATATCAAACACCACATTTTCTCCTTCAAGGAAGAAATGCTGATGATCGGAAATATTAGTATCAAAGTAGCTCTTGGCCCCTTCAATAGCGATGATGCGCAGCAAGCCCGCTTCAGTAAACTGATGCAGTGTATTATAAACGGTGGCCAGAGACACCGGCACATCGGCAATAACAGCCTCTTCATGCAGCTCTTCAGCTGACAAGTGGCGGTCGCCGCGGGCGAAGATAAGACTAGCAAGAGCGACTCGTTGTCGTGTAGGCCGCAAACCTGCGTCACGTAAACGGTGTTCCATCAACATCGAATCTGCATGCAAAACAGGTATATTCACGTTTTATCCGTTACAGCTCGTACCAAATTTGCCAAAAATGCAACGAAGTGTTGCTCATTGGCATTCTCCATTGATATATGCAGTCACAATAATACTATCAATAGCCTTCTTCATAGCATTGATTGCAGGAAAAAGCTATCAGGATGGTTTTACTGTTGGAAACAGTCTGTGCTAAGACTATTTTAACATAAACGACATCATTCATGACCGGCCATGCCGGTCACACAGAGAATTTGATTTGGAGGCGTAATGGCAGAACAAAAATCGAGCTACGGGTATGAGGAGCTCCTTTCCTGCGCTCGCGGTGAAATGTTTGGTCCGGGCAATGCCCAGCTGCCGCTGCCACCGATGCTGATGGTGCACCGCATCACCGAAATTTCGGAAACCGGTGGTGAACACGGCAAAGGCTTCATTCGTGCTGAGTATGATGTAAAACCTGATGATTGGTATTTCCCGTGCCATTTTCAGGGCAATCCGATCATGCCTGGCTGCCTTGGCCTAGACGGCATGTGGCAGCTGACCGGTTTTTTCCTCGGCTGGCTCGGCGAGCCAGGTCGCGGCATGGCGCTTTCAACCGGTGAAGTGAAGTTCAAAGGCATGGTGCGTCCGCACACCAAGCTCATTCAGTATGGCATTGATTTCAAACGCGTTATGCGTGGTCGCCTTGTTCTGGGTACAGCTGATGGCTGGCTAAAGGCAGACGGCGAAACAATTTATACGGCGAGCGATTTACGCGTTGGTTTATCGAAAGACAGTTCAGCTGAATAAGTCAGCTTTATAAAAATATTGATTGCTCATTGATCAAAGATTGGGCAAATTTTCATGAGCGCGGCGTTCAGAAAAGTGATTTTCTTTAACGCCGCGCTCAAAACATGTGAAGAACACACCTATCTGTTCTGATAGCAACTTTAAGAACAGCACAGGTGTCAAAGGAGAGCGCTATGCGGCGTGTAGTCGTCACCGGAATGGGGATCGTATCCTCAATTGGAAACAATACCGACGAGGTGACAGCCTCGCTTCGTGAAGCGAAATCCGGCATCAGCCGGGCGCAGGAATACGCCGATCTGGGCTTCAGATGTCAGGTTCATGGTGAGCCGAAAATTGATATTGAAGCACTGGTCGATCGTCGCCATATGCGTTTTCATGGCCGCGGAACAGCATGGAATCACATCGCGATGGATCAGGCGATTGCTGATGCAGGTTTGAGCGAAGAACAAGTTTCAAACGAGCGAACCGGTATTATTATGGGTTCCGGCGGCCCGTCCACACGCACGATTGTCGAATCAGCTGATATCACCCGCGAAAAAGGCCCGAAACGCGTTGGTCCTTTTGCTGTGCCTAAAGCTATGAGCTCGACAGCCTCCGCCACTTTGGCGACCTTCTTCAAAATCAAAGGCATCAATTATTCGATTTCATCTGCCTGCGCGACCTCCAACCATTGCATCGGCAATGCGGTTGAGATGATCCAGTACGGCAAGCAGGATCGTATGTTTGCCGGTGGCTGTGAAGACCTCGACTGGACCTTGTCGGTGTTGTTTGATGCCATGGGTGCAATGTCTTCGAAATATAACGACACCCCTTCCACAGCATCCCGCGCCTATGACAAAAACCGCGACGGTTTTGTGATTGCCGGCGGTGCCGGTGTGCTCGTGCTGGAAGACCTCGAAACCGCCCTTGCCCGCGGCGCCAAAATTTACGGCGAAGTGGTTGGCTATGGTGCAACATCCGATGGTTTCGACATGGTTGCCCCGTCCGGCGAAGGCGCATTGCGCTGCATGCAGATGGCGCTTTCCACTGTTGAGGGTAAGATCGACTATATCAATCCGCATGCGACCTCGACCCCTGCCGGCGACGCACCGGAAATTGAATCGATCCGCAAGATTTTTGGCTCCGGCGATAGCTGCCCGCCGATTGCTGCAACCAAATCCCTGACCGGTCACTCACTGGGTGCAACCGGCGTTCAGGAAGCCATTTATTCGCTGTTGATGATGCAAAACAACTTCATCTGCGAGAGCGCACATATTGAAGAAATCGATCCGGCCTTTGCCGATATGCCGATTGTGCGCAAACGTATTGATAATGCTGAAATAAATACAGTCCTGTCCAACTCGTTCGGGTTTGGGGGCACGAATGCGACGCTGGTTTTCCAGCGCTATAAGGACTGACGGAGAAAAATATGGAAGGTCTCATGAAAGGCAAACGCGGCCTGATTATGGGGGTCGCGAATAACCACTCAATCGCTTGGGGGATTGCAAAAAATCTTGCCGATCAGGGTGCAGAACTTGCTTTCACCTATCAGGGCGAAGCATTGGGCAAGCGCGTGATGCCATTGGCTGAACAGGCTGGCTCGAAATTCGTGCTGCCTTGTGATGTGGAAGATATTGCCTCCGTCGATAAAGTTTTCGAAACCATCGAAAAAGAATGGGGTGGCCTGGATTTTGTCGTCCATGCCATTGGTTTTTCCGACAAAAACGAGTTGAAAGGTCGCTATGCAGATGTAACAACCCGTGAAAACTTCAGCCGTACCATGGTCATTTCTGCCTATTCCTTCACCGAAGTGGCGCAGCGCGCTGCAAAGCTGATGAAAAACGGCGGCTCCATGCTGACGCTGACCTATGGCGGCTCAACCCGCGTGATCCCGAACTATAACGTGATGGGCGTAGCGAAAGCTGCTCTTGAAGCTATGGTTCGTTATCTGGCTTCCGATTACGGCCCGCAGGGCATCCGCGTCAATGCGATTTCGGCAGGCCCTGTGCGCACACTGGCTGGCGCTGGCATTGGTGATGCACGCGAGATTTTCACCTATCAGCGCCGCAATGCGCCGCTGCGTCGTACTGTTGATATTGATGATGTGGGTAAAGCAGCGCTTTACATGCTGTCTGAACTCTCCAGCGGTGTGACCGGTGAAATCCACTTTGTTGATTCAGGCTATAATATCGTTTCGATGCCGTCGATTGATGAGCTGAAAAAAGTGCCTGACAGCAACGACTAAAAAACTGAATGCACAAAAAAACGCCGCCTTAAAAATAAGGCGGCGTTTTTGTATCTGAAGCCCATTAAAAAGCCCGAATTATTTACGTGCTTCGATCACCTTGAAACCGCGCTCGTCTTTCAACAGATTGACGACGCGGAAAGACCCTTTCAGCACCGCTTCATATGGCAGTTGACGATTAGCCACCATCAACAAACGCCCGCCGGTTTTCAAGCGTTTGGCCGCAGCTGTGATAAAACTTTGCCCCAAAGAAACATCTGTCGCGCGCCCTTCATGGAAAGGCGGGTTCATGATCACTGTATCATAAATACCGGTAAGCGCTTCTGTGGTCAGATCAAACCAATGAAAATCGACGGGCTTTTCGGCGTGACTTAAATTTTTACACGCCGCCTGAAGCGATTCATAATCCGCCTCATAGAGATCAAGGCGCTCAAGCTTTGGCGCGAGGTTAAGCGCCTGAGCGCTTAAATAGCCCCATCCGGCACCATAATCAGCAACATTGCCAAAGACAATATCCTTCAGATAAGGCACCAACAGCGCTGAGCCGCGATCAATCGCCTGATGCGAGAACATGCCTGCTTCAGTATAATAAAGCCCGTCCACGAGGTTGTGTGTCGGTTTTAAGACTGTAATCTGCTCATCGGTGACATCAGCCGGTCGTCTGAACCAAAAAGCAACAGCATGGTTTTTCGACATCCGGTCTTCGATTTCCGCAATGCCGCCCGCCATTTTGCGGAAACTATCAATACCAAGTTTTTTATCACCCGACACAATGATAGTGCCGCCCGGTTTTACCCGTGTCAAAATTTGCGCCAACCATGCTTCATTGCGCCCGCGATGCTTACCAAGCAGCAACAACCCGCCATCAAAGCTTAAGTCCTCTTCCAAACGCGGCACGGCTTTAAAGTCTTCACGTTCCAGCGCCAAGAAATCAGGCCGCTGTGGTTGCAGGCAGGTCAACACTTCTTTCCATGCAGCATCCAATGTCCGGTCAGCACGAATACCGCAGGCAAGAAAGCGCGAGCCCTCTTCCGGCATATCAAAAATCTCATGTTCAAAAGGCAAAAATAGTGTCTGTTGCGCGCCTGAAATCATTTTTGCATCACCTGCATCAAATTATGATGAATAAAAAAGCGCACCTTTTGGGTGCGCTTTCTTGAAATACAAAGCCAATCACTGATTACTCAGCGTCTGCTTCAGCTTTCTTTTCGGCAACGACTTCTTTGCCGGTTTCCTGATCGACAACTTTCATCGACAAGCGAACTTTACCGCGCTCATCAAAGCCCATCAGTTTAACCCAAACTTTTTGACCTTCCTTCACCACGTCAGTGGTTTTGGCAACGCGGTCAGAAGCCAGCTGCGAAATGTGTACCAAGCCATCGCGTGGGCCGAAGAAGTTAACGAATGCACCGAAGTCAGCAGTTTTAACAACTGTACCTTCGTAGATTTCACCAACTTCAGGCTCGGCAACAATTGAATGAATCCACTTTTTAGCAGCTTCGATTTCTTTAGCCGAAGAAGAAGCAATTTTGACAGTGCCGTCATCTTCAATGTTGATTTTAGCGCCGGTCTTTTCAACAATTTCACGGATAACCTTACCGCCTGAACCGATCACATCACGGATCTTGTCGGTCGGGATATTCATAACTTCGATGCGCGGAGCAAATTCGCCCAGCTCTTCGCGCGAACCGCTGATGGCATTTGCCATTTCGCTGAGGATATGGACGCGACCGCCCTTAGCCTGTTCCAATGCGATCTGCATGATTTCCTGCGTGATGCCATCAATTTTGATGTCCATCTGCAAAGCGGTAATACCGTTTTCTGTACCGGCTACCTTAAAGTCCATATCGCCGAGATGATCTTCATCACCCAAGATATCGGACAGAACCGCGTAACGGTCGCCTTCCTTGATCAAACCCATCGCAATACCTGCGACCGGACGCTGAAGAGGAACACCGGCATCCATCAGAGCAAGCGATGCACCGCAAACACTTGCCATCGACGAAGAACCGTTTGATTCAGTAATTTCTGACACAACGCGGATGGTGTACGGGAACTGCTCTTTGGCAGGCAGCATCGGATGGATAGCGCGCCATGCGAGCTTGCCGTGACCAATTTCACGACGACCAGGCGAACCCATACGGCCGGTTTCACCAACAGAATATGGAGGGAAGTTGTAATGCAGAAGGAATGATTCTTTGTACATGCCGGTCAGAGAATCGATAAACTGTTCATCTTCACCGGTGCCGAGTGTGGCGACAACGAAAGCCTGTGTTTCACCGCGGGTAAACAGCGACGAACCGTGGGTACGCGGAAGCAAGCGAACCTGTGAATCAATTGCACGAACGGTGCTCAGATCACGGCCATCAATACGGCTGCCGGTGTCAAGAATGTTCCAACGAACAATCTTGGCCTGCAAGCTCTTGAATACGGTATCAACCTGTTCTTTGGAAAACTCGGTTGTTTCAGCATCTTCCGGTAGAAAGTGTGCTTTAACTTTTGCCTTGGCAGCGTCAACAGCGGCATAACGAGCCTGCTTGTCGATGATCTTGTAAGCTGCACGCAAATCGTCTTCAACGATTGCAAGCATTTTGCCTTCGAGGTCGGAAAGGTCTTCAGCCTGAAACTCGCGTGGCTCTTTAGCTGCAACTTCAGCCAGTTTGATGATAGCATCAATCACAGGCTGGAATGCTTTGTGACCGAACATCACAGCACCGAGCATCAGCTCTTCGGTAAGTTCCTGCGCTTCAGATTCAACCATCAGAACAGCTTCTGAAGTACCGGCAACAACCAGATCAAGGTTAGATTCCGGCAAAACGTCAATGCTTGGATTGAGCACATATTCGCCGTTGATCAGACCAACGCGCGATGCTCCGATCGGGCCCATGAAAGGAACACCAGAAAGGGTCAGAGCTGCAGAAGCTGCAATCATCGACAGGATATCCGGATTGTTTTCCAGATCGTGCTGGATAACAGTCAAAACAACCTGTGTGTCGTTCTTATAGCCATCAGCAAAAAGCGGACGGATAGGACGGTCGATCAAGCGGGAAACGAGGGTTTCGTTTTCGCTCGGACGGCCTTCACGCTTGAAATAGCCACCGGGGATTTTACCGGCAGCATAGGTCTTTTCCTGATAGTTTACGGTCAGCGGAAAGAAATCCTGACCCGGCTTTGGTTCCTTAGCAGAAACGACAGTTGCGAGAACCATGGTTTCGCCGTAAGTGGCAAGAACCGCACCATCAGCCTGACGGGCAATTTTACCTGTTTCGAGAATGAGCGGACGACCGCCCCATTCGATTTCCACTTTGTGGGTATTGAACATCATATGTCCTTCAATTGGAGATGCCGCGCATGATTGCAGCAAGCATCCCACTGGTTGGCTTAATGGCCATGGGCAAGACAACAAGTAGTTTTAACTCCAGAGCGTAGCGTAACTTATCGCAGCCATTCGCTCTATTTTTTACGTATGTCTCTATCCCAAAACCGATACTGAATTTTGGGAGACATAGTTTTAAAACCACCGGCAATCCTGCCCCATGACGATCATTTCAAGGCTTTTTCATAAAAGCCCATAGAGTAACGGGCGACGTTTAAAAAACATCGCCCGTAATTTATTTTAGCGACGCAGGCCAAGACGGCTGATGAGCGCCTGATAACGAGCATGGTCAACGCCCTTTACGTAGTCGAGAAGACGACGGCGCTGGGAAACCAGCTTCAAGAGACCGCGACGTGAATGGTTGTCATTCTTGTGGCCTTTGAAGTGCTCGGTCAAGTTTGCAATGCGCTCGGAAAGAACAGCAACCTGTACTTCAGGTGAACCGGTGTCACCTTCTTTGGTTGCGTATTCTTTGATCAAAGCTGCTTTACGTTCTGCTGTAATCGACATCATAATACCTTTCTAAAGAGAGGGAGTGGGATGCCCGAGCCGGGATGTCGTCCAGCTAAGGCCGTTAAAATGAGTCTGAATTTTTAAAAATACAGAACCAATGCTGTGCATATAATCGAAATAAGGCAATATTACTAGAGCGCGTCGCGTATAATTGGTTTTCAGCCTTTGCAACGCCCCGCTTCCATTGCCTGTTTCAGGCAAAATGCTTATTTCAACTGTGTCACGATAAACTCTGACGGCATGAATGACACCCCGCCAGAATAACTAATCAAAGCGAAGTGAAAACCCGTTTCGGCTTGAACTGGCCTTGTTCGATCAGCCCGATCGCCAGCAATTTTCCTTTGGTCGTGACGCATGCCTCACCTGCTTCCAAAGGTGCATCACGGCCACGCAAAATCACCGGATTGCCAAGGCGCACACGGTGAGCCTGATCATCAGACAACGGCACCTGCGGCAGACATTCAAGAGCTGCCAAAGTGTCGATCACAAAAGCATCAAGAGCTGAAAAATCACGCACGATAAACGGGCGGTCTTCAACCTCTTCACCCTCTTCCGGCTTGGGCGGCAATGGCGGCCAAGCCTGCTCCAACTCGCTTAATGTGACGAAATCTTCATCGGTGAAAGGCGAGACTTCGATGCGGCGCAATTCGGCAATATAGCCATAGCAGCCCAGATCCAGCCCCATATCACGCGCCAAAGAGCGCACATAGGTGCCTTTAGAGCAAACAACTTCGAACTCAGCAAAATGCTCATCCGGCATTTCCATTAGATCAAGGCTGTCGATTTCCACTTCACGGGAGGGAATTTCAACCGCCTCGCCGCCACGTGCCAGATCATAAGCACGTTCGCCATCAATTTTAATGGCAGAAAACTGCGGTGGTACTTGTTGAATAATGCCGACATATTTTGCGGCTGCCGCCAAAATCTCGTCACGCGACGGGCGTTTGTCGGAAGAATGCGTTACAACGCCTTCCATATCATCGGTCGAGCGCTGCTCTCCCCAACCAACGCGGAAACGATAAACTTTGGTACCGTCCATCACATAAGGAACGGTCTTGGTGGCCTCGCCCAAGGCAATCGGCAACATGCCGGAGGCCAGCGGATCAAGCGTGCCGGCGTGTCCTGCTTTTTCCGCATTAAAAAGCCATTTTATCTTTGAAACAGCTTCCGTTGAGCCCATGCCTTTAGGCTTGTCAAAGATAACCCAGCCGGAAACCGGACGACCTTTTTTCTTACCACGTCTTGCCATGCTTATTCTGCTCCGCGCTCACTCTTGCGATCATCCAAATCATCGGCCTCATCCACAGAATGATCCAGATCTCGGGCGACTTCAGGAGAACGCAACAGAGCGTCAATTTTCGAGAAATTATCGAAGCTTGTATCAATGCGGAAACGGAATTCCGGCATATATTTCATCTGGCTCAAGTAAGGCGCCATCTTACCACGCAAAAACTTAGCGTGTTTTGCCAAGGCTTTGACCACCGCCTGACCATCCACATCGCCCAATGGAGTGATGAAGCATGTAGCAATTTTCAAATCCGGCGACATACGTACTTCGGAAATCGAAATAACAGTTTGTTCCAGTAATTCATCGTGAATTTGTTCGCGTTGCAGCACTTGTGCAATTGCATGGCGCACTTGCTCGCCCACACGAAGCTGGCGCTGCGAAGGGCCGTTGCCTTGATGACGTGACATTGTTTTTTAATCCCGGTTTTTATTATTAAAGCACCATACTTCGCGGGGATCAAACCCGCCAGTAAATCCACTCCGGCTTATTACATCTTATGTTTAAAGCGGATTATAGCAGATGCATGCAATCTTATCGAAAATTGAACAAGCAGATTGATCCTGCCTATAGAAGAAGAAAGGACGTGCGCAGCTTTAACGCCACGCACGCCCTTAATATTTGGAAACCGCCGTCCAATTAGAGCGTACGGGTAATATGCTCAACGCGGAAGGCTTCGATGATGTCGCCAGCGCGCATATCATCGTAGTTTTCAAAGGCCATACCACATTCCTGACCGACAGGAACTTCAGATACCTCGTCCTTGAAGCGCTTGAGAGTCTTGAGCTTGCCTTCGTGAATAACAACGTTATCACGGATAAGGCGCACACCTGCACCACGCTCAACCTTACCTTCGGTGACGCGGCAACCAGCCACTTTACCGACCTTGGTAATGTTGAAGACTTCAAGAATTTCTGCGTTACCGATGAAGGTTTCACGACGCTCTGGTGACAACAGACCCGACATAGCTGCTTTCACGTCATCCAACAGATCGTAGATGATGTTGTAGTAGCGGATTTCGATGCCCTGCTGTTCAGAAGCAGCGCGCGCCTGCTGGTTGGCACGAACGTTAAAGCCGATGATCGCGGCGTTTGAAGCTTCTGCCAGCGCAATATCGCTTTCGGTAATACCACCGGCACCCGAATGAACGATACGTGCACGAACTTCGTCGGTACCAAGCTTGTCGAGAGACGCGATAATCGCTTCCACCGAACCCTGCACGTCACCTTTGATGACAAGCGGGAATTCTTTCAAGCCGGTATCCTGCAAGTTCGACATCATCTGCTCAAGCGAGCCACGCATACCGGTCTGACGGGCAACTGCCTTGTCACGTGCGAGACGCTGACGATATTCAGAAATTTCACGTGCCTTGGCTTCGTTGGCAACAACAGCGAAACGGTCACCGGCCTGCGGTGTACCAGAGAGGCCGAGGATCTCAACCGGCATTGCAGGACCAGCTTCTTTCACGTGATCGCCGTGGTCGTTGACCAGAGCGCGTACACGACCCCATTCGCTGCCGGCCACGATGATTTCACCCGGACGCAATGTACCTTTTTGAACCAGAACGGTTGCGACAGAACCGCGACCACGATCCAGCTGCGCTTCAATGACAACACCTTCAGCCGTACGCTCAGGATCAGCTTTGAGATCCAGAATTTCAGCCTGCAAAAGCACGGCTTCAAGCAGCTTGTCGAGGTTCATGCGCTGCTTGGCAGACACTTCCACATCGAGCACTTCACCGCCCATGGTTTCAACAAAAACATCGTGCTGCAACAGTGCAGTGCGAACTTTTTGCGGATCAGCAGTCGGTTTATCAATCTTGTTGATGGCAACAATGATCGGAACGCCGGCAGCTTTGGCATGATTGATGGATTCAATTGTCTGCGGCATCACGCTATCATCAGCAGCGACCACCAGAATGGCGATATCGGTTGCCTGCGCACCACGAGCACGCATCTGTGTAAAGGCTGCGTGACCAGGGGTATCGATAAAGGTGATCTTCTGGCCATTCTGTTCAACCTGATAAGCACCGATATGCTGGGTAATACCACCGGCTTCACCCGATACGACATTCGCTTTACGGATCGCATCGAGAAGAGAAGTTTTTCCGTGGTCAACGTGACCCATAATGGTCACAACAGGCGCACGCGGCAACATCGCTGCTGTATCATCTTCTACGTTGAAGATACCTTCTTCGACGTCAGATTCAGCAACACGTTTAACGGTATGACCAAATTCTTCCGCAATGAGCTGAGCCAGATCGGAATCGATCACATCGCCCGGCTTCATCATCTGCCCCTGTTTCATCAGATATTTGATGATATCAACAGAGCGTTCAGTCATACGCTGCGCCAGCTCCTGAATGGTGATGGTTTCAGGTACAGTCACTTCACGAGAAATCTTCTCGCGCACTTCCTGCATCTGGGAGCGTTTGAATTTTTCCTGACGGCGACGCATCGCTGACAATGAACGCCCACGTGCACTATCTTCTTCCAAGTTACTGGTCAGGGTCAGTTTGCCGCGACGGCGATCATCTTCACCCTTCACAACCTTTGGTGCGCGCACTTCCGGTTTCGCAGGCGTAGCACTGCCGCCACGACGGGCACCCGGTCCACGACGATCATCATCGTCATTATTATTATTTTTGCTACGTGACAACACGCCGGATGTGTTCGGCTTCAGCGGCACCTGATCTATCGGTGTTGCCGCAACTGGGGCAGGTCGTGAACCACCGCGCTGATTGTCAGAACGTGGCTGTGCATTGCGCACTGGCGCGGCAGCAGCAGGTGCGTTTTTCGCAGCTTCTTTTTCCTGAGCCTGACGGGTTTCCGCCTCGGCTTTCAGACGTGCATCTTCAATTGCCTGCAAGCGGGCAGCTTCTTCACGCTCTTTTGCAAGGCGCGCATCTTCTGCAGCCTGACGGACAGCTTCTTCAGCGGCACGTTTTTTCTCTTCTGCATCACGCACCATTGCATCTTCCAATGCACGGCGGCGGGCATCCATTTCATTGCGTGACAAAGTATTGAGCACTGCACCACCGCGTTCATTGGAGCGCGAACGGTTCTGCTGGCCATCACGTTGTGGACGGCCTCCATTTTGCTGGCGCTGTCCTTGTCCCTGACGCTGCTGACCACCGCGTGGTTGTTGTGCCTGAGCTTGCGACTGTGCGGGTTTTGGTGCCGCAGGCTTTGTAACCGGAGCTTCAACAGGCTTCACCACAGCTGGCTTAACTTCTGCCGCCGGTGCAGTATCTGCCGGAGCAACGGGTGCCGGTGCTGAAACTGGCGCAGCAACAGGAGCAGCCGGAGCTGGTGCCGCCGGTGCCGCAGCTTGTGGCGCAACCGGGGCTGGTGCAACCGGCTTGGCCGCTACAGGTTCTACCGCTGCCGGCTTGTCGTCTGGTCGCGCAAATTTGCGTTTTCTCGTTTCCACGACGACAGATTTCGTGCGTCCGTGGCTAAAATTTTGGCGCACGGTGCTCTGTTCAACGCTTGACCGTTTAAGGGTCAACGTTTTTTTGTTATCGACGCCCAGCGTCTTGTCGTCGTTAGATTTGCTGTCGCTCATTCCGTTTCCGTTTCCCTGACGGCATCCGCCGTTTCACTTTCCGAATTCGTGGCGATTTGCCCGCGATAATTTCGCAACATGTGCGCCCGCTTAACGAACCCGTTCGCCGCCATTCCTTGGAGCACGGCAGCATGTATCACATTTCCACCCCCGAATGCCAAATCCATTTCCTCTCCAGTAAAAAGAGAAAAAGCGGGGATGTCACGCCCCAGCGTATGGATCACGGCACGGCGGGCCTGATCAAGTTTTCTCACGCCATCCGGCGAAGCTTCCAAAGCATGCAATACCATAATTGCATTGCCTGAACGTATATCCGCATCAACCTTGGCGGAGCCTGTAACAACAACGCCAGATTTACGGGCAAGAGCCAAACTGCCAATTGCGGATTTTGTCAGCAGCTGATCCACCAGCGCGCCAAGATCCGGTTGGACTGTTACACCCTTTTTAAGGCCGCGCGCAAATAAATTACGCTTGACGGCCTCATCCACTTTCCCGCGCTCGGCTGTAACCCAACAACCGCGCCCGGGCAAATTCGCTTTCAGATCCGGCACAACCGAACCATCCGGCCCTGCGACAAACCTTATCATGTTTTCGACAGAACCGCTCTCACGCGTAACGATGCAACTTCTGTCATTCATGCCAATTTCTGTCACTCTTGTGGGCCTCACTCAAGAACCCTTGCCTGCCATAGGCAAGAACCCCCGCCTTATGGCAGGTTGGCGCGCAAACGCCAACCCCTTAACATCAAGAAACCTTAAACGGTTTCTTCTGCTATTTCGTCGCCATCATCTGTTTCGGTGACAACAGCTTCATCTTCAGTAATCCAGCCGCACTTCAAACGTGCCTGCAAGATCATCTGTTCAGCCTCAACACGTGAAAGCTCGAAGTTCGACAAAATACCGGAATGGTTGATTGTCTCACCTTCTTTACGTTCACGCCAGCCAACCAGATCATCAACAGCATAACCGGCAAAATCTTCAACGGTTTTCACGCCATCTTCACCAACCGCGACCATGATGCCTGTGGTCATGCCCGACAATTCACGAAGCTCGTCTTCAACACCCAGTTCAAGACGACGGGCATCTTGTTCGTTTTCAAGACGATCGAGATATTCACGGGCACGATCCTGAATTTCACCTGCAGTTTCATCACCGAAACCATCAATCGACGAAATTTCTTCCGCTTCCACATAAGCCAGTTCTTCAACGGAAGCAAAACCTTCCGATGCCAGTACCTGACCTACCATCTCGTCAACATTGAGCGCTTCCATGAATAAAGCGGAACGCTCAGCAAATTCTTTCTGACGACGCTCAGACTCTTCATTTTCGGTCATGATGTCGATATCCCAGCCGGTCAGCTGCGAAGCCAGACGAACGTTCTGACCGCGACGACCGATCGCCAATGATAATTGGTCATCAGGAACCACAACTTCAATACGCTCTGCATCTTCATCCAGAACAACCTTGGCAACTTCAGCAGGTTGCAAGGCATTTACGATGAAGGAAGCAGCATCTGGCGACCATGGAATAATATCCACTTTTTCGCCCTGCAATTCTGCCACAACTGCCTGCACACGGGAACCACGCATACCAACGCAGGCACCGACAGGATCAATGGAAGAATCACGTGATACAACAGCGATCTTGGCGCGCGAACCCGGATCACGGGCAACCGACTTGATTTCGATGATGCCGTCGTAGATTTCCGGCACTTCCATGGTGAACAATTTCGCCATGAACTGCGGATGAGTACGCGACAGGAAAACCTGCGGGCCACGCTGTTCACGACGAACATCGTAAACATAGGCACGAATGCGATCACCATAACGGAATGCTTCACGCGGGATCAGTTCGTCACGGCGCACAATCGCTTCACCACGACCCAGATCAACAATCACATTGCCATATTCAACGCGCTTGACGGTACCATTGATGATTTCACCAACGCGGTCATGGAATTCATCATACTGACGATCACGCTCGGCTTCACGCACTTTCTGCACGATAACCTGCTTGGCGGACTGGGCTGCGATACGGCCAAAATCCATCGGCGGCAGCTGGTCGGCCAGGAAGTCACCGATCTGCGCATCAGGATTACGCTCGCGGGCTGTTTCCAGTGCAATTTGCGTATTGTAATCTTCAACCAGTTCAACAACTTCCAGCAAACGCTGCAATTTGATTTCACCAGATTTCGCATTGATATCAGCACGAATATTGGTTTCCTGACCATAGCGCGAACGCGCAGCTTTCTGGATGGCATCGGCCATCGCCGCGATTACGATTTCGCGGTCGATAGACTTCTCACGGGCGACCGCATCGGCGATCTGCAGAAGTTCCAGCCTGTTTGCACTGACTGCCATAAGTCTCTCCTTGGTGCCGCGCCCGCCCTTTCCTCTTGGACGGGTGCTCAATCTTAATCTTTTTCGCCAACGTCGCTTGTGTCAGCGTCATCTGAAGCAGTACCGGTGACATCACCCAGCTCATCGTTTAATTCGTCGCCAGGAATACGTCCCTCACGAAGATCTTTATCTTTACGCAGGGCGTCACGAATCAAATCATCCGTCAAAACCAGTCGCGCATCAGAAATGACATCATATGGAATAGTTACGACCTGTTCATGACCATAACCGACCTGATCATTTTCAATCGTCACGCCTTCATCGTCATGAGCCGTGATTTTACCACGAAACTTCTTGCGGCCATTAATAATCATGGATGTTTCAATCCGCGCCATATGACCCGACCAATCAGCAAAATCGGATACGCGAACCAATGGGCGATCAATACCAGGAGAAGAAACTTCCAGATGATATTTACCGCTGATCGGATCATCCACATCAAGTGCGGGCGATACGTTGCGGCTGATCAGCTCGCAATCTTCAACCGTCATAGTGCCGTCAAAGCGTTCAGCCATAATCTGCAAGGTAGCGCCGTTCAAGCCGGACAGGCGAACACGCACCAGCCGAAAACCAAGCACCTGCAAAACAGGCTGGACAATAGCCGCTACCTTCGCATCAACACCGGTTTCACGAATGATGCGTGTATCAGCCACGGTTTCAGCAGCGTTTGTTTGTGCAGTGTCTAATTGTTCGGACAACCCAGTTTATTCCCTTTAATTTGTATCATCAAACAAAAAAGAGCGGGACCGACCGGACCCACCCTTGTTCAATCGACCAAGAATTTGAAATGAATATACCGACTTTTCCTGTTCTTTTCAAGTACGCAGTTCAGATACAGCAATATTCATAGGCTTGTGACATTATCACTTGCGGATAAATGTCAGATAAGCCCCCTTACGCCCCTCGCGGAAAGCCTTGGCTTCATAGCGTGTGCCCGGCCAACCTTCATATGGTGTGTTCCAATCCGCCGAAGACGATGCCTGCCACTCAAAAGCTTGATGGGAATCGCAATGTTGCAATGTCCAATTCACATATGATTCAATATCGGAAGCGAATCGGAAACGTCCGCCGGATTTCAAAACCCGTGCAAAACGATCCAGATTTTTCTGACTGACAAAGCGACGCTTCCAATGACGTTTTTTATGCCACGGATCAGGATAGAAAAGATCAATGCCCGCCAATGAATTGTCAGGAAGCCAATCCAGCACTTCCGTTGCGTCATCATCATAAAGACGAATATTTTGCAGCGGTGTTTCGTGCAGTGTGCCCAGCATTTTCGCCATACCATTGACGAAAGGCTCGACACCAATAAAGCCGCTTTGTGGTGTGCGCCCTGCTTCATGCATCAAATGCTCGCCGCCGCCAAAGCCGATTTCCATCCGGACATTTTCAACCGGAGCCGCAAAAAGACTGCACAAATCCTGCGGCGCAGGTTCGTTCAGATCAATCAGCAATTCAGGCAGCAAGCCTTCACGCAGCATCTTTTGGTGCGGGCGCAATGGCTTACCATGACGGCGACCGAAGAATGCCTCGGTCGCACGTGATTTTTTCATCTCATCCGACATAAATATTTCCGTCAGGCTGCCATGTTTTCATCAAGCAACAAGCGCACTTTTAAGCGCTTTGGCCAGATCCGTTTTTTCCCACGAGAACGAGCCGTCACGACCAGGCTTGCGGCCAAAATGGCCATAAGCAGCAGTCTTGGCATAGATCGGCTTGTTCAGATCCAAATGTTTGCGGATACCGGTTGGCGACAGATCGACAACTTTACGCAAAGCGCTTTCAAGTGCTGCCTCGTCTACCTTACCGGTGCCATGCAAATCGACATAGACAGACAAAGGCTGTGCTACACCGATGGCATATGACAACTGAATAGTGCAGCGATCGGCAAAACCGGCAGCAACCACATTTTTCGCCAGATAGCGGGCAGCATAAGCGGCGGAACGATCCACTTTGGTGGTATCCTTGCCCGAAAACGCACCGCCGCCATGCGGCGCCGCACCACCATAAGTGTCGACAATGATTTTACGGCCGGTGAGGCCTGCATCACCATCGGGACCGCCGATGACAAATTTGCCGGTCGGGTTGATGTACCAAACGCAATCATCGGCGATTGGCAAACCATCCAGCGCTTGCAAAATATAAGGCTCAACCACCGTGCGAACCTTGGCTGAATCCCAGCTTGCATCCAGATGCTGTGTGGAAAGAACAATCTGCGTCACTTCCGCAGGCTTGCCGTTCACATAACGCACAGTTACCTGACTTTTAGCATCAGGCCCAAGCTTGCCTGCTTCGCCTTCACCGCTATGACGGGCAGCAGCAAGAAGCTCAAGAATTTTATGTGAGTAGTAAATTGGTGCCGGCATCAGTTCAGGCGTTTCACGGCAAGCATAGCCAAACATGATACCCTGATCGCCAGCACCTTCTTCGCCTTGACGGTCGGCCGCATTATCAACGCCCTGCGCAATATCCGCTGATTGCGAATGCAGCAATACGTCGATTTTGACGGTCTTCCAATGGAAACCATCCTGCTCATAACCGATCTCGCGAATGGCTTTACGGGCGGCGGAGCGGAAACGAGCCGGATTGATGACCGGATTTCCATTGTCATCTATGATGACATTACCGTCCTTATCCTTTTTCAGGAAAGTTTCAGGCACGCGCACTTCACCGGCGATCACCACGCGGTTTGTCGTCGCCAATGTTTCACAAGCGATACGCACTGTCCAAGGATCAACACCGGAACGGCGTGCCTCCTTGTAAATCATATCTACAATTTCGTCGGAAATACGATCACATACCTTATCGGGGTGACCCTCAGATACGGATTCGCTGGTAAAAAGATAAGAACTGCGCGACACGGGAAACCCCTCTAGAAAATCTTGCGGAGCCAGATCTCCGCTTCAGACAGACAGCACAGTAAAGGTGGTTTTTCGGATGTAAACACAAGAAATGCGCTTACCCGAAACAATCACCTTAACTTTTTATGTCTTTGCCAACATAGTTCTTTAGCGTCAACAGCAATTGTGCTGATAACACTCTTCTCATCACGAATTGTTGAGGGAAAAGATTATTCCGCGTCAGGATCCAGCGTCTTGACCAGATCAATAATCTTGCGGCGAATTTTCGGATCGGTAATTTTGGTAAAAGCGCGTGTCAGTTGAACGCCTTCATTGGAATTCATGAAATCGACGATATAGGTTGAGTCATTCTCTTCGGCAAAACCCGTGGTTTGCGTTTCGGAACCCGGTGCATCTTCAAAGAAAAAAGAAACAGGGACATTGAGAATGGAAGAAATAGCCTGCAAGCGGCTGGCTCCGACGCGATTGGTGCCTTTTTCATATTTCTGAATCTGCTGGAATGTAATGCCGAGGCTTTCACCCAGTTTTTCCTGACTAAAGCCCAACATATTCCGACGCAGACGAATACGACTACCTACATGGATATCAATCGGGTTGGGCTTCTTTTTATTCTGTACCATTCAAATGCTCCTCGCGATTTGCGAGCTTCCCTGTACGTGCTTCACTCGACCGCAAAACACCATACGATTTCAAATTACGTGATATTTCAAAGACTGCGCTGCTATGTGATTTCAAAATGTCAGCATGATGAAACTATAACAACCGATGAAAATTGCGATGTCAATCGCGCTGTGATTTTCTTTTATACACAATTGCTAATAAACCACAAAGTAGTAGCAAGATCATCGCCCACGTTTGGCGCGAAACCCATCCCTTGTCATCAACGTCCAACCGCAGCGGCGGTAAAACCGCATCCACCACACCAACCTCATTGAGGTTAAGAGACGCAATGATTCGGCCATAACTATCGGTGACCGCCGAGATGCCGTTATTGGCAGCACGCAACAGCGGCATCCCTTGCTCCACTGCACGCAGTTGCGCCTGTCTAAAATGTTGGTAAGGCCCCGGTGTATTGCCATACCATGCATCATTGGTGACATTGACAATCGCGCCGGCACGCTCGCCCTGATAATCAAGCTCATTGCCAAAAATCGCCTCGTAGCAAATTAAAGGCAAGATAGCCAGCTTCTCTCCGATTTTCAGTGAATGACGGCTTTTTCCAGCTTTAAAACCTCCCGGCATTTCCACAACTTCTTGCAAGCCAAGCGCACGCAAAACGCCTTCCAACGGCAAATACTCGCCAAAAGGTACCAAATGCACTTTGTCAAAAGAGCTGATGATAAAGCCCTGATCGTTAATCACGGTGATTGAATTATAATAATTCAATCCTTGCGGTGTCTCTTCCTCACGCACCGCACCTACCATCAGCAATTGACCATCCTGCAACACGTCTGCAATACGCGCCAAGGCATCAGGGGTTTGGGTCAAAATGTAAGGAACGGATGTTTCCGGCCAGATGATGATATCGGGGCGCAGCGCACCATCTTGTGGCGCTTGCGCGGTGAGGCTCAAGTGACGCTCGAAAATACTGCGCCGCTCGGCATTATCCCATTTGAGATCCTGCGCAATCGATGGTTGAACAATACGGATATGCGGATTGGTTGCCGCCACTTCTACCGGCTGGTGAAGCTGCCATGCGCCATAGCCCAAATGAGCAACCACAAGCAGCAGGCCAAACACCATACCACCCAACCTGTGGCGTTTGCCGACCAATAAAGCAGGCATGGCAAAAACCATGACTGCCAGAGCATTCATGCCCGTCAGTCCGACAATCTTGGCCGATTGCATCAATAATGGTGTCGGCATTGCCGTGTAGCCGATGGAATTCCACGGGAAACCGGTCAGAATAAAGCTGCGCAGATATTCGGCAACACCAAAACCAAAGGCGAGTGCGAAAATGCGCCCCACCCCATGAGACCAAAAGAGCCGCGCCAAGTAAGCAGCAAAGCCATAAAACAGGGCTAAAAAGGCAGGCAAACCCACAACCGCAAGCGGCAGCGCCCATGCAAATTGCTCGGCGTCAACCAGAAGGGCCGCGCCAATCCACCATAGGCCACCGACAAAATAGCCAAAGCCAAACCACCAGCCAGTGGCAAAGGCTGGCAATGCATCGCGCAACATTTTTTTTCCGGCGTGTTTTACCGGGCGATCAAGCAGCCAGACCAGAGTTGGAAAAGCAATGAACCCAACGGGCAGAAAATCATATGGAGGAAGCGCCAGTGTCAAAAGCAGACCGGCAAACAGGCTTAAAAAGCGATGTGGCCATTTCCCTGACAGGGTTATTTTTTGAGCCAATTGCGCAAACATGAAAATCCCGATCAGTACAATTCCAATTCAAACACAGGCGAAAAGCGTATTTTAACAGCACTTTTCGCCTGTTTATTTTTTAATGTTCGGTAACGTGTTCTTCGCCGGATTTTGTCGTCACACCAGCGCGCGCCTGACGACGGCGATCAGCAGCTGACAGCGGAATAATCCGCACCCGGCGAATACGGCGCGGATCAACTTCCAGCACGTGGAATTCATAGCCCGGAATAGCCTGCACCACTTCGCCGCGTGACGGAATACGGCCCAGCACCGAGAAGATCAGACCGCCAACCGTATCCACATCTTCGCCATGTTCACCCACAGCAAAAGACGGGCCGATTTTCTCCGTCAGCTCGTCCAGATCTGCACGGGCATCCACAACAAAAATGCCGTCAGCTTCCTGCAAGATCATGATTTCTTCGTCATCGTGCTCGTCTTCAATATCACCGACGACCATTTCAACAATATCTTCCAGCGACACCAGACCATCAGTGCCGCCATATTCGTCAATGACCAGCGCCATTTGAATATGACTTGCCTGCATGCGCGCCATCAGGCCGCTTGCCAGCATGGATGGCGGTACAAACAACACTTTACGCATCAAATTCAGTTCACCGATGGTCTTGGTCAGATCAATGCGGCCAATGTCAAATTTGGTTGGTGTTGTGCCCGCCGTTTTCGTAGCGGCACCATTGCGGCGGCTCGATTTTTGGCGTGACTGGCGGGTGATAAAATTCAAAACATCGCGGATATGGATCATACCGCGCGGATCATCGAGGGTTTCGGCATAGACCGGCATGCGTGAATGGCCGGACTTTTCAAACTGTTCCAGCACTTCGCCGAGTGGTGTTGAAATTTCCACCGCTTCCACATCGGCGCGCGGAATCATCACATCTTCAACGCGGATTTCACGCAGGCGCAAAATATTATTGAGCATCGCCCGTTCTTCAGGCGAGAAAACCGTATTGCTACTGTCTTGTTCCGACAGCGCGTCAGCCAAATCTTCACGCAAGGAAGATGTTTGGCGACTGCGTAAAAACGGCAATAAATTGCTTAAGAATGAGCGCTTCTCCGTTGGAGAGACTCTGTGCGTACTCTGCCCCTCCGGATCAGTATTTTGCGGGACATCGCCCGAGGGGGGAACACTAGTTTGATCAGACATGGTCAACCGGCTTTGTTAGGTGAAAGGGTTTGTGAATATGGATCGGGAATAGCAAGGGCGGCCAAAATATCGCGCTCCCATTGTTCCATGATTTCAGCGTCAAGGTCATCTTCATGGTCATAGCCTAAAAGATGCAGGAAACCGTGCACAATCATATGGTTCAAATGATGCTCAAAAAGTTTATCTTCTTCCTGCGCTTCGCGCATCACTGTTTCGCGCGCGATGACAATATCGCCGAGCATCGGCCCGGGTTTTGCACCCGCTTTAACCGGAAAGGCCGGAAAAGACAAAACATTGGTTGCCTTATCCTTGTTGCGCCACTGCGCATTCAGCTCCTGAATAGAAGCATCATCGGTAAAAACGAGACTTAACTCACTTTGCCCGTCATCGGTAAAAAGGCTTTTCCATGCGGTATCAACCGCTTTTTGCGCCACCTGGAGTAAGGCGTCCTCTTCGGGCCAGCCTTCCGCCTCTATCAATATATCGATGTCGATCACTTTTAAAACGGCAGTTGCGGCTATCAAGAAGCCGGCTGACGCATAGTCCTTTCTCTTACAAACTCTAAAGTCGTATTAAATAGCATATAAACATGGATAGATCATAGCGCTCACCGCAAAATACAAGGCTCGCACCTTATTTTTGTGCCAGTTCAGCCAGCCGATCTTC
This sequence comes from Paenochrobactrum sp. BZR 201-1, assembly GCF_044987585.2. NCBI lineage: Bacteria > Pseudomonadati > Pseudomonadota > Alphaproteobacteria > Hyphomicrobiales > Brucellaceae > Paenochrobactrum > Paenochrobactrum sp. BZR 201-1. Next base: position 13,526 of record NZ_JBJDRZ020000004.1, on the reverse strand, counting down.
CATCATTGTCATAGGCTTCAACAATAGCCGCCACCAGTGCATGGCGCACCACGTCTTTTTGAGTGAAGCGGACGGTCACAACACCATCGACATTGTCCAGAATACGCAAGGCTTCGACAAGGCCGGATTTCTGACCGGGCGGCAAGTCAATCTGGCTTGGATCACCGGTCACAATCATGCGTGATCCCTCACCCAAACGCGTGAGAAACATCTTCATCTGCATAGAGGTCGTATTTTGCGCCTCATCCAGAATAACCGCAGCATGAGCAAGGGTACGTCCGCGCATGAAGGCAAGCGGCGCAATTTCAATCACACCCGCAGTTAAAGCGCGCTCCACTTTATCGGCAGGCATCATATCATAAAGCGCATCATAAAGCGGTCGCAGATAAGGATCGACCTTCTCTTTCATGTCACCCGGCAAAAAGCCCAAGCGTTCGCCTGCTTCCACCGCCGGGCGCGACAAAATAATGCGCTCGACCAGTCCGCGCTCCAACAGCATCGCAGCATGAGCAACCGCCAGATAGGTTTTACCGGTTCCGGCAGGGCCGACACCAAAAACCAGTTCGGAGCGGTCAAGAGCGCGCATATAGGCATCTTGCGTCGGCGTGCGGGCAAAAATAGTTTTCTTGCGGGTGGAAATTTGCGCAGAGGCTAATTTGCCTTTGTTTTCCATCGTAGGAAGCGGCAACTGCCCCTCCGCAGTCGTGGTTATATTTCCGGCCATACGCAAAGCACCATCAACATCGGAAAGCGTGATCTCACGTCCTTTTTGTAAAAAGCCGTAAAGCTCATCCAATGCGCGACGCGCCTGTTCGGTCGCTGAAGGCGTGCCGCGAATCGTCAGCTCATTGCCTTTGGAGCGGACATCAACGCCGAGCTTCTGCTCGATGCGCGCCAGATTTTCATCAAACTGCCCGTAAAGCGCAATGGCGTGACGATTATTGTCAAAAGTCAGCACAATATGCGCCATATCCGAAGCGCCATTAGATAATTTGTTCTGTGTTTCAGTCTTACTCTTATCGGTCTTCAGCTGTTCTGTAGCGCTCAACCGGCTCCCCCCATCGAATGAAAAACACCCGCGAAACTATATGATGCTCTTATCATGCCTTTAAGACAGTTTTTTCGCAACCAAACTATTGGTTCCTGTGGAAATGATTTCAACATTGATAATATCACCGATCTGGTCGTGATTATTATCAAGAATAACCGGCAGCAACCACGGTGATCGACCAACCATTTGCTGTTCCTCACGTCCCGGCTTTTCAATCAGCACGCTGGTTTTTTTACCAACCAGACTATCCTGAAACGCATATTGCTGCTCATTAAGCAAAGCCTGCAAGCGCTGCAAACGTTCGTCTTTGACCGCTTCATCCACATGATCGGGCAAATCTGCGCCCGGCGTTCCCGGGCGACTGGAATATTTGAAAGAATAGGCCTGCGCATAATTTACATCACGCACCAGCTGCATTGTATCTTCAAAATCCTGATCTGTTTCACCAGGGAAGCCGACAATAAAGTCACCTGACAGCGCCATATCAGGGCGTGCTTCACGGATACGTTCGATCAGGCGGCGATAATCATCGCCCTTATGTTTGCGGTTCATCGCTTTCAAAATACGATCCGAGCCTGCCTGCACCGGCAGATGCAGATAAGGCATCAAAATATCAAGATCACGATGTGCATTGATCAATGCATCATCCATATCGCGCGGATGGCTGGTGGTATAACGAAGACGCTTAAGCTCCGGCACATCGGCCAAACGGTAAAGCAGTTCGCCAAAGCCCCATTCACGGCCATCATCGCCAAGCCCGTGCCATGCGTTCACATTCTGGCCAAGCAGGGTAATTTCGCGCACACCACCAGCCACAAGCCTTTCAGCCTCGGCCAAAATTTGCGCAACCGAACGCGATACTTCCGAACCGCGCGTATAAGGCACCACGCAGAATGTGCAGAATTTATCACAACCTTCCTGAACGGTCAGGAAAGCGGAGACACCGCGTTTGCGCACCACTTCGCGCTGTGGTGCTGGCAGATGTTCAAATTTGTCTTCCAGTGCATATTCGGTTTCGACAACCTTTTCGCCACCGCGCACTTTAGCCAGTGCCTGCGGTAAACGGTGATAGGTCTGCGGCCCGATCACCAGATCAACGGATGGTGCACGGCGCAGGATTTCCTGTCCTTCGGCCTGCGCCACACAACCGGCAACACCGATGGTCAGTTCTTTGCCATTGGCCGCATTTTTATCTTTAAGTTTACGCAAACGACCAAGCGCTGAATAAAGCTTTTCGGAAGCGCGCTCACGAATGTGACACGTATTGAGCAGCACCAGATCCGCATCTTCCGGCGTATCGGTTGAAATATAACCCTCCGCCGCCAGACTGTCGGCCATACGCTGACTGTCATAGACATTCATCTGGCAGCCATAGGTTTTCACAAAAACCTTGCGCGTATTGGCAGGTGTTTTTGCGTCATTATCTGGGGTCGGGTTCAAAGAAGGGATCGTTTCAAGAGTGCTCATAGGCTGGCTTCTAAACCTTTTATCGCCGTTTGAGAATAGTTAGGCCGACGATATTTCCATCAACCCGGTTTAATTTCGCGCCCTAAGAGCGAGGATTGCAGTTGCGAGCGAACCCTCTCCTCCATCACACGGGCTAAAAGCTTGCGGTCGGTTTTGGCGTCAATCACCATCGGTTCACCGAAACTGATTTCCACATCAATAGCACCTTCTTTCAAGATACCTTTCAGATGTGGCATCAATTCGACATCCCCCGGCCATGACGCAATCGGACGATGATAGCGCCCCATCGCCATACCATGCACACCTGTATAAGCAATTGAAACTGGTTGAACTGTCACATGTTCAGCACCACCCTCGCGGATGGCTGCATGAGCCGCGCCAAAAAGTGCAGTTTTAAACGGCAATAACCGATTACCGTCCGACGTTGTGCCTTCCGGAAACAGTACCATCACATCGCCTGCCGCAAGCCTTGTAGCAATTTCCGATGCCTGTTCGCCGGTTCTTCCGCGCTTTGCCCGCTCGACAAAAACCGAGCGCTGCAAATATGCCAAATGACCGAAAACCGGCCATGACCGCACTTCGGATTTAGCGATAAAAGACACCTCTCCGACCGTAGAAAGAACGATAATATCGCTCCATGAAATGTGATTCGACACTAAAAGCAGCGGCCGGTCTTCGCTCATTGTACCGATGGTTTTGACGCGAAAACCAAACAACCTTGCCACCAAACGATGGAAAAATCGCGGCAAACGGCGCTGGAACACATGATTGAGCTTCATGAAAATATACTGAAACGGCACCAGCGACAGGGTCAGCAGAATGAAAGCAACCAGCACAAAAAGGATTCTGACAGCACCAATCATTTGGCAACCACCAGATCACGGCGCAAAATCAGCGCAGAAGCATAAGTGCCATCAGCATGCTGATAATAACTGGGGCGATCACCCACTTTGATAAAACCAAGTCGGTTATAAAGCGCTTGCGCCGCCACATTGCTTTTATCGACTTCCAGAAACAGACTTGCCGCACGCTCATGGTGCAAATGACGCAAAACTGCATCCATCAGCCCGTGTCCGGCGCCCAGTTTACGTGAAGCGATATCAACGGCAATGGTCAAAATTTCTGCTTCATCCACCACCAGACGCGCCAGCACAAATCCGGCCAGTTTGTTGGGCTCTCCTTCCCGGCGCGCCAAAAAACCAAACACTGTAGGCTCACTCAAAAGTCCGCGAAAATCTTCTGTCGTCCACCCCTGATGGAAAGAGGCCATATGTACATCTTCCAACGCGGCGCTATCATCCGGCCTCAATGGTGCAATTGAAAAGCCTTTTTTATTAAAGTGCTCCATCAAGCGCCCCATCAAGTTTTTCGCTGATAACTTGCTGCCCGAGCTGAACATTGTTTGTTTTTCGCCCCACCCCTATGACGCCTGCTCTTCTGATTTGACCTCTGACTTACGAGGTAAAGCAAAGCCAACCTGCGGTTTGGCGTCTGGCCCGCGCAAATAAAGCGGCTTTGGTGCTTCACCCATTGGTTTTGTCGCAGCAATGCGCGCATAAACAGCAATATCGGCGGTTGGTTCGGTTTGCGCAATCACATGTGTCTCCCCAAGTGCTTGCGTGACCGCAGGTGCAGCCGATCCGGTCAGCACATGATCGGGTTTTTCGGCACATAATTGCACCGCTTCTTGTAATGTCAGCGCCAAGGCTTCCGTTTCCGGCTCGCCATTGCCGTCAAAGCTTTGCGCAAAAATTTCACCGCGATGCGCATCAAGCAGCACCAATACCGGACGCTTAGCATAGCTCTCATGAGCTTGAGCGCAAAGCGCTTCAAAAGCAGTCACACCAATGGCGGTACTATTTAAAGCCAAAGCAAAGCCACGTGCCGAAGAAACTGCAATACGAACGCCGGTGAAAGAGCCTGGCCCGACATTGACCGCCACGCGATCAATCTGATGAAAATCCAGTCTTGCCTCTTCCAGCACGTCTTGCACATAGGCCATCAGCACTTCGGCATGGCCTTTTCCGATATTTTCACGGCGCTGTGCCAGCACTAAAGCTTTTTCACTGTCATAAAGGGCGGCGGCACAAAAAGAAGCCGCAGTATCAAGAGCAAGTATTTTCATGATCTATCAGGTAAAACAGATATTGTGTTCCGGCAAGCTTCTGCATCTTTTTTCTGCGTTCAAAAACACTATATTATATATAAACCTGTTATGGAGAGGGAACCAACTGTCATTAACAGCGTTTAGTTTAAGAGATGTGGCTCTGGCGGGCTCCCAAAGGCATGAGTCATTGACAATGATAATTTGTAAAGCAAGCGAGGATATAATGGCTAAAACCCATAACACACGTAACGATCTGCCATCCAATGCCAAAGCAACGGTTATTTCTCTGCTTAATCAAAATCTGGCGGCAACGCTGGATCTGTCACTGGCAACCAAGCAGGCACACTGGAATCTTAAAGGTCTGCAATTTATCGCTGTGCATGAAATGCTGGATGGTTTCCGCGATAGTCTGGATGAGCATACCGACACTATCGCCGAGCGTGTTGTGCAATTAGGCGGCACCGCGATGGGAACTGTGCAGACCGTTGGCAACGACACTAACCTCAAGCCATATCCGACCGATATTTATAATATTCATGATCACCTGAATGCGCTGATCGACCGCTACGCTGCAGTCGCCAATCTGGTGCGTCAGTCAATCAAAGAGGCCGATGAGGCAGGTGATGAAACTTCAGCCGATGTTCTCACCGCTGCGTCGCGTGATCTCGACAAATCCCTGTGGTTCCTCGAAGCGCACCTGCAGGAAAAGAACTAAAGCTTTAAAAAGCTATTAGCCCTTTTTCGCGGCAACCGGTGTAATGCACACTTTTGTATGACCGGCATTGATAAAGCCCATACGGCTTGCCGCACCTTTAGATAAATCCAACACGCGGCCTTTGATGAAAGGGCCGCGATCGTTTATCCGCACTATCAGTGACTTGCCGTTGGCCTGATTGGTTACCTTCACTTTCGTACCCAGTGGCAATGTTCGATGTGCCGCAGTCATACCGGCCGGATTCATCCGCTCGCCAGATGCTGTCTTGGATGTCAGCGCATACCATGAAGCACCGCCGCATTGTCCGGCTGATGCCAAAGCCGCATTGGCTGAAAATGCAAAAGCCATTCCAACAGTCAATAAAGCCACATATTTTTTCATTGTTTCAAGCATCCACAATTGCACATTAATATTTTCAACGCCGCACTTTTTAAAGAAATAAAAGGCAGACTTTAAAAACAATGTCCGATTGGCGGGTAAATGTGGCACTCAAGTGGACGAAATAAAGATGATTTAAGGCATTTTGAATCTATAGTTAAAAGGAAAATCATCCCATTGATCGGATAATTACTTTTTATATTTCAGTATAAATTTGAAATAACTTGATTATATTCACATGAATCAATCATAAAATATGTTATTCGTATGTTTACCATCAGAATAATTCGTTAACATCGGCTTCTTGAAAGTGCTCTGCGGATTTTTCATTGCATAAAGTAAAAGCGGCTTCACGATGCAAATGTTTTTTATTGACGAGCCAAGTTATCAGCCGTTTCACCGCAGTTAAGATTTGTGTCTTTTTTGCGGCAAATTTCAAGGCTTCAGCGCTGTAAATAACACAGTGAAATAGTTTGTGATCGCGTAAAGTTTACTTATTGACACTAGTTTTCAACATCCCGGTGTTTTGCCTACTGGCGATTCCATGCATAAACAGCTATCAAATCATGACCCTTGAAGGCATCTGAAAGATAAGCAGTGAGCAAACCGCACCCCGAAAACGTGAAAGACCAACAAACAGCTCATGATCAGGCAGAACCTGTAGATAGCGTCGCACAGGAACAACAAAAACCTGACGACAATGTTTTGTCTAAAGCGCAGCGCATCATTTATCTACTGCTCGGGTTTCTGATGCTGGCGCTTGGTATTATCGGTGCCTTTTTGCCCGTCATGCCGACTACAATCTTTATTATTCTGGCAGCATGGTTTTTCAGTCGCTCTTCTCCGGCATTGGAAGCCAAGCTTTTGGCAAATCCGCAATTCGGACCCATGCTGATTAAATGGCGTGATAAAGGTGCAGTGCCGGTCAAAGCCAAATTTTTTGCCTGTGGCGGCATGGCTGCGGGCTATGCCATCTTTTGGTGGGGTGCTCGCCCCGGCCTGTGGCTGGGATTAGGTGTTGCAATTTTCATGCTGGCAAGCGCCATTTATGTTGTCAGCCGTCCCAACGGCTGAAGCTAATCCTTAAAAAATTACCCGATATTTTTTGATAAAGTTCATATGACATGAAGCTGTAATATTACTGTCATATGACTGTAATAAACAGCGCCTAGACGGTTAGTGACATTAAACGTCATTGTCTTTACCAACTGGAGCTACTCCTATGAACACGTTGATTTCCACAACCGCTGCACTTGCTATTGCGGCTGTCATGTCGGTTTCCGCAGCATCCGCTCGCGACCAGCTTCAGGTCGCTGGTTCTTCAACCGTTCTGCCATATGCAAAAATCGTCGCTGAAACTTTCGGCGAAACATATCCTGACTTCAAAACTCCGGTGATTGAATCCGGCGGTTCGGGTGCAGGTATTAAAGAATTCTGTAAAGGTGTTGGTGAAAACACAATCGATATCGCCAATGCATCGCGTGGATTGAAGGACTCCGAACTGAAATCCTGCATCGATGCAGGTGTTAAAGATGTTCAGGAAGTTCAATTCGGTTATGACGGCATTGTCTTTGCTACCGATGCAAAAGGCCCTGAATGGAAGTTGAAGCCGGTTGATCTTTATCAGGCACTTGCTGCCAAAGTGATTGTAGACGGCAAGCTTGTAGACAATCCAAACACCAAATGGAATCAGGTTAACTCCGCTCTGCCGGATTGGGACATTGCGGCTTATATCCCTGGTGAAAAGCACGGTACCCGTGAAGTTTTCGAAGAAAAAGTTCTGACCGAAGGTTGTAAAGAATCCGGTGCTCTTGAGGTCATCAAAGCAACCGGCCTTGATGACAAAGCAGCAGCTTCCGCTTGTATTGCAGTTCGTAAAGACGGCAAAGCCGTTGATATCGACGGTGACTACAGCGAAACTCTTGCCCGCATCGACAGCAACAAAACAGGCGTTGGCGTTTTCGGCCTTTATTTCTACGAAAACAATGCTGACAAGCTGCGTGTAGCAACTGTCAACGATGTTGTGCCTTCAGCAGAAACTGTTGCTTCAGGCGACTATCCAGTATCCCGCCCGCTGTTCTTCTACGTGAAGAAAGCACACCTCGGCGTGATCCCCGGCTTGAAAGAATATGTAGATTTCTTCTTGTCCGAACAGATGGTTGGCCCGGACAGCCCGCTGGCTGAATATGGTCTGGTTCCTGCTCCGGAAGCAGAACGTGAAGCACAGCGCGCCGACTTTGCCGCTGGCAAGGTTATGGCTGCCAAATAAGACAAAAACAATTGAATGCGACAGGCAAATGCCTGTCGCATTCATTCCATGAAAGCTTTGCGGTTTTTCCACCGCATAAGCACAATCGCCTAAGCATTTTCACTAAAGTTTATGTAGCGCGCTTTAAGGAAATTGAATGTCCGCCTTACTGGTTTTATTCACAGTCATACTGATTGGTCTGGCTGGATTTTTTATGGGGCGTCAGAAAGCGCTTTCACAATATAAATCCGTGCCCCAAAACGAAAAAATGCACTCACGGCCTCATTATCACGGCTGGTGGGTGTTTTTGGTTTCCGCCCTGCCAGCAACTTTGTTTCTGATCGTATGGATGATCGGTTCCTCGGTTTATATCGAGCATAATGCGACGTCGCAGCTTTCAGAAGTTTCCACCACCAACAATAATCTCAATTTGAGCATGGTACGCGGCCTTGCCAAAGGTATCGAGCGCCTTCCCCTTCAGGAAAGAGACGCTCTGCCGACAAATTATCAGATGGCGCGTGAATATATGAGCAATAAGGGTATTGCGCTTGCCACTGAAGGTCAGGATTTCATGGTGCCGATCGCCCAATATTGGACAAAGGCATCTTCGCTGGCACAAAAAACCGGCACCGCCATCAGCATTGTGCTGGCCCTTGCCGGTGTGATTTTTGGCCTGTCTTCTATCAAAGTGCGCACACGTGCGCGCAATAATGTTGAAAGAATCGTGCTTTGGGGACTGATCGCTGCATCGGGTATCGCGATCCTCACCACTATCGGCATTATTTTCTCGATGCTGTTCCAGACAATCACTTTCTTCCAGTCTGTTTCTTTCTCCAACTTCTTCTTCGGCACCGTATGGGATCCGCGCTTTGCAGCTGCCGGTTCTGATGGTGCGGTTGGTCAGTTCGGCCTTATCCCGCTTTTGGCCGGCACACTTTATATCGCCTTTGTTGCCATGCTGTTTGCTGTACCTGTCGGCCTGTTCTCCGCTGTTTATATGGCGGAATATGCCTCGCCAAAGCTACGCAGTGTCGTCAAACCGGTGCTGGAGCTTCTTGCCGGTATCCCGACCATTGTTTACGGCTTTTTTGCCATGGTAACCGTTGGCCCGTTCCTGCGCGATCTCAGCATCGCCATTGCAGGCGGCCAAGGCTTTATCATGGCGCAGAGCGTGTTGACCGCTGGTCTGGTGATGGGCGTCATGCTGATCCCGTTTGTGTCTTCGCTCTCCGACGACATCATCACGGCAGTGCCCAATGCGATGCGTGACGGTTCGCTCGGGCTTGGTGCGACCCAATCGGAAACCATTAAAAAAGTGGTGCTTCCTGCTGCCCTACCGGGCATTGTCGGTGCGCTGCTTCTCACCGCTTCGCGTGCAATTGGTGAAACAATGATTGTGGTGCTGGCTGCCGGTGTTGCCGCCAATCTGACGCTCAACCCGTTTGAAGCCATGACCACCATTACCGTTAAAATCGTCAATCAGCTGACCGGTGACCTTGAGTTCAACTCACCGCAGACCTTGGTAGCCTTTGCCCTTGGCATCACCTTGTTCTTCCTGACGCTGATCATGAATATTTTTGCGCTCTATATCGTTCGCAAATATCGGGAGCAGTACGACTGATGAGTGATATGAGCCTTTCTTCAAATTCAACAGGTGCCCCGATGAATGCAAAACCAGCGCGCCGTGATATCGGCATCAAGCGCCGCTATGCTGCTGAACGCCGCTTCCGCCTTTATGGTATATTGGCAATCTGCGTCGGTGTGTTTTTTCTCTGCGCCTTGCTATTTACGGTTTTTTCCAAAGGCTACACCGCTTTTTGGCAAACCACGGTCAGCATTCCGGTGCTGCTCGAAGAAAAAGTAATCGACCCAAGCCATAAACGCGCTGAAGATCCGAATGTGCTGATCACAGCAAATTACCCGTTGCTGGTGCGTAATGCTTTGGCTCATCATTTGCAGGTGCAGACAGATGACAAAGCGACTATGCGTGAATTGGGTAAGTTTTATTCCAATGGTGTTCGCATTCAGCTGCGCCAAATGGTGATGGATAATCCGTCGCTTATCGGCACCACACAGAATATCAATTTCCTTGCCAGCGCCGATATTGATTCAGCCTTCAAAGGCCAGATTGATTTGAACGTACCGGAAGCAAACCGCAAAGTTACTGACCGTCAAGTTGACTGGATGCACAAGCTTTCAAAAGAAGGCGTGATGGGACAGAGCTTCAACACTGGCCTCTTTACCTATGGTGCTTCAAGCCGCCCTGAAACATCCGGTCTTGGTGTCGCTTTTGTAGGTTCGCTTTATATGATGTTGATCGTGCTTGGCATTGCATTGCCGGTCGGCGTTGCTGCTTCTATTTATCTGGAAGAGTTTGCCAAAAAAAATCGCTTCACAGATCTGATCGAAGTCAACATCAATAATCTGGCGGCTGTTCCCTCCATTGTATTTGGTCTGTTGGGGCTGGCGGTTTTCATCAATCTTTTCGGCCTGCCGCGTTCCGCCTCACTGGTCGGGGGCTTGGTGCTCTCGCTGATGACACTGCCAACCATCATTATTGCCACCCGTGCAGCACTGCGCGCCGTGCCGCCTTCCATCCGCGATGCGGCATTGGGGCTGGGCGCTTCTAAAACCCAAATGGTGTTCCACCATGTGCTGCCGCTTGCAGCACCGGGCATCCTCACTGGCACCATTATCGGTCTGGCGCAGGCTTTAGGTGAAACTGCACCGCTGCTTCTTATCGGAATGGTTGCTTTCGTTGCAAATGTTCCAACCACACCGCTTGAACCTGCCACAGCTCTGCCGGTTCAAATCTTCATGTGGGCAAATGAAGCCGAGCGTGCTTTCGTGGAACGTACATCCGGTGCCATCATTGTACTTCTGGCATTCTTGGCCATTATGAACATTGCTGCCATCATCCTGCGCCGTCGCTTCGAGCGCCGTTGGTAAGCGGAGCCTTAACGATGAATACTGTAGCAGACTATCCTCAGGACAACCTACCGGGAGTTAAAATGAACCTCAGCGCCCAACCAACCAAAATGCGCGGTGAAAAAGTCAGCGTATTTTATGGCGCCAAACAAGCGCTGTTTGAAGTTGATCTCGATATTCCTGAAAAGATGGTGACCGCCCTGATCGGCCCTTCAGGTTGTGGCAAGTCCACCTTCCTGCGCTCGCTCAACCGTATGAATGATACGATTGAAGGCTGCCGCGTCGAGGGCAAAATCACCCTTGATAACGAGGATATTTATGATCCGAAAATCGACGTGGTGGAACTGCGCGCCCGTGTCGGCATGGTATTTCAGAAGCCAAACCCGTTTCCGAAATCCATCTTCGACAATGTGGCTTACGGCCCGCGTATCCACGGCCTTGCCAAAGACCGCACTGACTTGGAAGAAACCGTTATTACCAGCCTGAAAAAGGCCAGCCTTTATGAAGAAGTGAAAGACCGTCTTCATGATGCAGGCACTGGTCTTTCCGGTGGTCAGCAGCAGCGCCTTTGCATCGCGCGTGCCATTGCAGTGAGCCCTGAAGTTATCCTGATGGACGAACCATGCTCGGCGCTTGATCCGATTGCTACGGCCAAGATCGAAGAGCTGATTGACGAATTACGCCAGAATTACACCATTGCAATCGTCACGCACTCCATGCAGCAAGCCGCGCGTGTTTCGCAAAAAACTGCCTTCTTCCACCTAGGCAATATTGTCGAGGAAGGTGAAACCGAAGCGATCTTCACCGCACCAAAAGAAAAACGGACACAGGACTACATCACCGGCCGCTTCGGCTGATTGTGGTTACCGATATTTTTTTAAGAGGTTTTTTCATGCCTATAAAACACACTGTCCGCTCTTATGATGAAGAACTGAAGTTCTTGGCCCATAAGATTGCCGAAATGGGCGGCCATGCCGAGCGTATGGTCGAGCAATCCATTGCCGCAATCGTCAATGCCGACAATGAGCTGGCACAACGCGTGATTGCCGATGATCTGTTTCTTGATGCAGCAGAACGCGAGATCGACGACAAGGCCATCACCATCATTGCCAAGCGCCAGCCCATGGCGATTGACTTGCGTGAAATTATCGGCGCCATCCGTATTTCTGCCGATCTGGAACGCGTGGGCGACCTGGGAAAAAACATTGCCAAGCGCGTTGCGGCTGTTTCCGACACCCGCCAATCCGTCAAGCTTTATCGCGGCCTTGAAACCCTGGCCGAGCTGGCACTCACCCAGCTGAAAGAAGTGCTTGATGCCTATGCCACCCGCTCGGTGGCACAGATCAATATTGTGCGTGACCGCGACGATGAAATCGACGCCATGTACACCTCGATTTTCCGTGAGCTTCTCACCTATATGATGGAAGATCCGCGCAATATTTCCTCCTGCACCCATTTGCTTTTCAGTGCGAAAAACATTGAACGCATCGGCGATCACGCCACCAATATTGCCGAGACGGTTTACTACATCGTTACCGGCCAGCAAATGCCGGCTGAACGGCCGAAAGAAGACCTCAGCCACGATATCATCGTGGCTGAAGCCCGCAAACCTTAAATGACCGGAAAGGCGGACAAAATTTTGATAAAAACTTATGTCCGCCAACGGTTTAATATGCAGCTTTCAAGAGCGGCGCTCCCGCTCTGCACCCTTGTTTTGTCGCAATTTCAGGCATGCATAATATTTTTTTCACCGCCTCTCCTGACTTTTGCGCCAATTGACTGAAGGAACCTTGTAATGTCACATGCCCCCAAAATTGCCGTCGTGGAAGATGAAGAAGCGCTGAGTGTATTGCTGCGCTATAATCTCGAAGCTGAAGGCTATCAGGTCACAACCATCATGCGCGGTGATGAAGCAGAAATTGCTTTACGCGAAGATGTACCCGACATGTTGATTTTGGACTGGATGCTGCCGGGTGTCTCCGGCATTGAACTGTGCCGTCGTTTACGCCAGCGCGCCGAGACCGAACGTCTGCCGATTATCATGCTGACTGCGCGTGGCGAGGAAAGCGAGCGCGTGCGCGGCTTGGCGGTTGGTGCCGATGACTATGTCGTAAAACCTTTCTCCACACCGGAACTGATTGCCCGTGTCAAAGCCATGCTGCGCCGTGCCAATCCAAGCTTGCTCTCGCATGTGCTAAAAGTCGGTGATCTCATTCTCGACCGTCAGCAGCACCGCGTCTATCGCAAAGACAAGGAAGTGCATCTGGGCCCGACCGAATATCGTCTGCTTGAATATTTCATGATGGCACCGGGACGCGTATTCTCCCGCAGCCAATTGCTGGATGGTGTCTGGGGCGCAGACATTTACGTTGATGACCGCACCGTGGATGTACATATCGGACGCCTGCGAAAAGCCATCAATCCGAATGGTTCAACCGACCCTATCCGCACTGTGCGCGGTGCAGGCTATTCATTCGGTTAATGTTGAAAGGCGCACAGTTTTTCTAAGCGCATGTCTTTATCCCGAAACCGGTAACCACTTTCGGGAGACATGCGTGCGCGGTGCAGGCTATTCATTCGGTTAATGTTGAAAGGCGCACAGTTTTTCTAAGCGCATGTCTTTATCCCGAAA
>NZ_JBJDRZ020000039.1:0-4818 GCF_044987585.2 Paenochrobactrum sp. BZR 201-1 | reverse complement strand
GCATTAAACAAATTCTGAATATTATGTGGAACAACATCATCATGAATCATTGTTTCTCGCGCCTTCAAATAAGTAGTTTGACTTAGACCTGGGAGTATTTTGTTTGTTTGCGTTGCATTCAAATAATCCAACTTAAATTCGTTAATCCAATCCTCATATCTTGATGATTTAGGAGAGATAAATATTTTTAACGCATTAGGATCATTGAAGATTTTATTTAATGGCCATGTGTGGTCACCAGATGCCCAGCTAATTATAGGTAATGCTGAAGCCCTACTTATAACGCGCGTTAAATATAAGAATTGATCCATATCTCGGATCTGTTTCTCATTTTCTCGAAGACCATAAAATTCCTCAAAGGGGGCCCCTTCAAAAACTTTAGACTTAGAAAACAATCTTCCTATGTATTCTACTTTATTTATTGATAAATTATCAATAAATAATTGAATATCATTTCGTAGACCGAGTACTAAAACATAAGGACGATTCGAGGCTTCTAAACATTCGCCATGTGCTTCTATATACTGGCTTTTGTAATAAATAGTACCAGGTTTTGGAAACCATGTCTGGGCACGTTTTTTTAGTTCAAAGTCGTTGTTTTTCGTACTTGGGTCAAATTGTATTAAATTGTTATCTTTACGGTGAGCTGTATCTAAACTAGCTTGAAATAAACGTTTAGCCTCATTTGAAATTTTTCTGTAAAAAAACTTATTCAAGTTAAATACGTAATCTATATGATCATCATAAAATACAATTGGCTTACCATAATCTGTAAACTTATAAAAAGTTAGATTGTAATTAGTGATGTTTGCATGTGGAACTACATATCCAACTAATGTTTGAAAAAACATTTCATCGGGAATATACGTCTGTCTAAAAAATTTTTCAATTCTTTGATTTTGATCTAGAAGGCTTAAAATCTTCAAGCATGTTTTCCAGGTTAAAGTCCACCATTGCGATCCAAATCTAACTTCCATATTTAAAGGAACGCGGCGTTTTATGCCAAGAAAGCGTTGTAATTCTACTGATTTGTCCTCAAAAAAATTTTTAGTCTTTGAAGCGCCGTTTTTGAAGTAGAAATGATATCTTTCTTTACGTAAACCTCCAACCATCCAGCTATCATCGTTGAATTCGATGAATTCCTTTCCGTTATTTAAGGAAAGAAACTCCTCAAGTTGTTTCAGTGGCTTACAAGGTAAGCAAGCCCCGCTAAGTAACATAACGTAGTCATAGTTTCGGCCTAATTTTTTAACTGTTCTTAATGATTGAAGAGTTCCATCAACCAAAGAAAATGTTCCCCATTGACATTTAATTCTTTTTGAGGCTAAGTAAATTTTTTCATTATTCTTGATTAGGGAAGTTAATATATTGTAATTTTTTTCAGATGCATTGCCGTCGAAATGAATTATTACTTCAGCATCAAGTGATGCAGATACTAATGTATCCGCAATCTTATACAAATTTTCCGGCTCGTTATGAGCTAATAATATATAGAGAATTCTCATAGTTGGTGACCTTAACGAAAATTATATTATCGTGCTCATCGCCTAAAATACAGCAACAGTCAAGATTACTGTACGACCTGGAAGAAGTCGCATTGGATTTCATTAAATTATTTCATTATTTTTTTATTCACCATGCACTGGTGTTATCAGCATATAGAGCCAAATTGGAGTGCAATCTTATTGAACTAATAAGGGACTTTATTATCTCTGTTTGCCTGTTAAATTCTTTAAATAAATAGTGAAATATTTTTGACATATAATAATATTTTATATTTAAGCTTCTTCTTAATATTGAATATTCATCACTACTAGCCTCGCAATCATTCCATAAGTAATAGCTAATTATATTTGAAAACAAGAAATTAAATTGTACCTCTATTCGTTACACAAATTGTCAAACTTTATATTAATAACATATAAATTATCCAATAAAATCAATTGGTGTGGGGGGAATTGAACGCCGACCACCCGCACATTTTTAGTGCATGTACAACTTCTTTAAGCAATGTTGCATTATGTCCGCGTAACTGAATTATGTTAGTCTCTACTTGGTATAAAAAGGCGGCCATTATGACCGCCTATTTTAAAAGTCAATCTGCCTTTCCAGCTGTTGTTTCTAGTCCGCGATTGGCACGCCAGACTGGGTCCGGACGTGACCATAGAGCAGGGTTTTTGATCGCATCAGCCAGTGCTTTGGCTTGAATAGCGAGGAATTTTTCGCCTTTTTCAGCACTCGCCAGACGCGGGTCGCCCCATGTGCCGGTGATCGGTGCACGTTCCGAGAAAGAGTAAAAGCGTGAGAATCCGTCCGGCGCATGCACAGGCTCTGGTGCTTGCTGCATTGCTTCGTCCAGCTTGTCGGCTTTCACACAATCACCAGCAATCGCCATCATCACTGAAGTTTCACCCTCACAAGCATGTTTTGGGGCTGTGTCGGATTCAAAGATGGCAGCAGTTTCTTTTGGTGCCAGGAACCACGGCGTGGTGGCAACAATTGGCAGATCATAAGTCACCGCCAGTTCACGCACTGCGACAGCCAACGGATCAACATTGCCGCCATGCCCATTGACAATCAAGAGCCTTGCAAAGCCGAGCGCTTTCAGAGATTTGACGATACCGCGCAGCATGGCTTCATAAGCCTGATAATCAACGGTGATCGTGCCGCCGAAAGGTAGATGATGTTCGCTCATGCCAAGCCAAAGGCCTGGCAGAACGGCAACAGGCACATCTTCTGCCACCAGTTTGGCGGTGCGGATGGCGGCGGCACTGGCGCTCGCTGTATCGGTGATAACCGGCAGATGGGGCCCGTGCTGTTCCAGCGAGCCTACAGGCAGGATAGCCAGTGCATTGCCGCGTTCTGCGATGCTGCGCAGATCAGGGGCGGTCATACGCGCCCATTCAACTTCAATCGACATTTTTGTGTTCCCGTTGTTAGGCGATTACAGGCCAAGGTTTTTGTGCAGGACGCATATCTTCATAGGCTTTCGCCATGCGAAGTACGCCCAGATCATCAAAGCGCTGTCCGAAAATTTGCAAGCCGATTGGCAAGCCATCATTCGTGTAGCCGCAATTGACCGAAATGGCCGGCTGCTCCGACATGTTCATCGCCACTGTGAAAGCAATATGCTCAAACGGCTTTTGCGGATCATTAACAGGGGATGCCCAATGTGCCGGATAGGTCGGCATTGGCGCGGTTGGCGAAATGATAAAGTCGAAGTTTTCGGAAGCTTTGAGGCAGGCGTAACGCATCGCATCCATCTGCGCAAAGCCGGTATAGACTTCCTGACCATCCAGTTCCTTGGCGGTTTCTGTCCATGCGAAAATATATGGCAGAATTTTTTCCTGATTTTCACGGCTCATTTTCGAAACATCGCTCCAGGAACGAGCGCGCCAGAAACGATCCAGACCATCAATCATGGTGCGATTAAGGAACGGCTCAATCGGCTCGACAATGGCACCAGCATCGGCAAAGAGTTTGGCTGCTGCTTCAACAGCTGCTTTCACTTGCGGTTGCACTGGTTCCCCAAAGCCTGCATCCAGCCAGAGACCGATTTTTTTGCCTCTAAGATCGATGTCCAGATCCATCCAAGGCAGCTCCTGATAAGGCAGGCTCATTCCGTCACGGCGATCAGGTAAGGACAGCACAGACATATAAAGCGCGCTATCGGCAACGGTGCGGGTCATTGGCCCGGCAACACGCCCCAAAAAGGCCGGATCAAGCGGGATACGGCCGAATGACGGCTTTAAACCGACAATACCGCACCAACCGGCAGGCAGACGGATGGATCCGCCAATATCTGTGCCAATATGCAACGGGCCATAACCGGCAGCAGCAGCAGAACCGGCACCGGCACTGGAGCCGCCCGGATTGGTGTCCAAGTTCCAAGGGTTGCGGGCCAGCTCATGGAAGCTGGAAAGACCGGAGGACAACATGCCTAAATCAGGCATGGTGGTTTTGCCCAAAATAACACCACCGGCTTCGCGGGTGCGGGCAGCAGCAGGCGCATCTTTTGCCGCTGGTGTCATGTCGGAAGCCGCACAACCAAGCGGCACGGCTGTACCTTTGGTGGCGATATTTTCTTTGATCGTCAGCGGTACACCGTCAATGGCACCGGCAGGCGCGCCTTGCATCCAGCGGGCTTCAGACTGTTTGGCGGCTTCACGCGCAGCATCGGGGTCAAATGCCCACATCGCATGCAGCGATGGTTCATAAGCCTCAATACGGGTGATAACCGCTTCTGTAACATCGACAGGAGAAAGGTCTTTAGATTTATAGGCCGTAACAAGTTCAACTGCGGACAGATCAGCAAGATTTGTCATGGTTTCTCCTTAAAAACATGGATGTAAATGTCAGGCAAAATGGCAGCGGGCATACCAGCCTTGCTGGATTGATCTTTGTTCGGGCGCTTGTTGTAGGCAGATCGCCTGAGCCATCGGACAGGCTGGCGCATAAGCGCATCCCCGACCTGTGAATTCTGTATGAACAGCAACAACATGTTCACCCGCTGGCTTTGAGCGTTTGCGTCGTCCCGAAAATGGTTTCGGCACCGCATTGACCAATGCTTGCGTGTAAGGATGGCGTGGATTGTCAAAGACCGTATTGGTCGGGCCTTCTTCGACAATACGCCCCAGATGCATCACGGCGATACGGTCGGTAATCACACGCACAACGCCCAGATCATGGCTGATGAAGAGATAAGACAGACCGAATTTGTCTTGCAAATCCATCATCAGATTGAGCACCTGCGCCTGAATGGAAACGTCGAGCGCGGAAACCGGCTCATCGGCCACAATCAAAGCGGGGCGGGTAATC
>NZ_JBJDRZ020000038.1:0-24137 GCF_044987585.2 Paenochrobactrum sp. BZR 201-1 | reverse complement strand
ATGCACGCGCAATGGCAATACGCTGGCGCTGACCGCCGGAAAATTCATGCGGATATTTGTCCGCTGATGCAGGGGGCAGGCCGACTGCTTCCAAAACCTCTTGCACACGCGCTTTGCGCTTAGCCGCAGAGATATTGCCTTCCAGCGAATTGATCGGCTCGCTGATGATACGCTGTACGGTGTGGCGCGGATCAAGCGAACCATATGGGTCTTGGAAAATTGCCTGAAACTGTTTGCGGGCTTCGCGCATGGCTGCGCGATCAAGCGCATAAATATCCTGATCCTGAATGAGGACTTGGCCGGATTGCGGTGGCTCCAATCCCATCACGGCACGGGCAAGGGTGGATTTACCTGATCCGCTTTCACCGACAATCCCTAAGCTTTCACGCGGGTTCAGCTCAATGCTAACCCCATGTAAAACGCGTAAATGTTTAGGTGCAGAAAAGATCGAATGGCGCGGCATCGGATATTCGCGCACAACATCTTTAACCTGAAGTAGTGGTTTACTCATGCCACGACCTCATCTTCACGCGGGAAAAAACAAGCGACTTTATGGGCGGCTTCATTATTGTCGCCGAATGGTAGTAAAGGCGGCACAAGTTCACGGCATTTGGCTTCAACGAATGAGCAGCGGTCAGAAAATGTGCAGTTTTGTTTGCGATGTAACGGATCAGGCACCACACCAGGAATAGCGGCCAAGCGCTGACGACTGCGTGTGCCATCTGGTGCAGCCAAGGCAGCCCCGTGCGGCGAGGCTGCAAAAAGACCGCGTGCATAAGGATGCGCCATACGGCGGAATACGTCTTGTGTCGCACCTGTTTCAACAATGCGTCCGGCATACATCACGGCAAGTTTGTCGGTCATTTCCGACACAACGCCCAGATCATGGGTAATCAGCATCAAAGCGGTGCCGGTTTCATCGACGAGATCATCAAGCAGATCAAGAATTTGTGCCTGAACGGTCACATCCAACGCGGTGGTCGGCTCATCGGCAATCAGCAAATCAGGTTCACAGGCAATCGCCATTGCAATCATCACGCGCTGGCGCTGACCACCTGAAAGCTGATGCGGATAAAGATCAAGACTGAAGCGTGGGCCCGGCAGACCGACACGGTCAAGCAATTGGCGGGCTTTGGCTTCGGCGTCGGCACGGTTTTCGCCCAAATGCAGACGGCGGCCTTCGGTGATTTGCGAACCAATGGTTTTGACTGGATTAAGGGCGGTCATCGGCTCTTGGAAAATCATCGCAGCACGATGACCGCGCATAGTGCAGCGCTCACTCTCCGACATGGTGGTGAGGTCTTTACCATCAAAACGCAAAGTGCCATTGACCTGCATCCGGTCGGGCACCAAGCCCATCACCGCCAAAGCAGTAATGGATTTGCCGGAACCACTTTCGCCGACAATGCCTAAACGGTCGCCGCGATTAAGTGTCATGGTGATGTCGGTGAGAATATTGACCTGACGTGAACCGATAGGCAGGCTCACATTCATCTGGTTAATTTCGAGCAGGCTCATCTTTGCCTCCTGACGCGTGGGTCAAGCGTATCGCGCAAGCCGTCGCCAAGCATATTGAGGCCAAGAACCGCAAATGTAATGGCAAGGCCGGGGAAAATCGCAAGCCACGGCGCATCGTAAATATAAGTCTGGGCATCATTGAGCATTTTTCCCCAGCTTGGCATGGGCGGCTGGGTGCCAAGGCCGACATAAGAAAGACCGGCTTCGGCAACAATGGCGAGCGCAAACTGAATGGTTGCCTGCACAATCAACACATGGCCGATATTGGGTAAAACGTGATCAAGCGTTATGGCAATGTCGCCGCGCCCTGCACAGCGCGCCGCCATCACATATTCACGCTTCCACAAGCCCAACGAAGCACCGCGTGTAACACGGGCAAAAACCGGAATGTTGAAAATACCGATGGCGATCATCGCATTCACTGCACCGGGGCCAAAAATGGCGGTGATGATAACGGCGGTTAACAGGGATGGAAACGCAAAGGCCAGATCGGTCGAGCGCATGATGATGCCGTCGATAAAGCCGCCGCGTGCGGCTGCATAAGAGCCAAGCGGAATACCGATGCCGGCACCAACGGCAACAGCAATGATGGAAACAGCGATAGAATTGCGCGCTCCCACGATAATCATCGAAAAGACATCGCGGCCAAAGGCATCGGTGCCGAACCAATGGACACTGCTTGGCCCTTGCAATTTGTCTTTAATGTTGAGGCCGGTGGGGGAAAACGGCGTCCAGATATAAGAAATCAGTGCCATCGCAATGAGCAGGCCGGTGACGATACAGCCGATCATCAGGCTGCGGCTCAAGCCAATGCCGGAAAGCACTTTGCCGATTTTGGATTGGGTTACGGTCACGTCGCTCATCAGTGACCTCCCGTTGAAAGGCGCGGATCAAGGAAGCCGTAAGCCAGATCAACCAGAAAATTGACGGTAATCACGCTGGCCGCCAAAAGCGTGACCAAGGATTGCACGGTGATGAGATCGCGCTGCGCGATGGATTGGAAAATCAACCGGCCAACGCCCGGCAGATTGAAAACATTCTCGATAATGATGGTACCTGCCAGAAGAAATGAAAACTGCAAGCCGATGATGGTAACAACCGGGATTAGCGCATTGGGAACGGCGTGTTTCCAAAGGGCGGCACTGCGCGGTAAGCCTTTCGCGCGTGCCGTGCGGATGAAGTCTTCGCCTAAAGTTTCAATGACGGCCGAGCGGGTGACGCGTGCCAAAATGGCGGCAAGCGGCAGAGCCAGCGCAACAGCTGGCAAAATCAGCGAGCGTAACCCCTTCCACAAGCCATCTTCCCAGCCACCAAAGCCGGAAGCCGGAAACCAGCCAAGCTGCAAAGCAAAAAGCAAAATCAACAGCAGCCCGAGCCAGAAATTAGGAATAGCAACACCCACTTGAGCCACACCCATACCAGCGACATCAAAAGCCTTGCCGCGCTTGGAGGCGGCGATAACGCCGAGCGGAATGGCGATAATCACGGAAATGCCCATTGCCAGAACTGCGAGCGGCAATGTGACAAGAATACGTGGCCCCAGCAATTCGCTGATTGGCACAGAATAAGTATAGCTGACACCGAAATCACCGACGACAAAACCGGAAATCCACGACAGATAACGCGACCATAAAGGCGCATCGAGGCCGAGCTGCTTTTGCAGCGCTGCCAGTGTTTCAGGCTGCGCATTAATGCCAAGCATAACTGCTGCCGGATCGCCCGGCAAAACCTGCATCAGCAAAAAAACGATCACTGAGGCAGCAAGGGTCGTGAGTATTAATGAGACAAAACGTCCAGAAATATAACTCAGCAAATTTTGTCTCCCGTTTTTTAAACCCTCCCGCCTTTGCCATTTGCAATGACGGGAGGGATAATTTTATTATTCTATAACTTTTCGTTTTATCGCATTATCCGACGCAAAACCGTTTCACACTTTTGCTGGAAATGCTCTAATCAGCCCAGTAAGCGGCGGTCAGATCATTTGCCGGCAATGGCAGATTTTTCCAAACGCCTTGTACTTTCTTGTTCCAGACACCGATTTTTGGCAGTGCATAGAGGAAAATATTTGGCTCGTCTTCCGCGAGTTTCCGCTGCAACTGGCCTAGCAATTCCAGTTGTTTTGCTTCATCTGTGGTTTCCGTATAGGTCTTATAAAGAGCGCTATATTCCGGATTTTTATAGTTGAAGTAGTATTTATCGCGGGCGTAAATATCGAGGTCGCGTGCTTCGGTGTGACCGATAATGGTCGCTTCATAATCTGCACGTTTGAAAACCTGATCGAGCCACTGGGCAAATTCCATCGGAACCAAATTAACCTGCAGGCCGATCTCGGCAAGCATGGCTGCAATGATTTCCCCACCCCGGCGGGAATAGGCCGGAGGCGGCAGAGTGATGGTAAAGCTTGTGCCTTCCGCAACGCCTGCTTCTTTTAAGAGTTCTTTTGCCTTCGCAACATCATATGGGTAAACCCCGGTCAGATCGATGTAACCTGGTTCTGCAGGTGTGGAATGGGAACCGATGGCAGTACCATAGCCGGATGAAACAGCATCAATGAAAGCATCGCGGTCAATCGCATGTGCCAGAGCCTGACGGAATTTGACATTGTCAAATGGTGCGCGCTCATTATTGAGTGACATTACAACTTTACCAGCGGTGCTGCCCACTTCGACATGCAGATTTTCATCGCTCTTGAAGCGGTTGAGCAATTCCGGCGCCTGAAACTCTGCAAAGAGATCAATGTCGCCAGCCATGACTGCTGCGGCAGCCGCTGACGGATCACTGATGAAGCGGAAGGTGACGCCTTCAAGCTTGGCAGGTGTGCCCCAGTAATCAGCGTTCTTTTCAAACTCGACGCGGTCACCTTGTACCCAGCGCTTGAATTTGAAAGGACCGGTGCCGACCGGATTGGTTTTGTTGTTTTCAGCCGACTGCTTGCCGATCATCACAGCATCACCCCAACCCATACCGAACAAGAAGTTCGAGGCCGGACGTTTAAGTGTTACCACAGCAGTAGCAGGATCAGGGCATTCGGTTGATGCGATTGGTTCAAACAAGCCTTTTTGGGCATTGGTTGAATCGTCCGCCACCGCACGTTCATAAGAGAACTTGACGATGGAGCAGTCAAAAGCCTCGCCGTCGTGGAACTTCACGCCTTCACGCAGTTTGAACGTGTAGGTGAGGTTGTCCGGCGAAATGGTCCAGCTTTCAGCCAAGGCTGGCTGAATGGAGCCGTCTTCGGCAATACGCACCAGACCTTCATAAAGGTTGGCATAAGTCACGCGGCGGATGGCGGATGCAGCATTGGCTGTTGGATCGAGACCCGGAGGCTCAAGCACCTCACCCACCACCAGATGATCTTTGGCGAAAGCGCCGTTGATGGATGCCAGCATGGCCGCGGAGACCAGACCGGCAAATAGTTTTTTGTTCATTATGCCCTCCCTTATAATCGTTGTTTTAGGCCACAAAATTAAATCGAACGTCCACCGTCCACATCTAACGCAACACCGGTAACCATGCTAGCCTGTGGTGAGCACAGATATGCCGCAGCTTCGGCCAGATCTTCCGGCTTGAGCAGACGGCCAAGCGGAATGGATGCACGGAATTTAGCACGAATTTCTTCCGAGTCTTCACCCATAAAGGTGGTCAGAAGCGGTGTTTCGCCAGCAACCGGATTAAGCGCATTAACACGAATGTTGAATGCCGCCAGTTCAATCGCCAATGCTTTGGTAACGCTTACAACCCAGCCTTTGGTGGCATTGTACCATGCAAGATTTGGACGCGGACGGTTGGCACCTGTCGAGGCGATATTGAGAATAACGCCTTCACCATTTTCTTTGAAATGCGGGATAATGGCGCGTGCAGCCAGATAGATACCGCGAATATTCACACCGATGATACGGTCAAATTCGTCTGGTTCCACCAATTCGGCATTTTGCGGTTTATGGCCAATACCGGCATTGTTGACGAGAATATCGATACGGCCGAATTTTTCGATTGTTGCAGCAATGGCTGCGTTGACATCGGCTTCTTTGGAAATGTCGGCAGCAATTGCAATGACGTTGGAGCCGATTTCCTGGGCTACACGTTTGGCACCTGCTTCGTCACGGTCAACAACAGCAACTTGGGCACCGCCTTCAGCAAAGCGCTTGGCCATACCTTCACCAAAACCTGAGCCTGCACCGGTGATCAGGGCGATTTTACCTTTAAGAGACATAATCTCTTCTCCTCAAACTCTGTATATAATGATTAGCCGTGGTAGAGCGAAATGGTTTTCAGGCTCGCGAAACCATAAAGGGCTTCGAAACCTTTTTCGCGGCCATGACCGGAACGCTTCACGCCACCGAAAGGCAATTCCACACCGCCACCAGCGCCATAATTATTGATGAAAACCTGACCGGACTGCACAGCATGTGCCATGCGTAGTTGGCGTGCGCCGTCATTGGTCCAGATGCCGCAAACAAGGCCGAAGTCGGTACCATTGGCAAGCACGATTGCTTCTTCTTCGGTGTCAAACGGCATGATAACCTGTACGGGGCCAAAGATTTCTTGCTGTGCCAACGGATGGTCGGCAGGCACATCGCGTACCAAGGTTGGCAAAACATAGGCACCGTTTTCCGGTGTACCTGCAATCATTTCGCCTTGAGCAGCAATAGTGAGGCCGTCTTTATGTGCCAGTTCAATAAAGCCGTCGACGATTGCTTTCTGACGGTCTGAAACAACAGGGCCGACAGACGGGTCGCTGAGTGCCGCACCGACTTTAAGCGCGCGGTAGCGTTCAGCCATTTGCGCGACAACGGTTTCGTAAACGTCACGCTGTACCAGAATGCGTGAAGAGGCCGAGCAGGTCTGTCCGGCATTTTGAATGCCTGCACTGACGAGAAACGGCAATGCGCGCTCCAAATCTGCATCAGCAAACACCACCTGCGGGGATTTGCCGCCAAGTTCCAGCGTAACAGGCACGGCATGTTTGGCGGCAGCTGCCTGCACGGCTTCACCGGTGCGAAGCGAGCCGGTGAAGGAAATATGATTGATGCCAGCATGACCGGAAAGGGCGGCACCTGCTTCTACGCCAAGGCCGGTAACGACATTGAGCGCACCGGATGGTAGACCTACCTCTTGAGCAATGCGGGCAAATTCCAAAATGGTGAGGCAGGCTTCTTCAGCAGGTTTAACCACGGCGGCATTGCCCATGGCGAGTGCTGCACCCAGTGAACGGCCGATGATCTGCATCGGGTAATTCCATGGAATGATGTGACCGGTAACACCAAGCGGCTCATAAACGGAAAGCACAGTGAAACCGTTTTGATATGGCAGCGTGTCGCCATGAACTTTATCGGCAGATGCACCGTAAAATTCCAGATAACGCGCCAGAGCTACCACATCAGCGCGTGCCTGCGTGATTGGCTTGCCAACATCTTTGGCTTCGAGTTCAGCTAAAAGATCGATTTTTTTGAGTACAGCTTCCGACATGCGGTGCAGAATACGACCGCGTTCGGTTGCAGTCATCTTGCCCCATTCACCGCTTAGCGCTTTACGCGCACTTGCGACAGCCAAATCAATGTCGGTCTGTGTGCCGCGGGCGATCAGAGCCAAATCACTGCCGTCGGATGGGTTTTTCAGCGTCAGAACTTCACCGGAAACGGCATCCTGCCATTTATTATCAATGAAGTTTCCATAGCGGGGAAGACTGTTTTTGTTAGACATTCTTGAACTCCAGATCAGGCCGTTCAGCCTTTAGTCTTGCAGATGTGGCACGGATATGTGAGCGGGCGAGATTTTCGGCGGCATCACCATCGCGCGCAGCAATCGCATCGACGATCAGACGATGTTCGGAAACCGCATGCCGTGCGCGCTCAACCGATAGGGAAAAAGCTGGGGCGAAAACCTGCGAAGTTAAACGTAAAAGCGGAATGAAGGCATGGAGCGAAGAGTTGCCGCTCGCATCCATAATCGCCATGTGAAAATCGACATTAGACTGGGTATAGGCTTTAGGATCCCACGGATCGACCATAGCCGCTTGTTCTTCGATCAGCTTTTTCAACGCATCAATGGTTTTGTCGGTGGCGCGTTCGGCGGCAAAGCGGGCAGCAACGCCATCAATCACTTCCCGCAATGCATAGGCGTCAAGCAAGCGTGGCAGATCGGCACTGGCGACACGCGCACCTTTGCCTGCCTGATGCACCACAAGACCGTCACGCTCAAGTACGCGCAACGCTTCACGCAAAGGTGTGCGGCTGATGCCGAACTCTGTCACGATATGTTCTTGCCGCAAAATGGTGCCGGGGGCGTAGTCGCCCGTATAAATTCGCTCGCGCAGTGTTTCTGCGACTTCGTCGAGCAAGCGGGTTTGGCCACGCCATTCAAAAGCTGACAATAGCTCCCCCTCCTGAGATTAATGTCAAAATCTTGGTTTTTGGATACTACATCCTGGATACAAAATGCGTCAATCAGAAATATTCGTGTTTTTGAAGGTTTTTTTAAGCTGAAAAAACGCCATTGAAATGGCTTAAACGTAATTTTATTTCAAAATATAGGTTTCGTTATGTGCGGGAAAGTGAGTGACCTTGTAAGAAAATTATTCTTGGAGTTGTTTTGTCAAAATAAAGTGATCAACGGGCTTCTCAGAAGATTTTAGTGCTGTAAAGATTTCTGTTAAGGGCACGATAAAAATACATGTGCTATGAGGCCCAGATAAGGTTGATCTCAATGAATCAGTTAATGCAGTCAGCCTTGTTCTTGCTGGTCTCTACAGGTGCCATGCTGGGGTTGACTTTGCCTTTTGGTAAAATAGCAGCCTCTCTGCATATTTCACCTTTCATGTGGGCGTTTGTCATTTCGGCTGGGGCAGGGCTGATTTTGCTGGGATTCTTATTGGCGAGGGCGCGTTTTTTAAATTTTTCAACGCATCATTTGCGCTATTATTTTATTGCTGCTGCCGTTTCTTATGCTTTGCCCAATGTCATGGTCTTATCAGTGATCCCACATTTGGGCGCTGGTTTTACCGGCATCATGTATACGCTATCACCGGTCACCACATTGCTGCTTTCAGTTGTATGCGGTTTGAAGCGGCCGAATTCTTTAGGCGTTATAGGCATTGCGGTTGGTTTCTTAGGTGCACTTTTGGTGGCCATTACCCGCGGTGAAACCGGCTCGGTGGCCGAGCCTTTATGGCTTATTGTGGCGCTGCTCATTCCGGTGGTGCTGGCTGTCGGCAATGTTTACCGCACCATTGACTGGCCGAAAAATGCCGATCCAGTTGAACTGGCCTGTGGTTCGCATCTGGCCGCAGCTTTGCTGCTGATTATAAGTATGCTGTTTGTGGATGGTGATTTTCCTATCAGCCAATTAATGGCAGCCCCTTGGATGGTGTTCATTCAGGCGGTCGTCTCGGCATTGATGTTTACGCTCTATTTCCAGCTGCAAATTGTCGGCGGGCCGGTTTATTTGAGTCAGATGGGCTATGTAGCGGCTGCTATCGGGCTGATTTCAGGTACGCTCTTTATGGGCGAACATTATCAGATGCTGACATGGTTCGGTGCGCTGGTGATTGCCTTGGGGGTTTTCTTTACCACCAAGGCACAAAGTGCGAAGTAAGTCTCAAGTTTCTTTTCATGCTTCCGGGCGCTTGGCCAGAAACATATAATTGACATCCAGATCGCGGGAGCGGTTCCAGCTGTCGGTCAGCGGATTGTAAGTAACCCCGAGTTTGTCAGCCACTTGCAGACCGGCTTTATTGAGTGCCGCTTCCAGCTCGCTCGGGCGCACCAGTTTTTCATATTGGTGTGTGCCGCGTGGCAGCCAGCGCAGGATATATTCCGCGCCCCAAATGGCAAGTCCAAGCGCTTTTAAGGTGCGATTGATGGTGGCAACAAACATCAATCCACCGGGTTTGACCATTTCGCTGGTAGCAGACATGAAGAGATCAACGTCTGAAACATGCTCAACCACTTCCATATTGAGCACTATGTCGAATTTTTCACCGGCTTCCGCCAGCGCTTCGGCAGTGGTTGCGCGGTAATCCACCTCAACGCCGCTTTGTTGGGCGTGAATTTTGGCCACTTCAATATTGGTTTCTGAGGCATCGGCACCAATAATGGTGGCACCAAGTTTCGCCATCGGCTCGCAAAGCAAGCCGCCGCCGCAACCAATATCAAGAATGCGCAAACCTTCCAGCGGGCGTGCAAGCATCGGATCGCGGTTGAAATGCGCGCAGGCCATTTCTTTAATATAGGCAAGCCGTGTCGGATTGAATTTATGCAGCGGGCGGAATTTGCCCTGCGGATCCCACCATTGTGCTGCGATTCGCGAGAAGTGCTCAATTTCAGCAGCGTCAATTGTGGTGCGTGATGTTTCGCTCATAATCGTCTCCATGGCTTTCCATCATGGACTTGAACGGGAGAAAAAGAAAGTCAAGCAAGAAATCACTTGAGAACCTTGCGGATTGCTCACAATTTAGGTATGTCACCCGCGGATTGTCTGTTGAGCAACAAAATAATGTTTCAGCAGGCTCAGGTGAAATTTTCAGAATTCGGGACGTATCCATACCATGGCGCGCATCGTGATGAAATTCGGCGGCACTTCAGTAGCCGACATCGACCGCATCCGTAATGTGGCACGACATGTTAAACGTGAAGTAGACGCGGGCAACGAAGTTGCTGTTGTTGTTTCGGCTATGGCCGGCAAAACCAATGAGCTTGTCTCTTGGACGCGTGAAGCTTCCGCAATGCATGATGCCCGTGAATATGATGCGGTGGTTGCCTCCGGTGAGCAGGTAACCGCAGGTTTGCTGGCTATTTGTCTGCAAGGAATGGGTGTCCATGCCCGTTCATGGCAGGGCTGGCAGATCCCGATCCGCACCGATAATTCCCATGGTGCGGCACGTATCGTTGATATTGACGGTTCATTCCTGATCGAACGCTTCGGTGAAGGACAGGTTGCAGTGATTGCAGGCTTTCAGGGCATTGGCCCTGATAACCGCATTGCAACGCTGGGCCGCGGTGGTTCGGATACATCTGCGGTAGCGATTGCTGCCGCTGTGAAGGCAGACCGCTGCGATATTTATACCGATGTGGACGGCGTATATACGACCGATCCGCGCGTCGAGCCAAAAGCGAAGCGTCTGGCAAAGATTTCTTTTGAAGAAATGCTGGAAATGGCTTCTCTTGGTGCCAAGGTTTTGCAGGTTCGCTCAGTCGAACTGGCTATGGTACATAAGGTTCGAACCTTTGTACGTTCAAGTTTTACGGATCCTAATGCGCCGGGCATGGATGATCCTATCAACCCTCCCGGAACACTTATTTGCGACGAGGAAGAAATCGTGGAACAGCAGGTTGTGACCGGTATCGCTTTTGCCAAGGATGAAGCTCAGATTTCACTGCGCCGTGTTGCTGACCGGCCGGGTGTGTCGGCAGCTATTTTCGGTCCTCTGGCGGAAGAGCGTATCAATGTCGATATGATCGTCCAGAATGTATCTGAAGACGGCACCAAAACAGATATGACATTCACCGTTCCCTCCGGTGATCTGGAAAAAGCGGTTAAAGCGCTTGAGAAGGTCAAGGGTGAAGTGGGCTGTGATACTGTTCAGTCAGAATCAGGTCTGGCGAAAATTTCTGTCATCGGTATCGGTATGCGCAGCCATGCAGGTGTTGCAGCCACCGCATTCCGTGCATTGGCTGAAAAAGGCATCAATATCCGCGCTATCACCACATCGGAAATCAAAATTTCTATTTTGATCGACGGACCTTATGCAGAACTGGCTGTGCGCACTCTGCATGGTGTTTACGGTCTGGATAAATAAGAAAAAACGCTTTTGTTACTCCGAGCCGCGTTTTAGACTCTAGACGCGCGGCTTAAAAATGCCCAAAAGGATTGTCGACGTGTTACTTGCGATGTAATACGTCGACATTATCTTGTCTGGTTTGTGATTTGGCCGCCTTCAAAGAGGTATCTGCTTACATGAACCATTATAAGGAGCATTCGATCGCCTATGCGTGAGCTGACGACCGGTCCCCGTGTATTGCTCAAGCGACTTCGCGAATTAATGGCGGAGGCGTTGGAGCCACAGGTGCGTCTTGATCGCATTGTGAACGAAATCGCGAAAAATATGGTCGCGGAAGTTTGCTCCTTTTATGTTCTGCGCGCCGATAGTGTGCTGGAGCTTTACGCAACCGTTGGTCTTAATCCGCAAGCCGTGCATCTGGCACAATTGCGTCTTGGGCAGGGGCTGGTTGGCACCATTGCTGCCACAGCACGTGCGCTTAATTTGACCGATGCCCAGAATCATCCTGCCTTCGCCTATTTGCCGGAAACCGGGGAAGAAGCTTATAATTCATTTTTGGGTGTGCCTGTGTTGCGTGCCGGCCGCACGCTTGGCGTACTTGTCGTACAAAACCGTACCAAGCGTGCCTATCGTGAAGACGAGGTGGAAGCACTCGAAACCACGGCTATGGTGCTGGCGGAAATCATTGC
The DNA here is from genome assembly GCF_044987585.2 of Paenochrobactrum sp. BZR 201-1. NCBI lineage: Bacteria > Pseudomonadati > Pseudomonadota > Alphaproteobacteria > Hyphomicrobiales > Brucellaceae > Paenochrobactrum > Paenochrobactrum sp. BZR 201-1. Next base: position 12,152 of record NZ_JBJDRZ020000038.1, on the reverse strand, counting down.
TACCGGTGACGGTACGCGTTTGGCGCGTCCGGGTATCGAGCTTGATCTTGGCCGCTCCATGAGCTTTACCGCTGGCGGCTTTAATGACGGCATCGGCCTTGGCCATGTGGTTCTGCATGAGCCGCGCATTGTGGTGACCAATCTTTTCAATGAAGATACCGACGCTGAAATCAAGCGTCTGGAAAATGCAATCGGATCGCTGCGTCTTTCTATCGATGATATGTTGTCGCGCCGTGAAGTGGCAACCGAGGGCGAGCATCGTGAGGTGCTGGAAGCCTATCGGATGTTTGCCAATGATCGTGGCTGGGAGCGCCGTCTTGAAGAGGCGATCCATAATGGTCTGACTGCGGAAGCCGCCGTTGAAAAAGTGCAAAGCGATACACGCGCGCGCATGGTGCATCTGACCGATCCTTATATCCGCGAGCGTTTGTCGGATTTTGATGATCTGGCCAATCGTTTGCTGCGCCAGCTGATGGGGCATGATGCCAAGACCGTTGCCGAAAGCATGGTTAAGGATGCCATTATTGTGGCACGCTCGATGGGTGCTGCTGAACTTCTTGACTATCCGCGCGAGCGCTTACGCGGCGTGGTGCTGGAAGATGGTGCAGCCACCAGCCATGTGGTGATTGTGGCACGTGCGATGGGGATTCCGGTTGTCGGGCAAGCCAAAGGCGTTGTTTCGATGGCTGAAAACAATGATGCAATCATTGTTGATGGTGATGCCGGTATTGTACATTTGCGTCCGCAATCGGATGTCGAAGCGGCCTATGCTGAAAAAGTCAGGTTCCGCGCACGGCGCCAAAAGCTTTATCAGGAATTGCGCGACAAGCCGGCCGTCACTTTGGATGGCGAAGAAATTGCGCTTTATATGAATGGCGGCTTGCTGGTTGATCTGCCACAATTGGAAGCGTCCGGTGCTGTCGGGATCGGGCTTTTCCGCACTGAATTGCAATTCATGATTGCCTCGACTTTCCCGAAGGCCGAGCAGCAGGAAAAGCTTTATCGCTCGGTGCTGGATGCCGCTGGTGAAAAGCCGGTGACATTCCGAACGCTTGATATTGGCGGTGATAAGGTGTTGCCTTATTTCCGCTCGACCGGGCAGGAAGAAAATCCGGCGATGGGCTGGCGGGCCATTCGCCTGACGCTTGATCGACCGGGTCTTTTCCGCACCCAGTTGCGCGCTCTTTTGAAAGCTTCGGGCGGGCGCGAATTGCGCATGATGCTGCCGATGGTGACGGAAGTGGCGGAAGTGAAAGCCGCGCGCGAAATTATCGACCGCGAAGTGCGCCATCTGGCGAAGTTTGATTATCAACTGCCTGCAAAAGTGAAGCTCGGCGCGATGATCGAAGTGCCATCACTCCTTTGGCAAATGGGCGAATTGATGGATGCGGTTGATTTCGTCTCTGTCGGTTCCAATGATTTGTTCCAGTTTTTAATGGCGGTTGATCGTGGTAATTCGCTGATTGCAGACCGCTTTGACCAGTTGTCACCAGCATTTTTGCGGGTGTTGCGCCATATTGTGGAATCGAGCCTGCGCCATAACACCCCGGTGACTTTATGCGGTGAAATGGCCGGACGTCCGTTGATGGCGATGACATTGATCGGGCTAGGTTTCCGCTCGATTTCCATGTCGGCTGCAACCATCGGGCCGGTGAAAGCCATGTTAGGTGCCTTGGATGCAAGCAAGCTCAACAAGCTGTTGCAGGGCGAGTTGGACAAGCATAATGACGCGCATTCTTTACGTGAACTTTTGCTGGATTTTGCGCGCGATAACGATATTCCGTTGTAGCTAGACTTCAGATTATTGACGCGAAGCCTCACGCTTTGCGCTCGTTTTCGTTTATTTTGCCGGAAGGCTAAATGGGTGGTTTTTAAACCGCTAATTTTCAATATCTTTGTATCGGACTTACCTTATGATCGCATTGCCGCAGGACCGTATGGACCAGCTTCTGAAACGCTTTTCGTTGATTGAAAGCCAGATGGCTTCCAATCCGGATTCGGAAACCTATGTGAAGCTGGCATCCGAATATTCGGAACTGGAAGAGGTGGTCGGTAAAATCCGTGAATTGTCATCAGCGCGTGAAGAAGCGCAAGAGCTGAGCCTGATGAAGGATGATGCTGGTACCGACGCAGATATGCGTGCGCTGGCGGCAGAAGAATTGCCGGCTCTTCAGGAGCGCGTCGAGGTTTTGGAGCAGGAAGTGCAGATCCTGCTTTTGCCCAAAGATGCAGCCGATGAGAAAAACGCGATTTTGGAAATTCGTGCTGGTACCGGCGGTTTGGAAGCAGCGCTTTTCGCCGGTGATTTGTTTCGTATGTATGAGCGCTATGCTTCGGAAAAAGGCTGGCGTGTGGAGCTTGTTAGTTCCAGCGAAGGCGATGCTGGTGGTTATAAAGAAATTATCGCGACCGTTTCCGGTAAGGGCGTGTTCTCGAAACTGAAATTTGAATCGGGTGCCCATCGCGTACAGCGCGTGCCGGAAACCGAGGCAGGCGGACGTATTCATACTTCTGCTGCAACAGTTGCTGTGCTGCCGGAAGCTGCCGATATTGATATTGAAATCCGCAATGAAGATATTCGTATTGATACAATGCGCGCCTCTGGCGCGGGGGGACAGCACGTTAACACGACTGATTCGGCTGTTCGTATCACCCATATTCCAACCGGTTTGATGGTGGTGCAGGCGGAAAAATCGCAACACCAAAACCGCGCCCGTGCGATGCAGATTTTGCGCGCCCGCCTTTATGATATGGAACGCCAGAAGGCAGAGAGTGAGCGCTCCGAAGCACGACGCAGTCAGGTGGGGTCGGGGGATCGTTCAGAGCGCATCCGTACGTATAATTTCCCGCAGGGACGTGTAACAGATCACCGCATCAATCTTACACTTTATAAGCTTGACCGTGTGATGGAGGGCGAGCTGGACGAATTGGTGGATGCACTGATTTCTGATCATCAGACCGCATTGCTGACCGAGCTTGGTGAATGAGCAAGGCCGACGTGATGCAATTGGGGCAAATGTTTGCGCAGATGCGTGATACCTTTCAAGCGGCAGGGCTTGAAAATCCGGCCTTCGATGCCCGTCTTTTAACGGAATGGGCGACAGTGACCTCACGTATGGATATGATCAGCCGTCCGGAGCAGGTGATTGATGAGGAAAAAATTGCACTTTGGCAGTCTGCTTTGGAGCGACGTTTGAACGGTGAGCCAGTGTATCGTATCATCGGAAGTCGCGCATTTTGGGGGCTTGAGTTTCAGCTTTCCAAAGAAACGTTGGAGCCGCGCCCTGATACCGAAGCTTTGATCGAACTGGTCTTGCCGGTTTTGCAGAAGAAAGCGGACGATAAACAAGTGGTGGATGTGCTGGATATGGGCACCGGAACCGGCATCATCGCTATTACGTTGTTGCATCAATGCGCAAAGGCGCGTTGTGTGGCGGTGGATATTGCGCACGATGCTTTGAGCACGGCGCGTATCAATGCTGAAAATGCCGGTGTTTCTTCACGTTTTGCAGCAATTCATAGTGATTGGTTTGCCAATGTGAGCGGGCGCTATGATATGATTACCTCCAATCCGCCTTATATTCCGCATCATGAAATTGCCGCACTTTCACGCGAAGTTAAAGAATATGATCCGGTAGCGGCGCTGGATGGCGGTGCAGACGGACTTGATTTTTATCGCGCTCTTGCACAACATGGTGCAAATCACTTATATGAAGATGGAGTGATCGCCATTGAAATTGGTGCAGGTCAGCTATCTGACGTGGAATTGATTTTTAATCATTATGATTTTAAGCTTGCGTGCTCAAACAAAGATCTCGGCGGACATGAGAGAGCGCTGCTTTTTGAAAAAGCATAAAAATTGCAAAATAATGCAGATAATCGAGAGGCAATCAATAAAAACGCTTGGAATTTCCGGCAAATCTGTTTAGGTTCCGATCACCGTCCGAAATTTTGGTTTTTGACTGCACCACAAAGTGCAAGGCCGCCTAAGGTCTGAAAAACGGGGTCTGAAAATCAGGCCGGTTAAGTTTTAACGGTAAGTACCACATTCAGAGCATTATACAGATGGGATATTAGGGTGCATTCCCTTCTGTAGCTCAAAATACGAGACCCGTTGATCTTTATGATCGCGCAGGTCTTATGTACCCTTAATCTGAAAAGAGATATGAGTATGAGGCCAGCACAGCAGAACAGGCGCATGCGTGGACGGGGGAATAACAATAACCGCAAGGGTCCCAATCCTCTGACGCGTAACTATGAAAGCAACGGCCCGGATGTGAAAATCCGCGGCAATGCACAGCATATAGCAGAGAAATATGCGACTCTGGCAAGAGATGCACAAGTTTCCGGTGATCGCGTGATGGCTGAAAACTACCTGCAGCATGCGGAACATTATAATCGCATTATTTTGCAAGCGCAGGCACAGAACCCGCAACATTTCCAGCGGGATGAAAGTTTTGATGACGAAGGTGCCGATGATGAAGAGCAGGGCTTTGCCGCTGCATCATCTCATAACGGCCACAACAATGCTCCGTCGCAGGATGTAAGCGGCAGCGGTCCTCAGCCTTTCATCGAAGGCACTCCAGCTGAAGTCGTTTATGACGAAGACAATAGTGCCCCTACGCCTTCTCATGAACAACGGGCCCAGAGCCGTGATCACAACCGAGATAATCAGAGCCGCGATCATCAAAATCGTGACAATAATAATGGCAGAGATCGTGATCAGCGCCGCATTCAGCGTCCGCGCCGTCCGTCTCGTTTTGAACAGCATGGTGCACCTGTTGCCCCTGATGCACCTCAGCCGATCACGCATTTTACTGAAAATTCCGGGCAGCCGGAAGTAAATGAACAGCCGGTTGTGAAGGTCGTCGAGATTGCACAGGAACAGCCGGTTGCTGTGAAAGCAGAACCTGTTGTGGCATCGGTTGCAGCTGTTGTTGAAGCAGAAGAAAAGCCGGTTAAAAAGGCTGCTCCTGCCAAGCCACGTACGCCACGTGCCAAACCTGCTGAAGCTGCCGCCGAGGTTGATGGTGAACAACCGGTTCGTCGTCGTCCCGGTCGCCCGCGCCGTGTCAAAGAAGATGATGCAGAACCGGTAAAAGAAGCTTCAGAAGCTTAAATTTAGCTTTATAATCAATGAAAGGCGCGAGAGTTCAACTTTCGCGTCTTTTTTATTACAGAATATTTGCAGTCTTCTTGCCGAACGCATAAACTCATCCCATATCATAACCAGATGGAGCCCGCCTCATCTGGGGGCTCGTCACCAAAGACCGCTCGGCGCTGTTACAGGCCGGGATGGATGAAGGAGACAATTATGAATATAGAAAAATACACTGAACGCGTTCGCGGTTTTATTCAGTCTGCACAAACCTATGCTTTAAACGCCAATAATCAGCAATTTATGCCCGAGCATATGCTGAAGGTTCTGGTGGATGATAATGAAGGCTTGGCAGCATCACTGATTGAACGTGCAGGTGGTAATCTTGCGCAATTGCGTATCGGTCTGGATGCAGCATTGAATGCTGTTCCCAAAGTAACCGGCGGCAACGATCAGCTTTATCTGTCACAGCCACTCGCAAAGGTTTTCTCAACAGCTGAAGAACTGGCCACTAAAGCCGGTGATAGTTTCGTCACTGTTGAGCGTCTTCTAACGGCACTTGCGATTGAAAAATCTGCCAAAAGTTCTGAAATTTTAAGCAAAGCCGGTGTGACGGCCAATGCACTGAATAAGGTGATCAACGATATGCGTAAAGGTCGTACGGCTGATTCTGCTTCTGCCGAAGGCAATTATGATGCTTTGAAAAAATATGCGCGTGATTTGACGGAAGACGCACGTGACGGCAAGCTTGATCCGGTTATCGGTCGTGATGAAGAAATCCGCCGTGCCATTCAGGTTTTGTCACGCCGTACCAAAAACAATCCGGTACTGATTGGTGAGCCGGGCGTGGGTAAAACCGCGATTGCTGAGGGTTTGGCTCTGCGTATCGTCGATGGTGATGTGCCGGAATCCCTTAAAGACAAGCAATTGATGGCGCTGGATATGGGCGCATTGATTGCGGGTGCTAAATATCGCGGTGAATTTGAAGAACGCCTCAAAGCGGTTCTGTCGGAAGTGCAGAGCGCGGACGGTCAGATCATCTTGTTCATCGATGAAATGCACACACTTGTGGGTGCCGGTAAAAGCGATGGTGCGATGGATGCATCGAACTTGCTCAAACCCGCACTTGCGCGTGGTGAATTGCGCTGCGTTGGTGCAACAACTTTGGATGAATATCGCAAATATGTGGAAAAGGATGCAGCCCTTGCCCGTCGTTTCCAGCCGGTATTCATCAATGAACCAACGGTTGAAGATACGATTTCAATTCTGCGCGGTTTGAAGGAAAAATATGAGCAGCATCATAAAGTGCGGGTCTCTGACTCGGCTCTTGTTGCCGCTGCCACATTGTCGAACCGTTACATCACCGACCGCTTCCTGCCGGATAAGGCAATTGACCTTGTGGATGAAGCTGCATCACGCCTGAGAATGCAGGTGGATTCGAAACCGGAAGAGCTCGACGAGATTGACCGCCGCGCCATGCAGCTGAAAATTGAACGCGAAGCTTTGAAGAAGGAAACCGACGCAGCTTCAAAAGACCGTCTCGTACGTCTTGAAAAAGAACTGAGCGATCTGGAAGAGGAATCTGCTGAACTGACGGCCAAATGGCAGGCGGAAAAGCAGAAGCTTGGCCATGCGGCAGACCTGAAAAAGAAACTGGAAGATGCGCGTAACGCTTTGGCAATCGCCCAGCGTAACGGTGAATTCCAGAAAGCCGGTGAATTGGCTTACGGCAAAATTCCGCAGCTTGAAAAAGAACTGGTGGATGCCGAAAGTCAGGAAAATCGCGGTTCCCTGGTAGAAGAAACCGTAACGCCTGATCATGTGGCACAGATTATTTCCCGCTGGACGGGTATACCTGTCGACCGTATGCTGGAGGGCGAGCGCGAAAAACTTCTGCGTATGGAAGACGAAATCGGCAAACGGGTTGTTGGTCAGGCTGAAGCCGTGCAAGCTGTTTCCAAGGCGGTGCGCCGTGCGCGTGCCGGATTGCAGGATCCTAACCGTCCGATTGGTTCGTTCATTTTCTTAGGCCCGACCGGTGTTGGTAAAACCGAGCTGACAAAGGCATTGGCTTCGTTCCTCTTTGCCGATGACAGTGCGATGGTGCGTATCGATATGTCGGAATTCATGGAGAAACATTCCGTTGCCCGTCTGATTGGTGCCCCTCCGGGCTATGTAGGCTATGAGGAAGGTGGCGTATTGACCGAAACAGTCCGTCGTCGCCCTTATCAGGTCATTTTGTTTGACGAGATTGAAAAGGCGCATCCGGATGTTTTCAACGTGCTGTTGCAGGTGCTTGATGACGGCCGCCTGACCGATGGTCAGGGACGCACTGTTGATTTCAGTAATACGCTGATCATCATGACGTCCAATCTTGGTGCGGAATATCTGGTGAACTTAGGCGAAGATGATTCTGTCGACAGCGCCCGTGAGGATGTCATGGCGGTGGTACGTGCTTCGTTCCGTCCAGAGTTCCTCAACCGTGTGGACGAGATCATTCTGTTCCATCGTCTGCGCCGTTCCGATATGGGGGCGATTGTCGATATTCAGTTTGAACGTCTGCAAAAATTGCTGGCTGACCGTAAAGTTCATTTGGAACTGGACGATGATGCCCGCGATTGGTTGTCCAACAAGGGCTATGATCCGGCTTATGGTGCACGTCCGTTGAAACGTGTGATCCAGAAAGAAGTGCAGGATCCGCTGGCAGAGAAAATCCTGCTCGGTGATGTCCTTGACGGTTCGATTGTGGAAATTTCTGCCGGTTCCGACAGGCTGAATTTCAAATCGAAAGCCGGAATGATCACTGAAGAAAGCTGATTTTCTTTGGTCTGCCTTCAAAGGTAAAATGAAACAATTGAAGCCGGTCAAAAGTTTTGGCCGGCTTTATTTATTCTATCCCTCTTCAATTTGGCCACTTTGGCGTCACCTTCCTTTTGTAAGAACTCCAAAAGTTAGATGTTTGTTAACTATAAATGCGGCATCTGGGGTGAAGACATTTTCTCTGCAGGGTTTTTCCATGGCATATTACCGGTCATTGTCTCGTTTGGCATTGTTGGCAACACTCACATCACCGGTGTGGTGGAGTGCACCTGCTTCGGCACAGCTTTATGATCCGGGTGAGCAGGTTTTCAGTGATGGCCAGATCAGAGTTTATATCGACCCGAAGGGGCAACGTGTCACCATGGATCGGCGTGGACGCATCATTTCGGTTGAGCCGGCTTATGAACAGGAACAAACAAGAGGGCGCCGCGGTTATCGCGGTGGTGGAAACTGGACATTGAATGGTCCGGTGGATGGCGGTGCACCTTATGATGGTTTCGGTAATGTGCCGGAAGATCCCAATTATTATCCGGCTGCCCCTTCCGCACCCGATTATGATTATAATCGTGACGGACAGATCGAGCGCAATGAATTGCCGCCGATTGGCAGTGATGAATATGATCAGGCCAGTATTCCTGATTACGAACAGGAAAACCGTCAGAGAGAACTGGGACAATCACGTAATTATCCTGACATCAATGATATGACGCCTGCGGTTGAAATGCCGAAAGGGCAGGGCGCGAAAGCAAAAATTGCTGCTTATCAAGTATTGCTTGATCGTGCGGGTGCATCACCGGGGGTGATTGATGGCCGCGCCGGCAGCAATGTCGATAAGGCTGCCGCGGCTTATAGCGAATTGACGGGTCGTTTTATCAATCCGCAGGATGAAGCGGCAATTAATTCCGAATTGGAAGCAACGGGCGGCGCTGCATTCAAAGAATATATGATTACCGATCAGGATGCCGCACAAAATCTGGTCGCATCGATTCCGTCCGATTATGCGGAAAAAGCCAAACTTTCGAGCATGGCCTATACGTCGCATGCTGAAATGTTGGGGGAACGTTTCCATATTGATGAGGCCTATTTGAAAGAACTCAATCCGGGTGTGAATTTTGGCCAACCGGGAACAATCATCAAAGTACCGAATATCAAGCGGGTAAAAAAACCGAAAGTGGCGCGCATCATTGCAGATAAAGCGCGCAAACAAGTGCGCGGTTATGATGAAAACGGCAAGCTGATTGTGGCTTATCCTTCAACAATTGGCTCATCGGATAATCCGTCACCTTCAGGTATCGTGCAGGTTGAGCGTATCGCTATTAATCCCAATTATACCTACAATCCGAAAATCAATTTCAAACAGGGCAACAATGATAGAGTACTGACAATTCCGCCTGGGCCGAACGGGCCGGTTGGAACTGTCTGGATTGCATTGTCAAAACCGACCTATGGTATTCATGGCACGCCCGAACCGTCGAAAATCGGCAAGACATCCAGTCATGGTTGTGTGCGTTTGACCAATTGGGATGCGCAAGAGCTGGCCAAACTGGTCGGGCCGGGTGTGACGGTCGAATTTACCGAGTAAAACAACAAAACCGCAGAAAGTGATTTCAGCGGTTTTATGGTTTATTGCTCCGTAAGAGAACATAAAAGCTTAGCCATTGGTTGAGCTGTTCGCGGCAAGCTTGGTGCCGTCTCCCTGATCATTGAGCAATTTATCAATGCGGTCACGCTCACGTGTAAAGGCTTCCAATTCTTTGCCGCTCAAAGCTTTATTATCGGGCAGGCGGATACGCAGTGGATCAACTTTCGTGCCGTTGACGATCAGCTCATAGTGCAGATGCGGGCCGGTCGAAAGACCGGTGGAGCCGACATAGCCGATTACTTGTCCCTGACGCACTTTTGCACCCGGCGTTACCCCATTGGCAATTGCATTTTGGTGCGAATAACTACTGACATAGCCGTTGGCATGGCGGATAAGCGTCTGGTTTCCATAGCCGTTGGACCAACCGGCTTTTTCGACAACACCATTACCGGAAGCAATGATCGGTGTTCCGCGTGGCGCTGCCCAGTCGACACCGGTATGCATACGGCTATAGCCGAGGATCGGATGGCGGCGCATGCCGAATGGCGAGCGGAAGACACCATTAGGCACTGGATTACGCAGTAAAAATTGTTTTGCGCTTTTGCCGTTTTCGTTAAAGTAATCGACCGCGCCGTTAGGAGCCTGATAGCGATAAAATTTGCGGGTTGTACCACCAAAATTGGCTGACACATAAAGAAGCTGCGAATCGTCATCGGCACTGTCAGAATCATCCGGCAGCGAGAAAAACGCTTCCAATTGATCCGACGGATTGAGTTTTCCCTGCAAGTCGACATCGGATGCCAGCATTTTAATTAGTTGTGTCCGCATCGTATCGGTCATGCCATAGGCGAGAGCGGCACGGCTGATGCCGTCATAAACACTTGGCAAATCACCACGCAAACGTGGCGCCATCACTTCACCATCAAAAGCGGATGCCAATAATGGTGTAGATTCGGGTTCATCGGACGGCACATATTGTGCTTTGTCATTGAGCGTTACGGTCACAAGATGTGTGGTGTTGCTATAGATACTGGCGCGGACGATCCGGTCCTCACCATTACGGCTTTCAACCCCGACACGCAAAACGCTGCCTTCTTTCAGGCGCGGCGAATTCATCAATTTAGCCAATGCTTCCGCCATTTGCAGCGCACTGTCATCGCTATAACCTGCACTTGATAATGCATCGCTGATATTGGCAGCATTTCTGAACGGAATGAGCTCTTCCGAAAAACCGTCACCGGCAAATTCCGAACCTTCATTGCGTGCGGCAACGCTTACATTTTCTTGCGTAATGCGTACGCCGATAGAAGGTGCTAAGGAAAACAGCGATTCACTGGCACCAAAACGCAATGGGTCGACGTAATGGAGTGAGGCAACCTGAACATCGCCGTCAGTCAGCAAAATGCCGGTATCACGGACAATATTTTCAACGTCTTCCACACTCAAATCAGCGCTTGTATCAAAGCTAGTGGCCGCCATTGGAAAATCAACAACGCGAAGACTGATTTCGCTTTCTACTTTAGCGCCATAAATCTGGCCGGTATTGGCAGGTTGTGGCGCCGAAGGGCCTTCCGAGAAAACCTCCAATGCGTTGAAAGCCGGATATTTACGATTTGTCGGGTGATCAACCGCTAAAGCCATTTTGACATATTCAAACGGGCGGGTTCGTATCACTTCACGCTCGCCGACCTTCAGCATGGTGGAAATTTCCATCCGGCGGCGGTCTTGCGGTTTTTGTTTGGCAATAGCACTGACGATGCGGCTGCCTTTACTGACATCTTGTTGAACGATTGGCTGGATGTCTTCACGCGCCAATAATTCAGCAGGCGTTGCCAATTGCTCGCGACCATCAAGCGCTGCAAATAATGCAACGCCAATGAGAGTACAGGAAGTGACACCGGTTAAGAATGTTCCGACAAGCCAACGCGCAGAGACATCGCGACGATCAGGCGGACGCCGTTTTCCACCCACTGTAAGCGGGGGCTCGTCGCCGGTGTAGTGTTGATCGCGTTGAGATAGCGTCATATTAATACAGGGTATCCCATAGTTGGCTATATGATACACGTGTTCACAGTATCAAAACCGCTTCACGATAGAATCGAAATGCGGTGCGAGTTCCACAACAGTTTTCAGGTAGCGCTGAAGAAAGTAAGCAAAGCCTACCATTGTCGTCATTCAAGTTTTGCCAATCCCTGTGTGTGAAGTCAATAATAAGAGCTTGTGAACAATCATATAAATGATGGCTTGCTGTCTAATAATTTAATGAGGCTGCTTTATGACCTCATATATAAGGAAGTCCCTACCTTTTATGGGAAGGCCAATTGAGCGTTTCGTCAGCCATTAGGGGTTTATGCACAGGACGAAATAAGAAAATTCAATAAAAGTCATAAAACATTCAAAATAACTTAAAAACACCGTTGACAGTTTTAGATTGGTTGCCCTATAAGGCGAACAACGAGGGCGGCGGCGCTGCTAGCGGCAGACAGCTTCGTCCTTGAGAGTGATTGATTGGTTGAAAGATTGATTGGTTATTCGGCGGTGAGATTGGAGAAATCCGGTTTTATTGTTTTGAGAAAATTATTTGCTAAGTAAATGATTTTCTTGCAAGTTTTCGCTTGACAGTGATGACTTGAGGGGTTAGAAGCCCCAGAC
>NZ_JBJDRZ020000037.1:0-52894 GCF_044987585.2 Paenochrobactrum sp. BZR 201-1 | reverse complement strand
CCTTGGTGGCTTTTAAAAACAACCACACTATCGCACAAAAGCGGATCAGGAGGCCGTCCACCACATCAAGTCCATTATATCCATCATTAATAATTCAGGAGAGCATTCAAAGTCTCTGATCAACAAGTTGAAGCTTTAGATCCATTGCCTATTCTGCACGCCACAGTATTATCTTCGTTCGTTTATCCAATCAACTCAATGCTTGCTCAACTGCCGCCTGTGCATGGATCGTAGTCGTATCGTAAACAGGTACAGGACTGTCGCTTTGCTTGATAAGCAACATAATTTCTGTACAGCCTAAAATAATCGCTTGCGCACCACGCGCCACCAAACGACCAATAATCTCTCGATAAGCCTGACGGGAGCTTTCCTTCACAATCCCCTGCACCAGCTCATCATAAATAATCTGATGCACGGATTTGCGATCTTTATCATCAGGCACCAAGACATCAAAGCCATGTTTATTGATAAGGCGTCCTTTGTAAAAGTCCTGCTCCATAGTGAAAGCGGTTCCGAGCAACCCCACTTTACTTAGACCTGCAGCCTTCATGCGCTCTGCAGTTGGGTCAGCAATATGCAAAAGAGGAATATTAATGGATGCCTGAACATCGTCCGCCATCCGGTGCATTGTATTGGTACAAATAAGAATGAAATCAGCCCCACCACGCTCCAAACGCTGCGCAGCCTGGATCATTTCTTGGGTGGCGTCATCCCAGCGCCCTGCACGTTGCAAAGCTTCAATTTCTGCAAAATCAAACGACCACATCAAGCACTGAGCGGACCGCAAACCACCAAACCGCTTTCTGACCAGTTCATTGATAATACGATAATATTCAGCTGAACTTTCCCAACTCATACCGCCAATCAGACCGATAATTTTTTGCAATGTGCCAATTCCCATTTTAATGATTTTTAACAATTATTACTTGGAAAGTTTGGCATTACTAGATAGGTTGTTTTTCTTTAAAAAAAGAGCCGGAAGGAATTATTTTTATATAATAGTGAATGCATTGGCGCATTTCACGCCATTGCATCAAGTTAAATGCGTAGTAAATTCAATTTCAAAAACATTAATTACCAGTCTAAAAAGCAAAAAAGGAGTTGCCCGAGCGCATTCCCCAATGTTGCTCCTGCATTGCCATTTTGAAATGGATTACCTGCACCCGGATTTGCGGATGGTGGCTTGGCCGCCTCTTCAATCGCAGCATCGCACCAGTTACCTGCGTTGGCCACGCCCATTCCAAATCCAGTAACAATTGTGATCGACAGCAATATAGAAGATAATGTATTACGCATAAAAATCCCTTTTTTTTAAAACAGAGACAGAATACCTTTTTCAACCAAGAATAATATTCCAGTTATGAGTTAGCTATTTAATTAAAAAATAGCCCGCTTTAAGCGGGCTATTTCAGGTTAACCCAGCTTATTGCACCGGCTTGATATTCATCGCCAGCGTGTCTTCATCCGCACGCGGTGTCAAAGTAACCTTGCCTTTTTTCATAGCCCATGCATTGAGCAGAATTGCCAGCGGCAGATCAGGACGGTCGGTCGCCACCAGATTGTTAGCCTTTTCAAGCAATGTACGACGCTCATCCGCATCCATTGCAGCAGCCGCATCTTCAATCAGCTTGTCCATTTCCGGATTGGCATAGCCGCGAACGTTGAAAGCACCCAGTGATTTTTCGGGCTCATTGGAATGCATCAATGAGGAAAGCATGTAGTTTGCCTCCCCAGTCAATGTACCCCAGCTGGCCATATAGAGTGAATATTCACCACGGGTTTTGGCAGGGTTGAACACAGCGGCAGGAACACCGTTCACCTCGGCAGTGATACCAATTGCAGCCAACATCTGAGCAATGGTCGGCCCCAATTCATTCGGCATACGGTCATTGGCATAGCTTAACGTGATCTTGAAACCATCCGGATAGCCAGCTTCAGCCAACAACTCTTTTGCCCGCTTAACATTATATTCCGGTGCCTGGATCGACTTATCATAGCCAAAGATATTTGATGTCACCAGCTGTGTTGGCACAGCAGCCATTCCTTCAAGCGCGAACTCTACAATGGTTTCACGATCAACGGCCAGATCAAAGGCCTCACGTACACGTGGGTCAAGCAATGGATTCTTATCCAGTTTCTTGCCGCTCTTATCCCAGACCATCGGACTGTTTTCACGGAAATCGAATTCCAGATAGCTGATATAAATACTTTCATGTTTGGTGACAGTAAGCGATGAATCCTGTTCTAATACCGGCACGTCAGAAGCCGGAACCTTGGAAATCAAATCTACCTGTCCTGCTTTTAACTGCGCAACACGGGCGGCATCATTAGGAATTTCCTTGCGGATGACACGATCCCAAGGTTGTTTTTCGCCCCAATAGCCATCAAAGCGTTCAACCACCAGATCCTGTGTTGGTGCCCATGAAACAAACTTATATGGGCCGGTACCAATTGTTGCTTTACCGCTATTGAAACCTTCCGCCGCTGTTTCTTGCGTTGAATAATCAGCTGCTGCTTTATGTGACGTAATAAACAAACGAATGAAATCATTTGGCAGGGTCGGCGCGGCAGAATTTGTGGTCACACGCACGGTCAGCGGATCAACAACTTCAACCTCCTTCACACGACGCACAAAAATAGTTGCCGGATTAGGACCAGTGACATGCGGAATACGCTCAATAGAGAACTTCACGTCATCAGCGGTGAAATCAGAACCATCATGGAATTTAACACCATCACGCAGCTTAAATTCCCAAGTGGTATCGTCAAGCGCCTCCCAGCTCAGCGCCAATGAAGGTTCCAGCTCCAGATTGTCACCTGAACGGATCAGCGTATCAAAGATATGTTTGGTTGCTTCAGCATTCGCAGCCGTGGCCGTGAAATGCGGATCCATTGAAGCCGGCCCCGACTTGATCGCCATAACGAGGTCGGCTGCGAAAAGCTGGCCAGCGCTAAACAGCAATGTGGAGCCAAGCATAAATGCGCGCAATGTGTGTTTCATTTTAGGTTCCCAATTTGATATTTATTCGAGATAGTCATCACATTCAGTGGCATCTGACGTGATTGTTTCCGGCCATTCGCGTGAGGCGATGACAAGTTTGGCAAGTAAATCCGAGAGCATCATGCGCTCGGCAGGACTTAATTTTTCAAGCATCAGGCGTTCGCGTTCCAGCATGGGCGCCATCTTGGCTTCCACAATGTTTCGCCCTGCATCTGTCAGACACAAGACGACGCGACGTAAATCGCTCGCATCTTCTTCACGACTCACCAGCTTCAGCTTGGTTAGTTTCTTAGTTGCACGACTAAGGGTGTTTTTTGGAAAGCCGGAGCCTGCAACAACCTCTGAAAGGGTCGTTTTATCGCGTAAAAAAAGCGAATAAAGCACCACAAATTCCGGCCGCAACAGATCGTGGTCAGTTCCGATCATCCCATAAACAGGGTTGTTGTAATGCAGTGCTAAATAATTGATCCGAAACGAAAGCCAGCACGGATTTTTCCACAATTTTGTATGCAGAATATCGCTCTCGCTAAGCCTGTCGTCACGCGCCTCGCTGCGCCCTGCCCGCCCCTCTAAAAGAGCGATCTCCACCCGCTTTTCCATCGCCCCTCCCAATATGACTTTTAGTCATTAAGTTCCATATAGAACAAGATAATGCTAGTTTATAGAATGTCAAACGTAATTTTTGTTCCAATTGGAACTTGTTTGTGTAATAAATTACGAATATGAGGTTTTAGGGAACCCGCTACAAAGACTCGGTAACCTATGGGAAGAGAGGATTTTTATATGCATATCAACGCCATGAACTGGGCTCAGGTTGAAGAGCGTGTCAAGCATGACGACCGCTGTATTTTGCCAATCGGTAGTGTCGAGCAACATGCCCGTTTGAGCCTCGGAACAGATATGATTCTGGCTGAAAAAGTGTCCCTTGATGCAGCAGAGCCACTCGGCGTTCCGGTCTTTCCAGTTGTACCTTACGGCCTTGCTTCAAGCTTTGAAGATTTTCCGGGCACAGTGTCATTCAGCTTGCGCACTTACATCGGCGTTATAGAAGATATTCTCGATAGCATTTATCGCTCCGGCTTCCGTCGCATTCTGATCGTCAACGGTCACGGCGGCAACACACCAGCTGGCACCGTTGTGTCAGAATGGCTAAACCGCAACCGTGATGCCAGCGTGAAAATGCATGATTGGTGGCGGGCACCAAAGACCATGGGAAAAGTACTCGAAATCGATAATCGTGCTTCACACGCTTCATGGATGGAAAACTTCCCTTGGACGCGCCTTGAGGGCGTCGAGCAGCCGGACCATGCAGTAGAACGCGCCGACTATGCAGGCATGGCACGTGTCGATGCCGGGCGCAAACGCGCCATGCTGGAAGCAACCGAAGGCAATTATCAGGGGCTGTTTGTTCGTCCTGATGAAGACATGCTGGCTATTTGGGATGTGGCCGTACGCGAAACCCGTTTTGAGCTGGAAAACGGCTGGCACTAATAAATTTTATCATAGTTTTCAGGCGGGTACACTTCGCCTGAAAATTAAAAGAAACAAAGCGGAAAAAATAGCAAAGCTATAGATTATCCGCTTGGGGAGCATTGCTGATGATTGCATTTATTGTCAGACGTTTGTGGCAAGCTGTCCTGATTATGCTTGTCATGTCATTATTGGTTTTTATGGGCGTTTTCGTCATCGGCAATCCGGTTGATGTGCTGATTTCGCCGGATGCAACACAGGAAATTCGTGATCGCGTTATCGCGCAATACGGCCTAGATCTACCGGTTTGGCAACAATATTTGCAATTCATGAACAATCTGTTGCATGGCGATTTAGGCCGTTCTTTTGTCTATAATATGCCGGTTGCAGAACTGATTGCATCGCGCCTGCCGGCAACTGCCGAACTGGCTCTCACCGCCGTTTTCATGGCAAGCCTGATCGGTATTCCGCTTGGTATCTACGCCGGATATAAACCAGACAGCTGGGGTTCAAAAACCATTATGGCTTTGTCCATTTTGGGCTTTTCGGTACCGACATTCTGGATCGGCCTTATGCTTATTATGGTTTTTGCAGTGCAGCTTGGTATTATGCCGGCTGGTGGTCGCGGAGAAACCGTATCAGTTTTCGGTGTACCACTAAGCTTTTTAACCTTGAATGGTCTTCATCATCTGGCACTCCCAGCTATAAATTTGTCAATGTTCAAGTTGGCATTGATGATCCGTTTGGCCGCCTCCGGCACACGTGAAATCATGCTGACAGATACAATCAAATTTGCCCGTGCTGCCGGTATTACCGAGCGAACCATTCTGCGTCGTCACGTTCTACGTTTGATTTCTATTCCCCTTGTTACCGTGTTCGGTTTGGAGCTTGGCTCGACTGTCGCCTTTGCTGTGGTGACTGAAACCATTTACTCTTGGCCGGGTTTAGGCAAACTCATCATCGACAGCATCACCTCGCTTGATCGTCCCGTTATGGTGGCTTATCTCATGCTTGTGTCACTGTTGTTTATCACGATTAATCTGATTGTGGATCTCTCTTATGCCCTGCTTGATCCGCGTATGCGTCAGGGAGGCGGTAAATAATGGCTTTGCTCAATAGCAGATCATTGCAATTCTGGTCAGAATTCAAACGCCATCCAGTGCCGCTTGTTGCTGCATTCGTAGTGATTGTGATCATCTTACTGGCTGTTTTTGCGCCTCTTATCGCACCCCAAGATCCTTACGATCTTTCAAGCCTCGTATTGCGGGATGGCAGACGCGCACCGGGCTATGTCGGCCAAGGTGGCTATGTCCATCTTTTGGGCACCGACGGTCAAGGACGTGATCTTTTCTCGGCTATTCTTTATGGATTGCGCATTTCTTTGCAAATGGGACTTTTAGCAGGTGCCATCGCTTTTACCATTGGTGCATTGGTTGGTTCCAGTGCTGCTTATATCGGCGGGCGATTTGAGAGCTTCATCATGCGCGTCATCGACTTGCAACTTTCCTTCCCAGCAGTTTTGCTGGCCTTCGTGGTTGCGGCACTGCTCGGACAAGGCAAAAGCCAGTTGATTATCGCACTTGTCTTTTCGCAATATGCCTATTTTGTCCGCACCGCTCATGGCGCGGCGGCAGCAGAGCGCAACAAAGACTATGTAGAAGCTGCCCTTTCTGTGCCGATGAGCGGTTGGTTTATCGTCACCCGTCACATCTTGCCCAACGCCTTGCCGCCCTTGATTGTGGTGGCAACGGTTCAAGTCGCATCAGCCATTTCATTGGAAGCAACCCTTTCATTCTTAGGCGTTGGCTTGCCACCGACAGAACCATCACTCGGTATGTTGATTGCCAATGGCTTCCAATATTTATTGTCCGGTCGCTACTGGATTTCGATCTATCCGGGTCTTGCACTGATTGTCCTGATCATGGCCATCAATCTTGTTGGTGATCAAATTCGTGACCAGCTGAATCCGAGGTTGAACAAATGACGACACATCTTCTTGAAGTCACCGACCTTCACACATATTTTGAAACCCGCAACGGTACAATTAAATCTGTCGATGGTGTTTCTTTCTACCTCGACCGCGGTGAAATTTTAGGTCTTGTTGGTGAATCCGGCTCCGGAAAATCCATCACCGGCTTCTCACTGATCGGCCTGATTGATAAGCCAGGTCATATTAAACAAGGCTCCATCAAGCTGGAAGGCCGCGAGCTTGTCGGTTTAAACGAGAATGATTTGCGTAAATTGCGCGGTCGTGAAATCTCGATGGTTTTCCAAGACCCTATGATGACGCTGAACCCTGTCCTGACAGTGCTTGATCAAATGACACTGGCATTGCGGGCGCATGAAACGATCTCCGATAGTCAAGCTCGCATCCGATGTGTAGAAGCGTTGCGCCGCGTACGCATTGTTGATCCCGAACACAAGGTGGATTTTTATCCGCATCAATTTTCCGGTGGGATGCGTCAGCGCGTGGCCATTGCGATTGCGCTATTGCACAATCCCAAAGTCGTGATCGCGGATGAACCCACCACAGCACTGGATGTTTCGGTACAGGCTGAAATTCTTACCGAAGTGAAAGCGCTCGTCAAAGAGCTTGGCATTTCGATGATCTGGATCAGCCATGATCTGGCAACAGTTGCCTCTATTTCGCAGCGCATTGCGGTGATGAAATCGGGTAAAATTATCGAAACTGGTCCCGCAACAGAAGTTTTGAAAGCGCCTAGCCATCCCTATACACAAGGTTTGCTGGATGCCTTGCCATCGCGTTCCAAGCCGGGGCAGATGCTTGGCAAAGCTACAGATGAAGAAATTGCTGCACTTTCGGATACAGCACGTGTAATCGTGGATGATCCAAATTATGTAACCGTCAAAAATGCCGTTAAACGTTTCGAGCGTAAGACAGATATTTGGGGAAAATTAGGGCAAAAAATCGGTGTCATAAAACCTAAAAAGCCAGTTTTGGCTGTCAACAATGTCAACTTTTCCATCGCACGCGGTGAAGCTTTAGGCTTGGTTGGAGAATCCGGCTCCGGAAAATCCACTCTTGGCCGGATGGTTTGCGGCATTTATGAGCCGACAGCTGGCGAAATCCGGCTTGCCGGTCAGCCGGTTATGTCGGATAGCGGTAACAAGCTCACCACCAAAGTGCAGATGATCTTCCAGGATCCGTTTGCGTCCCTTGATCCGCGTCGCACTGTCGGGCAATCAATCGCTGAAGGGCCGATTGCGCATGGTTTGACAACCTCTGCCAATGCTCGTGATTATGTTGCGCATTGGCTAAAGGCGGTCAGCCTTGATCCGGCTTTTGCCGATCGTTTTCCGCATCAGTTTTCCGGCGGTCAGCGTCAGCGTATCGCTATTGCACGTGCATTAGCGATGAAACCGGAAGTAATCGTTTGTGACGAACCGGTGGCCTCGCTTGATGTTTCCATTCAGGCACAAATTCTCAATTTATTATTGCGATTGCGTAAAGAGCTCAATCTGACGCTACTTTTCATCAGTCATGATCTCTCGGTTGTCCGCCACTTGTGTGACCGCATCATCGTTATGCATCACGGCAAGATTGTTGAAGAAGGGATGGCGGAAGAGCTTTTTGAGGCACCAAAGGAGCCTTATACAAAAATGCTTCTCAACGCGATACCGAAGCTGGCTTAAACCAATTCTTTCGAAAGTTAAAATGTGGCTGACATCATCAGCCACATTTTTAATGATCTCCATCACGCACAAAAATTTTAGAGATTAATTGCGCCGTATTGCTGGCATTCAATTTACGCATCACCGCTGCACGATGCACTTCTACAGTGCGATGTGAAATACCAAGCATCACGCCAATATCTTTAGACGAAGCCCCATTCACGATATGCTGCGCCACTTCGCGTTCACGCGGGGTTAAATCCGATGCCGGACTTACCTCTGCGGTCAGTCGTTCAAATGTCCAAACCATCAATTCAAACGGCTTTTCCGGTGTTAATGTGCGCCCGCGTGCGCGTGCCCAAAACACCTCGCCGCCACGATATTGCATGAAACGCTCATCGGCGTAACGAGGACGACTTTTAAGCCAGCGAAGCCAACGTTCCCCCGTTGCCTCATAGTCAAATTTTGATGGATAAAGCACACGGATTGACTGCCCGATAAGCTCTCTTTCCTGCCAGCCAAACAGTTCGGAAACTTCTTTGTTACAGGCTTTGATTTGCCGGTTACTTAAAACCAAAATCGCAATCGGTGCATTCTGAAAAGCAATTTCAGTAAGCTGTTCCGATGTTAAGTCATTGTAATTCATAATTTCCTCCTCACAAATGAAATACGTATAGTTCTACGTAGTACTACGAATAGACGAAGCCTGTCTATTTCGCTTTTCTTTAAAAGGGATGAGGAGAAGCAGTTATGGATAAGACTATTTATATCACCGGTTCTGGTCACACCAAATTTGGTAAACTGACAGAAAATCTGGAACAACTGATCGTGCAGGCCACGCGTGAGGCGCTTCATGAAGCAGCCCTTCCGGCCAGTGAAATTGATGCCGTTTATTTAGGCCATTTCAATTCCGGCCTCGTCAGCGACGGCTTTGCATCCTCTCTCATTCATCAAGCAGATCCGGCATTACGTTTTACACCGGCAGCACGTTGTGAAAATGCCTGCGCTTCCGGTGCGGCGGCCATTCATGCTGGTATTAATGCCATTTTAAGCGGCAAAGCGCGTCATGTTCTGGTGGTGGGTGCCGAGAAAATGACTCATCGCACCACCGCTGACGTCACAACCGCACTGGCTGGTGCCGGTTATCAAAATGATGCAGCAGAAGCCGCCCTCAGCTTCCCGCAGGTTTTTGGTGTTGCCGCGCGCGCTTATACCGAACGCTATGGTGATCCGCTCACTGCAATGGCACATATTGCCGCCAAAAATCATCATAATGCGATGAAAAATCCGCTGGCACAAATGCAACGCGATTTGGGCTTTGAAGCCTGCAACACTGTCAGCGATAAAAACCCGTTGATTGCCCCTCCCTTGAGGCTCACTGACTGTTCGCTTGTCACCGATGGTGCGGCGGCCATTATCTTGTCTGTTGCCGATGCGGCAGCTGATATGAAGCGCCGTGTCCGCATTGCCGCTGCCGAGCATGTCAGTGATTTTCTGCCGATGTCGAGCCGTGATTTCCTCAAATTCGAAGGCCCGCAGCTTGCAATGATGCAGGCTTATAGACAGGCAGGCGTCAGCGTATCAGACATCAATTTTGCCGAAGTACATGACTGTTTCACTATCGCCGAATTACTGACCTATGAAGCCATGGGGCTGGCAGAAGCCGGTCGCGGTGGAGACGCCATCAAAAACGGCACTGTTTTTGCAGATGGTGCACTACCGGTTAATCTTTCCGGTGGCTTGAAAGCAAAAGGCCATCCGGTCGGCGCGACCGGCGTTTCCATGCACGCGCTCGGCTTCCGCCAGTTAACACAGCAAGCTGGCGACATTCAGCGCAAGGGTGCTGAGTGGGGACTATTGTTCAATATGGGCGGCGCAGCCGTTGCCAATTACGCCACCATTCTTCATGCAGACCGCGCCTGAGTATTATTGAAATGAACATTGCATATTGGCTTTATCAAACTGCCCGTTCATGGCCAAACCGTGAAGCAATTCTCTCAGGTGATGAGTGCTTTGCAACTTATGACGCGCTCTTAACGCGCACGGCTTCATTGGCGCATTGGCTGTATCATCATCACGGCGTGATCCGTGGCGACAGAGTAGCGCTTTTTGCGCAAAACTGTCCGGAATATCTGGAAATCATGCATGCAATCTGGTGGTTGGGGGCGGTTATTGTACCCATCAACCATAAGCTTCATGCCAAAGAAGCAGCATGGATCATTGCAGATTCTGGTGCAAAAACTATCTTCACTGATACAGATTGCAGTTTTGAAGATGCGCCTTGCCTGCAAACAATCATCAAAATTGCCGGTGCTGAATATAATCAGGCTGTTTCAGCTTCACACAAAGATAAACCGGCTGATTGCGACAGCAATGAAATTGCTTGGCTGTTTTACACTTCCGGCACTACGGGACGCCCTAAAGGCGTGATGCTCAGCCATAACAATCTGATCCATATGAGCCTGTGTTACAGCCTTGATGTCGATCAGGTTTTTGGTAGTGACACGGCTTTATATGCAGCGCCCATGTCTCATGGTGCCGGCCTATATAACATGATTTTCATGCGTGCAGGCGCCCGCCACTTGATACCGGTATCCAAGGGATTTGATTCAGCTGAAATCATTAATCTGGCAAAAACCCAGAAAAATTTGGTGTTTTTTGCTGCCCCCACGATGGTGAAACGGCTGATCGCACATTCAAAGACGGTTGATTATCAAGGCGAAGGTATCCGCACCATTATTTATGGCGGCGGCCCGATGTATGCTGCCGATATTGACGAAGCACTCGATTATTTCGGTGATCGGTTTGTGCAGATTTATGGTCAGGGTGAAAGCCCGATGACCATTACCGCTTTGTCACGCGATCTGGTTAAAGATCAAAGTCATGCCAATTGGCGCTCACGACGCGCATCCGTTGGCACCGCGCAGGCATGCGTCAAAGTCGAAATTCGTGATGATAATGGCAAGTCATTACCGCATGGCTCTACCGGTGAAATTGCGGTTTTTGGTCAAACCGTCATGCAAGGCTATTGGAATAATCCTGATGCAACAGCCAGTACATTAAACAATGGCTGGCTCATGACAGGCGACCTCGGCCATTTTGATGAAGATGGTTTCTTGCATCTCACCGATCGCTCCAAAGACGTAATTATTTCCGGCGGCACCAATATTTATCCACGCGAAGTGGAAGAAACTCTGTTGCAACATCCAGATGTTTTTGAAGTCGCAGTGATTGGTGTTCCAGACCCTGAATGGGGCGAGAACATTGTGGCTTATATTGTCATGCGTGAAGACAGAGCAGCTGAAAAATCACTGCTCGATCAATGGTGCCAATCGCAGATGGCATCATTCAAGAAACCTAAAAAATATCTTTTTGTTAAAGAGTTACCCAAAAATAGCTATGGCAAGGTACTGAAAACAGAATTGCGCCAACTAGCATTAGAAAATAATTGAAAGCAGTCGGTTATGGCAGAGGAACCATAGCCAAATAATAACGGGAGGAAATACAATGGATAGACGTCATTTTCTTAAAATGTCCGCGGCTTTGGCAGGCACAGGCTTGGTGCCTTCATTGGCAAGTTCAGCATTTGCCAAAACATCGCTGAAATTCGATAGTTACATTTCAGAAACAGCTGGCCCTTCATGGGTTGATGAATGGTTTTTGAAAGAGCTGGAAACACGTACCAATGGTGAGGTTTCCATTCGCCGCTATTGGGCAGGCAGTCTCAACAAAGTGGGTGAGCACCTTGCTGCGGTCCGTGACAAAACATCTGAAATGTCGCTTATTTCTCCGGGCTATTATCAGGTTGAATTACCGGTAACCCGCGGTCTTGAATGGTATTTCCGCATGGATCGTGCCGATAGTCTGCAGCTCGTCTGCCGCGATGTTTATGAACAATTCGAGCCTCTGCGTGATGAGTGGGAAAAACGCCACCGTGCAAAAGTTCTCTATTGGACAAACTGGAACTATGCCCCGCTTGTCATGCGTAATCCGATCAATTCCATTGACGATATCAAAGGCAAGAAAATCCGTGGTTACGGTATTGCAACCGACGTGATCGAACGCCTAGGCGGCATCGCGGTGCCAATGGCTGCACCCGATGTTTATCAGGCATTGGAACGCGGTGTTCTTGATGGTGTTTACGGTTTCGACTTTGTCACCGCTGTTGCCTACAAGCTGCATGAAGTGGCTCCAAATTTCTATGATATTGGTGATGGTCCACATGCGCCCGCCACAACTGTCATGAATATAGACGTATGGAATAGTCTTTCACCTGACGTGCAAAAAGTTGCTACCGATTTGGCAGATGAACTCTACGCCGGTAAATTCACCGAAATTTACGACAAAGTGCTGCTTGATTATGTCAAAAAAGTAACCGCTGAAGGTGGAAAACTATACACATTATCCGATGAAGAAAAAGTACGTGCGAAAGCTTTGGTACAACCGGCAGAAGTGGATGCATGGGTAGAAACTGTGGCTAAGCCTGCCGGTATCGACGGTGAGGCCATGCAAAAACTTATAGATGCAGCAATCGAAAAACATGCGCCACAAGGCAAAATGCTGCGTCCATACGAAATTGCACAGTCTTTGAAATAATCAGACTGCTTTATGTCGCCGGTAATACGTTATTATTTCCGGCGACCGCTTCCGGGAGGGGATGCGGATGATTAAGCTCCATCAATTTATAAATCGATTAACCAATATTACCGGCTGGATAGCGCTCGGCTTTCTGTCCTTCATGATGTTTGGCATCACGCTTGATGTTGTGCTTCGGACTTTAACAGGAAAACCGGTGCCCGGCCTTTTCGAAATGTCGGAAATGTCGATGGTGATGGTTGTCTTCATGGGGCTTGGTTGGGCACAAAGTGATGACGCCCATATCAGAGTGACCATGCTGACGGATAAATTCAACCCGACATGGCAGCGTCTTTCAACAACGCTTGCATGGCTTTTGGCAGCGCTCGCACTCCTGATGCTGGCTTATCCCGCCACACTTGAGGCAATCTATTCTTTTTCGATCCGTGAGTTTCGCTGGGGATATTTTCAGGTTCCAATTTGGTGGACAAAAATCGCAGTAGCCATCGGCTTGTGGCTGGCAGTTGTGCAAACACTTCTCCATGCCTTACTGGTTTTGACAGGGCGCGATCCGCACCGTCAACTGCCTGCAGTCACCGCCAGTCAGCTTTTGTAAAAGCCCTGCCCGCATATTTTAAGGTCAACAATTGGTTGACTAGTCAAAACGGAATTTACCAATGGATACAACATTAGTCGCAACAATTGCGGTTACAATGATCTTTGTATTGATGGCGATTGGCACACCGGTTTTTGCAGCGCTTGCGCTCTCTGGTGCTTTAGGCATTGTCATGATTGAAGATCTGCCATTTTTGCTTAATCGCCTGAAATCATTCTCTTTTACTCAGTCGGCTTCTTATACGCTCACCGTTATTCCACTCTTTATTCTTATGGGCGCTTTTGCCCATCATGCGCAGGTCGGCAAACGCTTATTTCGTGTTGCAAATAAATGGGTCGGGCATTTACCCGGTGGTTTAGCGATGGCTGGTATTTTAACCAGTGCCGGTTTTGCCTGCACCTCTGGTTCAAGTGTTGCAACTGCTGCCACCGTTGGCGCCGTTGCCATTCCGGAAATGAAAAAGGCCGGCTATGATCCACGTCTTGCAGCCGGTAGTGTTGCCGCTGGTGGTGTTCTTGGCGTCTTGATCCCACCAAGTGTTCTGCTGATTTTCTATGCAGCATTAACCGAAGTTTCAGCCGGTAAAATGCTGATTGCAGGTTTTATTCCGGGTATTTTGACAACTGTTGTCTTTATGATCGGCATCAGCATTATCGGCCGCACCGGCATGAACCAGGCAGCACGTGTACCGGCAACACCTTGGGGTGAACGTATCCGCGGAACCGTGGAAGCGTGGCAGGTGCTGGTTCTGTTTATTGTTGTACTGGGTGGTATTTACTTAGGCATCGTCACTCCAACGGAAGCAGGAGCGATAGGTGCAATAGCCGCATTTTTGATGTTGCTTGCTCACCGCTCTGGTCATTTGCGTAGTGAATTGGTTGAAAGCTTCCGCTCAACCTCAGCCACTACCGTCATGATCCTTTTCACCATGATTGGTGCAGGTATTTTTAGTTATTTTCTAACACTTATCCAGTTACCCCATGCGATCGCCAGTTTTGTGGTCAGCAGTGATATTCCACCATATGCCGTGATTGCACTGCTGTTGTTGGTTTACATCCCGCTTGGCATGTTTCTGGATGCTTTCTCGATGATGGTGATCACGCTGCCGATCATGTTCCCGACAGTGGTTCAGCTTGGTTTTGATCCGATCTGGTTCGGTATTCTCAGCGTCAAAATGTGTGAAATCGGCCTCATCACACCCCCAGTCGGGCTCAATTGCTTTGTGATAGCTGGCATCGACCGCGAAACATCACTGTCGGATGTCTTTAAAGGATCATTTTGGTTTGTAATTATGGAGCTCTTCACAGTTGTGCTCATCTTCTTATTCCCTATCATCGTGACATGGCTACCAGACACAATGATGGGGCGCTGAAATGGATAATAATGAAATCAATGACGTAGCATTGGTGACAGGTGGAGGTTCCGGCATCGGGCGCGCCTGCGCACTTCAATTAGCTGATAGAGGTGCATCTGTCGTTGTCGCCGATCTCAATCAGGAAGGCATTGACGAAACAGTTGCCCTTATTCATGCACAAGGCCAAAAAGCGCTTGGTATCAAGCTTGATGTTTCCGACCCGCAATCAGTCGAGAATGCATTCACGCAAACCGCCCATTGGCGTGGCAGTTGCCATATTCTGGTTAATTGCGCCGGAATTTTAGTGGTACAGCCGCTTCTTGATTTTCCGCTTGATGCATGGAACCGCTTAATGGCTATAAACCTGACGGGCACATTTTTATGTTCGCAACGTGCAGCCCGTGACATGGTCAAGAAGCGCTATGGCCGCATCATTAATATGGCATCGATTAGCGGTAGCCGCGCAGGTGTGGGGCGCGTGGCCTATGGCACTTCAAAAGCCGCCATTTCCGGCCTCACACGCCAGTTTGCTCTGGAACTTGGCGCTTATGGAATCACAGCCAACGCAATTGCACCGGGCGCTATTGTGACTGCGATGACAGAAGCTGCTTATACGGATGAAACAAGAGCAAAATTGCTACCAATGATCCCTTCCGGTCATTTGGGAGAAGTAGATGATATTGCCGCAGCTGTTTGTTATCTGGCGTCCCCTCAAGCCAAATACGTCAATGGTCATATTCTTGCTGTCGATGGTGGTTATCTGGCTTCCGGTATGACACAAACTGGAAGTCTTGAGTTAAAATCAGCGAATTGATTAAGCTTAAAATCAAGCATAAAAAGGGGAGCATTTCCCCTTTTATGACCAATTTTTAATAAGAGATAGTTTTCAAAGCATTTTTATCACTTGTCAAAGAGCAAATTACTTACTTTTATAATGAAGGAGAGCATGACAAAGCAAACTTCTCAAATATTAATATTTTCCCGCCGCTAACTGCATCAATATCTCACGCGACTGTGTCCATAAAACTGCACTTCCGCTGCTTTCAATTTGATTAAGTTTAACGCAAGGAAGCCGCTTGCTCAGTGTCTCGCCAAAATCCGGAGAGTGCACAGGACTGGTATCAGCCAGACCATACCATAATTGCACCGGACAATTAATTTCCTCAAGTTTAAATGGCCATGGTGCCATTGCCAAAATAGTATCACGGGCATAACCCGCTGCACCTTGAACAAAACCAGCATCGAGTGCAGCGCGATAATGCGGAGCGAAATCTCCTTGTGTATAATAAGCACGGTCTTGCTCGGCGCTCATAGTTTCAATCATCTGCCAGAGCCATTCAGCAGTCGCAAATTGTGCAATTTCTGTTTCCAATGCCAATTTATCAGAGTTTGCACGTTCGACCATCACAGCAACAGAATCCGGCAATTGCTTTATAACTGCAGGATGAGACAATTCATCCTGCCCTGAAACAATCGTGAGCGCTTCAACAAGATTGACTGCCGCCAATGCATAAGCAAAAACTGCACCTTGTGAAAAGCCTATGGCAAGCGGTGCTTCCGCCTCTAAATGATTGAGCAATTGCTCAATATCTTGTGTCCAGCTTGCAAGGGTTTTCTGCGGATCAGCATCTGAACCACCCAATCCTGCACGATCAACAGAGATCATTCTTAAATTGAGTTCTTCTGCATCTCGCTCACCAAAAACGAAACGACCGGCCATTCCGGCGCCCGGGCAAAAAATGACAACACGGCCATCAACTGCGCCCCACTCATGCCATACCAATTGACGATTATCTGCCAGTTTCAATGAGTTCATTGTTAAAAGACCAATATGTTAAAGACTAAAAAACGCTGCTTGCACTTTGTTTTGGCGAAAGCGCAAGCAGTTTTTAGCAGAAAAAGCAGATATGAGCGAGATTGAGCTCACTTCTTCGCCTGTTGTCGGGAAGTTTGCAGGCTAACTATGCCATCACGAGAGATGTAATAGTCACTGCCTTGTGTTGAGCGGATCAATTTTTTGGCTCGTAAATTGATGAATTGTGGCAAACCGACACCATCCATAAACCAGCCTTCACGTGTAATAAAATCGGCATCGATCACTTTATTACGTTCATCTTTTTCCAACACAACCCTGCCGCCACGTGACAGCATTTCGAGCACCTTGGGCTCCAATTTTGATATATTCATCATATCACCCAAACACCTGTTTTTTAAAAAAATATATGCAGGTGCCATTTGAAAAATGCAGAGATGCAGAAACGGTGAAAGGCTTATAAAAGCCGCGTTTTTGCATATTTTTAAAATGTGGGATCAGTGTAAGCAGGCACTCTGTGCCAATAAATCATCAGCTTGCAGCAGAATATTGATATTTTGATCGAGTGGACCAAAACTCTGAAACAGACATAATGATTGAGAGCTTTATAGAGCACAGCACAAAAGCACGGCGAAGTAACTTCCCGTTTATCAGCCGCTTGACGCGATCCAATTTCTTAGCTTCTGCGCATAAATCTCCTGAGCAATTTGTGTTCTATATTTAGATGCAGCGCTTCAAAAAGTCAATTTAACCTTCGAAAAGCACCTCATTTTTATGTTTTTCACCTTAAACAGGTGTATTTTTCTGCAAAATATGATCAATTAAGCCCCATTCAAGTGCTTCTTTCGCATCCATAAAGCAGTCACGATCCAGTTTGCGCTCAACCTCTTGATAAGAGCGACCACAATGGCTGGCGTAAAAATCGATTACTTTATGTTTGGTTTTACGCATTTCCTCAGCCTGAATAAAAATATCCGATGCCTGACCTTGAAATCCGCCTAATGGTTGATGCACATGCAAACTGGCATTGGGTAGAGCATAGCGGTGCCCAGTCTCACCGGCCATTAATAAAAATGATCCCATGGATCGGGCTGTGCCCATACATAATGTATGCACCGGTGCATGGATAAACTGCATTGTATCGTAAATGGCCAGGCCACTGGTCATAGAACCACCCGGAGAATTGATATATAGATGTATCGGCTTTTTCTGACTCTCCGCTTCAAGCAGCAATAATTGCGCGCAAACAAGCGCAGAAATCGTGTCATTAACTTCGCCATTCAAAAAGATAATCCGCTCACGCAACAAGCGGGAGTAAATATCAAAAGAGCGCTCTCCTTTTTCTGATTGTTCAATTACCATAGGGACGAGTTGAAGAGTTTCGTGCATCGACGACCTCCGTTATTCACTTTTTTATTGAAAAGAATGCCTTTAGGCAGCCATCATCAATGGTGATTGATTATTGTTAGCTGGCTGAGACATCGGGCGGACGCATGTATCTGTCAGTTCATGAATAATCGTCAATAAAGCTTTACCATCGTCTCTAACGGAGATGCGAAATGTAATATGCGATTCCAGAAACGGTGGCGTTTTCTCACGTATTTTATAACAAATCTGTTTCTGCGGGATGAGCGAGCCTGGCTCGGCTTGCTGTTGCGCCAACTCGGGCAGCCATTTGGCACGAAACTCAGCGATAGTCAGTGCCCGCCATAGTTTTTGCGGTGTTGCTTCCAGCTCATATTCAAAAACAAGGGTCTTGCTTTTATCTGCAACGTTTTTCTCGCTCATTGATCCATATCCTTCAGCAACAGCTTCAGATCATCAATTCGTGTCGGCCAATAAGTACGGTATTTATCAAACCATTGCGCTATAAGCGCCAACCCATCCGGATTAACCTCATAATTAACATAACGCCCGACTTTTTCTTCACGAACCAAGCCGGCACTGCGCAATACTGCCAAATGTTGCGACATAGCTGGCTGGCTGATAGCCATCCCCTCTCTTAAAGAGCTGGCATTCATATGTCCGTTCGCCAGCTTTTCAAAAACTGCACGGCGTGTCGGATCAGCAAGTGCTTTAAAAATATCGTTTTCAGTCATACGTAATACATAAGTGAATACTTATGCGATTCGCAAGCAATTATTTTGAACATTAGGTTTTATGCCTTAACAAGAGCGCGAATAATCCAGTTTAATCCTTTGATATAGCTGGCATCCCAGTCGCCTAAATCATAGGCCATTTGCGATGCAAGCAGCGGATATTTTTGCGCTTGAGCCTGCATGAATTCTTTGATCTGCGGGTGTGTATTATCCCCGCCTCCGCTTTGCCATGCAATTTGGGTGACCACCGAGCCGATCATAAAATTCGATAATGCATAGCCTGCCTGAATGACTTCCACTGTATCAAGACCTGAATGCATCAAAGTTCGTCGTAAATATTCAGAGCGTTCCAAGGCATTAGGCCCAATAAAAGGGCGAAAACCGATCAATGCGGGTGCCCAGTGATGGCGCAATAAAACGCGCCGCCATTCATGCATATAGGCAATCAATGTGGCTTGCCAATCCTCGCTTTCGGGTGGATAGCCAATATCGCCTAATACTGCATCAAGTGCAAGTTCCAGCACTTCATCACGGGTTTCTACATACCAATAAAGTGAAGCCGCGCCTGCATTCAAATTTCGGGCTAGCTTGCGCATCGTTAGCCCTGCCAGTCCTTCCTTATTAAGAATTTCCAGGGCGGCATCCAGAATACGCTCTTTTGATAAGGCGGGAACATCGCGCACAGGTTTAGCTGGTTTTAACCAGACAGATTGCCCTGTTTTCACTTTACCTGATTGTTCCGTCATATCGTTACTTCCCTGCTGCTTGACTTTTTTGCCGTGTATATGTTTATTTATCGAACACTGTTCGAGTCAAGCGAATTACGTTTGATACTGATTGAGTAAACTAAATAATCAAAAAGGCAAAAGCTCGGTATGACACGCAATACACCCCAAACATCTTTGTTAGAGCATTTACCAGTCAGCAATGGGCAGGTTATTTTACGCGCAATGAAACAAGATGATGCTCACGCTTATGCCGCCGGCACTGCGGATGCTGCGGTTAAACAATTTGGCCATTTACCGCTTGAACATTACACACCCGCTATTATGAGCGAAATGATTGTTGGCGCTATCGCTGATGGCTTGCGCAGTGGGGAACTGGCAGTCTTAACAATTGCTGACGCTGAAACTGATCGATTTGTCGGTAGTCTGGTCTTGTTTGATTTTACCGATCAAGATGCCGAAATTGGTTATTGGGTCGGGCCTGATTTCAGAGGTCGCAATATTGCTTATCAGGCATTGATGTTGGCAACGGACTATGCTCGCGCATTAGGATTTCAACAATTGCGAGCCAGAACTGTAATAGACAATCCGGCATCGGCGCATGTTTTATATAAAGCCCGTTTTCTACAAACTGGTTTGCCTGAGGCGGAAACTGCCCCTTCCGGCAAGACAGAGCTCGTTCTTAAATTTATTTTAAAACTATAATCCTGATATAGCCATTTAATCAAATGCAGGTGCAAATCAATTGCAAATATATTGACCAAAATTTATTTTCGCCTATTGTGGTGATTAGCTTTGTATTTTTAAAAATCAAAGCCGATCACTCAATTGCAAAATATCGGATTATCACATGCTTTTCATACCTGAGGAAACCCGCAAACGATTTTTATCATCAGATAAAACAGAAGATTTGCGTGCGCTGGAAATTTCTGCACGCCTCAGAAAAGTGGGTTTACGCCCGACAAAGCAGCGCCTGAATATTGGTAAATTGCTTTTCGGCGCTACACACCGCCACATCACAGCAGATGATTTATTTCAGGAGATTCAAACAACAGGCCAAAATTTATCCCTAGCGACAATCTACAATACGCTTCATCACTTTAGTGAGGCAGGTTTGTTGCGCCGCATCTGTACAGGCAGTGAACGGGTCTATTTTGATACGGATACCGGTGATCACCATCATTTTTATGTGCAGGATGAAGACCGCATTGTCGATGCACCTGCCGGCGATACGATTATTAATCGTCTGCCGGAAGCACCGGCTGGTTATGAGATTGCAAAAGTGGATATTGTCATCCATCTCAAGCCCAAGCAATAAGCAATTTCATTAAATTTATTGCATATTGCGGCGTTTTTTTATGAAAAGTCGACGAATACGATATAATAATAACAAGATGATCAGGCTGATGTAAAAATAATGATTAAGGCTCAGCACTTTAGCTGATAAAGAAAAGTGCAATAACACCAATATTGCAACGACATAAATCAGCCGGTGTAACCACAACCATTTGCGCCCCATTTTGCGGATGGCAAAATTGTTGGATGTCAGTGCTAATGGCACGAGCAGAATGAACGAGATCATGCCGAACATGATGAATGGCCGTTTCATCACATCATCCCATAAAGTTGAAAAATCCATTGCCTGATCAAGCAGCAGATAGACTGCCAGATGCATGAGAGCATAATAAAAACTCAACAAGCCAAGAGCGCGGCGGTAACGAACAAAATTCCAACCAACCACATCACGCAGCGGCGATATTACCAAAGTCAAAATTAAAAATCGTAAAGCCCAAAGACCAAGCGCTTGTTCAAAGGTCTTGACTGGATCAGCCCCCAGCTGATTGACTGCCCCTAAATAAAAATACCAGATCGCTGGTATCATTCCCATCAAGTAAATCGCCAAATTAACAACCGGCTGGTATTTTTTAACGCTATGAAAAGATATCTGTCGCATCAAAAATGCGCTTTCAAATCCATGCCCGCATAAAGACCTGCCACCTCATCGGCATAACCATTAAAGGGAAGTGTCGGCCGGCGATTGGAGCTAAAAAAACCACCTTCGCCAATTCTGCGTTCCGTTGCTTGGCTCCAGCGCGGATGATCGACGTTTGGATTAACATTGGCGTAAAAACCATATTCCAGCGGATTGGCAATCTGCCAGGTATTTTTAGGTTCCTGATCTGTTAATGTGATCCGCGTAATCGATTTAATACCTTTAAAACCGTATTTCCATGGCACGACAAGACGAAGCGGTGCGCCATTTTGATTTAGCAATGTTTCGCCATAAAGACCAACTGCCAGCAATGTCAGCGGATGCATAGCTTCATCGAGACGCAAGCCCTCCACATATGGCCAGTCGAGTGCTTGAAAAAAACCTTTTTGCCCCGGCATTTCATCAGGACGAACAACCGTTTCAAATTGCACATATTTTGCTCTACCCAATGGCTCAACCTTTTTGAGTAATGCAGACAAAGGAAAACCATCCCACGGAATAACCATCGACCACGCCTCAACACAGCGCATCCGGTAGATACGGTTTTCGATGGTCAGTTCTTTCATCAAGCTATCGAGATCAAATTGGACCGGCTTTTTAACCATTCCATCAATTGTCAACGTCCACGGTAGCGGCTTGAAATTGCCGGAAAGTTTTGATGGATCATCCTTGGCCATGCCAAATTCGTAAAAATTATTATAAGTAGTAACATCCTTGAAAGCTGTAAGCTTTTCGTCTGTTTTATACGCGCTGGCAATCGTATTAAGTGCTGCCGCTCCGGCATTCATCGTACCGCTGAGTGATGTTAAACCAATTGCCGCCAGTTTTAAAAACTCCCGGCGCTGATTATAAACACGCTGTGGTGTTATCTGAGATGACGGAATTTTAGGCGGATGATAAGTTGCCATTTGTATTTCCCAAAGCAATTGATAAATATTAAACAATAAGTATTTTAAGTTACAATTTTGAACAAATTAGGTCAAAAACCCATCTTCATCATAAAACGAAAATATATCATGGCTAGTTGCTTGCCGTATATTAAAAATATTTTGAAATTACATATTCCAGCCCGACGATCTTATGCTACAAAAATAACAGATCATTCAAAAGGTTGAGGTTTCCTATGATTGTCGGATTAGGTGCGCGTTATCAAAATTATGCCCATGGCTTTGGTTGTCTGTGCCACAGTAATATCATCATGGAATTGACCGATCGAGTTAGCCAGTCGATCTCAAGATGTTCTGTTTTGCATGGTCTTATGGCAACTATGGCAGCCGTTGGAGTTGGCAGCAGTTCTGCCTTAGCCGCAGAAAATGTGGACCAGCCAACGGTGCTAAAGAATATCCGTATCTTTAATGGTCGAGATGCCAAACTTATCGAAGGCAAAAGCCTCCTTATCGTCAAAAATCGTATTGAAAATTTCATTGCTGCCAATGAAAGTATTGAGAATGCAAAAATAATTGACGGCGGCAATCGTGTTCTCATGCCCGGCATGATTGATGCCCATTGGCACAGTATTCTGGCAGCCATTCCGCAGATGGTCGCGATGACATCTGATGTGGCTTACATCCATCTGGTTGCAGCGCAAGAAGCGCAAAGAACATTGATGCGCGGCTTCACCACCATTCGAGATGTTGGTGGCCCTTCTTTTGCGCTGAAACGTGCGATCGATGAAGGCCGCATCGTAGGCCCGCGTATTTATCCGTCCGGCGCGATGATTTCGCAAACATCCGGCCACGGCGATTTCCGTTTGCGCACCGACGTTCCGCGCCATAGCAGCAATGATTTAAGCCTTTCAGAAGCAGCCGGCATTGCGGCTATTGCAGATGGTGAGGCAGAAGTACTGCGTCGTGTGCGCGAGCAATTAATGCTGGGGGCCAGTCAGATTAAAATTTTGGTTGGTGGTGGTGTTGCCTCGACCTATGACCCTTTTGATTCAATCCAGTTCACGGAAGCCGAAATCCGCGCAGCCGTTGCTGCAGCCTCCGATTGGGGTACTTATGTGTGCTCTCATGTCTACACATCTGCTGGTATCCAGCGTGCGCTTGCTTGTGGAGTGAAGTCGATTGAGCATGGCCAGCTTGCAGATGAAGAAACCGTCAAACAAATTGCTGATGCCGGTGCATGGTGGAGCTTACAGCCGTTTTTGGCTGATGAAGATTCCAATGTGTATCCAACCCAAATTCAACGCGACCAACAAAAAATGGTGGCTCAAGGCACAATGCGCGCTTTTGATCTGGGACAAAAATATAATGTAAAAATGGCATGGGGAACAGATATTCTGTTCAACCCAAAAGGAACTCTCACCCAAGGCAAACAACTAGCAAAAATTGCCCGCTGGTTTGATAATGCCGATGTCTTGAAAATGGCAACCCATACCAATGCGCAATTATTGGCAATGTCAGGCCCGCGCAACCCTTATGCATTGCCTGTCGGTGTGATTGAAGCCGGTGCGGCTGCGGATATGCTGCTGGTGGACGGCAACCCGCTGGAAGACATCAATCTCATTGCCGATCCGGACAAAAACTTCAAACTGATTATGAAAGATGGTCAGGTTTATAAAAACGAACTAAATACTTAGTTCGTTCAAAACTTTAAAAAAGCCGTGTAAATCGCGGCTTTTTTTTGTTTTATCCCGAGGTACGGCTCAGCAAATCGCTGTTAAAAGCAGCATCGAGCCGGCACATAAAATCTTCGGCACAACACATATGTTCTTTCATAATATGCACAACAGCATCTCTGTCCTGCCGCTTGAAAGCTTCAACCAGTGCAATATGGCTTTCCACATTATGATCACCAAACTGCTCATGCTCGGTAAGGCTTGGCGAGCGAAAACTCACCAGATCACGCAACAGACTGTTGAGAAAACGGCAGATGAAAATCAACAGTGGATTGTCGGAAGCATCACACAGTATATCATGGAACTCCGTTTCCGCCGTGCGCCCGACAGCGCGATCGCCGTCACGGTTGGCTTCCACGCAAATCGCAATATTCTTTTCCAGTTTGCGATAATCTGCATCCGTCAATTTGCCGACAACGCTCAGCGCCAGTGCCACTTCAATGGATTTGCGAACTTCATAAACATTTTGAAAAGTCAGTGTCTGAAAATGCATATATTGACGCAATTGCTGAATAGCAATTTCAAGCGATGCCGGTTGAATTTCCGGCCCCCCGTTGGGGCCGGATTGCATGGCAATCAAGCCTTCAACTTCCAAAGCTTTCAGCGCTTCTCTGATCGTGCCTTTGGCACAACCGTAATGCTCCATTAATGCTTTTTCGTGCGGCAAGCGATCACCGGGAACCATTTTTTCACGCGCGATTGTGCGTCGTAAATCTTCGGCTATCTGATCAGAAAGTTTAATTCGCTTGAACTTAACCGTCTTATCATTTTTGCCTGACACTTGATCCATATTTCATCCTGTCACTGCCAGACGCTCTCATTATCTAACGGATAAATCGGCCTTGCTAATTTCTTAAACGAAAACAATTGGTAATTAGAACTTGTTACGCCACCGCTCGCACATTCAACAACAGCCAGAGCCTGAGGTTCGAATACCGGACGGCAATACATGCGCGACTTTAATATCAGGTAATCGCATTGCAAAGGGTCAATATTGGCGCAGTTGAAAACGCCTAAATCCCAAGGCTCGTGCGGCATTTCTGTAATCAGAATAATTGCTGCATTGGTCTTAAATGCAACAGCACGTCCCATATGGCACAATTGACCGGTATAGATCGGGCCAGAAACGACATAATCACCGTCACTTAGCGCGGTTACTGTACCGGTTAATTTAAGTGGTGGTTGAGGTGCAACAAAATCATCTGCGACGATCTTATTGCCAAGTTCAATGGTCACTTCGGCCCCGACACCGGCTGCAAATAATTGCTCGACTACCTCAGGATCGCTAAAAGGACCAGCAATTATATTTTTCAGCCCTGCCTGAATGGACGTCTGCAACACATCCATATTATCGCAAGTGCCGCCGGACATGCAATTATCACCATGATCGAGCATCAGCACATAACCTTTGTTGTGTTTCTGACGCTCAGCCTTTGCTTCGCTCACAGATATTTCCAGCGGCGTTTCGGTATACAAAAAATCGTCACGACGTTGCCATGCCACTTGTGCCACTTCAGCGGCAACATTCTTAGCCAGAGCATCACTATCTGCCACCACAACGATTGAAAGGCCGGTTTCTTTCAAGTCGGCAATCGGGAAACCACCAAAAACTGAAACCGCATGGATGCCTTCGCGCTTTTCGATCTCCTTTGCCAAATTTATGATATCCGTCATAGCACAATCTTCATTGGTATTCATACGCAATGTCGCGGCAAGCATTGGTGGATGGTTAAACGCCTGTTTCGGCTGCAAACCATCATCGAATATCTTGTCGATGATACGGGTGACGTGCTTGCCTGTCGCATACATATCGATATGCGGATAGGTTTTAAAACCAACGATGCAATCGCAATTATCCAAAATATCCTGCGTAATATTACCATGCAGATCGAGCGCCACACCGATTGGAGTAGTTGGTGCAATAGCTCTCACACGGCGTAACAACTCCCCTTCACCGTCATCAAATGAGCGCGTGACCATCGCACCATGCAGATCAAGCAGAATAAGATCGCACCCCTTGGTAACCCCATCAGTGATGGCAGCGGCGAGGCGTTCAAACGCTTCGTCTTCAACCGGGCCGCTTGGATTGGCCGTTGCCGCCAATGGCACGATAATCTCTGCATTTTTGCCCAAAGCATAAGCATAGAAGGCACCCAATGCCGTATTAGAGCCATCGGCAAACTTTGCAGCGTCATCACCATAATGCGGATTGAAGGACTGTAAATTTGTAACTACGGGAGAAAAACTATTGGTCTCGTGGTTAAGACGAGCAATCAAAATGCGCATTATTTATCCTCAAACTGCACTCTGCTGTTCTGCAACCTTGCGGTCATAATAAAGCACAGCATCAAGCAGCACTTGTACACCGGCAGTGCATTCCGACGAACTGGTAGCTTCGGCTTCATTGTGGCTCAAACCGCCCTCGCTCGGCACGAAAATCATAGTCGTCGGCACGATTGTCGCCGTATGCGCTGCATCATGTCCAGCGCCAGAAATGAGATCCATATTGCCATAACCATGCTTGTCAGCCGCACGACGAACCGCTTCAATACAATCAGCATCGAATACAACCGCATCAGTTTTTGAAATACATTTCAGCGAGCCGGTCAGACCGATCTGTTCTTTCTGCGTTTCAAACATTTCAAATATACGAGCTTCCATTTCATCGAGTACCGCATCATCCGGATGGCGAATATCGACGGTGAAATGCACCTCGCCCGGAATAACATTGGTTGAATTTGGCGTAATTTCCATAAAGCCGATGGTACCCACTGCATGCGGTGCATGGGTGTGTGCCAGATCATCAATATAAGAAATCAAACGCGAAACACCGAGCAAAGCATTGCGACGCATGGACATCGGGGTAGAGCCGGTATGAGCCGCACAACCAAACAGGCGGCCTTCATACCAACGCATGCCCTGCACGCCCTGAACAACACCGATCAGCTTTTCTTCTGCCTCCAGAATAGGCCCTTGCTCGATGTGGAGTTCAAACATAGCTCCAAATGCTGTTTCTTGCTTTGTTGCTTCGCCACGATAGCCAATATCATCCAAAGCGTTGCCAAACTTCACGCCTTCAACATCTTCACGATTATCGGCATAATCACGGCTGTAAACACCAGCATACACCCCAGAACCAAGCATGGCAGGCGAAAATCTGGAACCTTCTTCATTGGTCCAGTTGACCAACATTAATGGCGCTTCGGTGACATAGCCACTCTGATCCAATGTGCGCAGAACTTCCAAACCACCCAAAACACCCAAGATACCATCGAATTTGCCGCCGGTCGGCTGCGTATCCAGATGGCTGCCCATCGCGATAGGAGCAAGTGTATTATTACGCCCTTCACGTAGTGCAAACATATTACCAACTTCGTCAACTTTAACGCTCATGCCAAGTTTTTCACATTGGGCTGTCAGCCAATCTCGGACATTTTTATCATGCTCGGTGAGCGTTAATCGTGCTACACCGCCATTTGGAAGACCGCCCATTTTGGCGGTTTCCATCAGGCTGTTCCATAAGCGGTTTTCATCGACAATCATATTAGACATAGAAAGTGTGCCTCCTTCGGCAAACACGGCATGTTAATTCGCTTTCACACCTAAATAGCGGTCGCGTGCATCGGTATCGGCAATAAATTCCTGTGCAGTTCCGTGATAAACAATACGTCCCAGCTCCAGAATATAGTGGCGGTCGGCCAATGCCGTACAAACCGCCAAATTCTGTTCAACAAGCAAAATAGGTACGCCTGCAGCACGGATTTTCTGGATCTGGCTGACGATTTCCTCAACGATGACAGGTGCCAAACCTTCGACCGGCTCATCCAGCATCAAGAGCTTGGGATTATTGAGCAGCGCACGCGCAATCGAGAGCATCTGCTGCTCACCACCCGACAGCTGACTGCCACCATTTTTCCGACGCTCCTCAAGGCGCGGGAAAATCTGATAAATATCGGCCATCGACCAGGGTGAATTTTTACGCTGGGAAATCTGAAGATTTTCTTCAACGCTCAGCATGCTGAAAATGCCGCGATCTTCCGGCACCAATGCCAAGCCTTGCTGCGAAACCTTATAGGCAGGCAAGCCTGCCATGTTTTTTCCGCCCAGCGTGATCTTGCCTTTGGCTGGTGTCAGCAAGCCACTGATCGATTTCAGCGTCGAGCTTTTACCAGCACCATTGCGGCCAAGAAGCGTGACAATTTCCCCCTCATTCACTTCCAGCGAGACGCCTTGAATGATGTGGCTTTTGCCGTAGTAACTATGAATATTATCTACCTGAAGAAAAGCACTCATGCGATATCTCCCGTGATCATATTGCCAAGATAAGCACGTTGCACTTCCGGATCGTCGCGCACAAATGCCGGTGGGCCTTCAACCAGTTTGCGCCCTGCCCTCATTACCGTCACGGTATCGCTGATATTCATTACAATGCCCATATTATGCTCGATAAACAGCACAGTATGATCGCGGCCTAAATCTTTGATCAGCCGCTTCATATCTTCAATATCATCAATCCCCATGCCGGATGTCGGTTCGTCCATCAGGATAACAAGCGGCTTGGAGGCCATTGCCATGCCGACTTCCAAACGCCTTTGCTGGCCGTGGGAAAGTTCACCAGCCGCACGCGAACGCACATGAGTGAGGTTCAAACGCTCCATCACATATTCTGCGGTTTCGCGTGTTTCCACATTGCTATCGGCACTGCGCCATGGTGCCAGCGCAG
Source organism: Paenochrobactrum sp. BZR 201-1 (assembly GCF_044987585.2). Taxonomy (NCBI): domain Bacteria; kingdom Pseudomonadati; phylum Pseudomonadota; class Alphaproteobacteria; order Hyphomicrobiales; family Brucellaceae; genus Paenochrobactrum; species Paenochrobactrum sp. BZR 201-1. The sequence continues at coordinate 24,272 of NZ_JBJDRZ020000037.1, read as the reverse complement.
CCCAAGGCGTTTTGCCCTGCGCTGCAAGACGCAAATTTTCATAGACATCCAGCGTCGGGAAAAGACTGGTCACCTGAAAAGAACGGGCAACGCCAAGCTGTACGCGCTCTTCGGCAGATGCTGGCGTAATATCTTTTCCGTAAAGATGGATTGAGCCTGAAGAGGCCTTCACACGTCCGGTCAGAGCATGAAAGAGGGTCGTTTTACCAGCACCATTTGGGCCGATGATCGAATGCACACTATTGGCTTTGATCGACAGATCAACATCCGCCAGAGCCACGAATTTACCGTAAGTGATGCCAACGCCTTTTGTTTCAAGAGCTACTTGAGTGGCAGAGTTTGGTTGATGCATTGCACTCATGTCACTTCTCCTCGCCTGCATCTGTTTTTTTTGCGCTTTCCTCTTTTGAAGTGAGTGCCGCCACTAATTTTTCCAACAGACCCCAGAGACCTTTTTGTGCAAAAAGCGAAACAACGATCAGTGCCAATCCCAACAACAGCAGCCAGCGCGGCCAGATCACCGAAAGCCAATCAGCCAAGAGCAGATAGCTTGCGGCACCAATAACGGAAGCAATCAGACTGGTACTGCCGCCGATAATGGTCATAATCAGGATCATTTCGCTGGTGTGGTGTTCAATGCTTGTCAGTGGTGCGACACCAATCAACATCGCATGCAATGCGCCTGCCAATGCAGTGACCGCGCCGGAGATGGCAAAAGCTGCCACTTTAAACGCTTTGATCGGGAAACCAACCGCAATGGCGCGTTCTTCGTTTTCACGAATGGCAATCAGCGTACGGCCGAAAGTGGATTGAATTGCACGTAAAAGAAGAGCAAAAACCACGAGGAAGATAATCGCGACATAGGTGTAATATGACCATGTCGATGAAAGCACAGTTCCGCCAAAGCTTGGGCGCGGTACATCCAGAAGACCGTTATCACCACCGGTAATATCGCTGAAAGTATAAGCGAGGAAGAAAAACAACTGTGAGAAGGCGAGCGTCAGCATTACAAAGTAAACACCTTGTCTGCGAATGGCAAACCAACCGACCAAAGTGGCCAAGGCTGCACCACTCACTATTGCTATCGGCAACATAACGCCTACCGGAAGGCCGGTGCGGGTGAGCAGGATACCGGCGATATAACTACCGGAACCAAAGAAAATCCCCTGCCCGAAGGATAAAAGGCCGGTATAGCCAAGCAGCAAGTTACAAGCTGTTACAGCAAGCGCAAAAATCAGGATTTCCGTTGCGAGAATACCGGATTTCATAAAGATCGGCATGATCAGAACAGCCGCAACGGCAAGTAAAAACTGAAAATAAGGATTGTTCAGGGTTTTCATGATTTATGCTCTCCCGAACAGGCCGCGCGGCATTGAAATAATAACCAGTGCCATACCGACATAAATGATCAGACGCGCACCTTCCGGCCATATCGTAGCCATCAAACTTTGCAACACGCCAACCAGAATACCGGCAACCAAGGCACCGGTATAACTGCCCATACCGCCAATCACGACCACAACGAAGGCGATGCCAAGAGCATCAATACCCATGAACGGTTCAACACCGCGAATTGGAGCCACAAGCGCACCGGCAAGCCCGGCAAGACCAGCACCGAGTGCAAAAATAGCGGTATTGATGCGCAATGTATTATAACCAAGCAGCGCCATATTATCGGAGGATTCCGAACCGGCGCGTACGATCGCGCCAAGGCGTGTACCCTCAAGCAACCACCACAACAGGGCCGCGAGAATAGCTGTAAAGACAATCACAAAAATACGATATTGCGGGTAAATAAAATCACCCCAGATGAAGACACCGCTTAATGCAGCCGGTGCAGAAACACTGCCGCCCAAAGGTCCCCAAATAATGATGACAAATTCCTGAATGGCTAGCGCCATTCCAACAGTCACCAGAATATGGAATGTATGTGGCAGTTTATAAATACGGCGCAGCAATAATGCTTCAGTTATTGCTGCCAGTGCTGCCACAATCACTGTTGCAACGGGCATTGCTACCCAGAAACTGAAACCGCGTTCAACCAGATCATAAGCCAGATAAGCGCCCAACAGATAAAATGCACCATGGGCAAAGTTTACAAACTGCAATAGTCCGAAAATAACGCTAAGTCCGACGGCGAGCAGGAAGTAAAGCATCCCCAGCCCGATGCCGTTCAGCATCTGGAATAAATAAATCACCAGAATTCTCCTGATAATGAATAAAGCCGGGCGGGCAATATATCTGCCCGCACCTTATTAATCTTGCAAAAGGCATCAGCCCATTTTGCAACCGGCAGCTTCCGGGTCGAGGAATGATTTACCCGCTGACACAACATCAGCATAATCAACCTTATCCTTCATTGCGGATTTGGCTTTACCTTTCAGAAGGTAATAATCTTTGATGACCTGATGATCGCCGCCACGAATAAGTTCTTCACCGGTAAGACCGGCATATTTCATATCGTTCAACACTTTTGCAATGGCTTCACCATCGGTGCTGCCAGCCTGCACAGCTGCATCGATCAACAATTTGGTCATCAAATATGAGCCGGCCAGCGAATAGTTCGGTGTCTCGCCATATTTGGCCTGGGTCAGAGCAGCCAATTCATTATTGGCAGGTGCATCCACACCATGCCAATATTGTGCGCCGAAATAAACATCTTCGCTTAAATCAGGGCCCAAACCTTCAAATTGCTCAAGACCGGACGCCCATGCGACCACAATTTTCATACGATCTTTAAGGCCGAAGCTGATGGCTTGGCGCAATGTATCAGAAGATTGCGCACCGAAATTCAAAATCAGCAATGCATCCGGTTTGGCCGCAATCGCATTGGTCAGATAACCACTGAATTCTTTTTCTGTCAGAGAATGATAGCTGTTGCCGACATGCTCCGCGCCTTTTTCTTTAAAGACGTTTTTAGCTGCATTAAGCAGACCGTCACCAAACACATATTGTGGGGTGATGGTGTACCAACGCTTCACTTCCGGCATTTGTTCGATGATCGGACGCACCGTCTGTTCAATCGCACCAAATGTCGGCACGCTCCAGCGATAAGTACCGGCATTGCAATCCACGCCTGTCAGTTCATCCGCGCCGGCTGTGGTAAAGAAAGTTGCTTTCGCCTTCGTAGCCTCTTTGCCCATGGCAAGTGATTCAGAAGACAAAATACCACCGGCAAACAGTTTGATCCCATTTTGCTCGATCGCATCCTGCATTTTACGAACAGCAGTGGCAGGTTTGCCTTCTGTGTCCATATCGAATGTTTTAACTTTGATACCGTGCTTCTTTTCTGCCTCTTCTGACGCAATAATAGCGCCCATTGAAGCGTATTTTCCGTTAGCCGCAAAAGGACCGGAAATAGGCACAGGAATACCAATATTTAATGTATCCGTCGCTGCCCATGCGCTGCGAATAAGACCTGGCATAGCCAGTGTGGTTCCAGCCAAAGCAGAATAGGTCAAGAATTGACGTCTTGATATCATACCAAATTGTTCCCTTTTATAGCATCTCTTTAGTAGAGATCGTTATAACTATACGCATAGATTATACAGGCTGTCTATAGGGAGAAATCAGAGGTTGCACAATCGGCGTAAGTAATTGAATAAACTACCTTTATTCAATTAAAATCGTATAATTTTGACGGGTCATACGATAAATTTTATGTGTTATTTATTTCTATTTAAATGAGATTCTTTTCATTTTAATAAATACTAAAATAATGCTGGCGCAGTTATATAAATATTAGATTTATATGATATTCGAATAAGACTGCGCCAGATTTTTTTAACTTTTCGCTTAAACCACCTATTTGGCTGTCCAACCGCCATCAATGGAAATTGTAGTTCCTGTAATGGAGCGTGCCCAATCACCGCAAAGATAAAAAGCCATTTCCGCTATTTCATCGGTACCAACAAACTGCTTGGTTGGCTGTCCTGCCAAAATCACATTACGAGTGGCTTCTTCTTCACTAAGACCGTGCGCGTTGGCCTGATCACGCACTTGTTTTTCAACCAAAGGTGTCAGCACGAAACCCGGACAGATCGCATTGCAGGTAATACCATATTCTGCGGCTTCCAGCGCGACCGCTTTGGTCAAACCAACCACCGCATGTTTGGTTGCCACATAAGGTGCTTTATTAACAGAGGCACGTAAGCCATGCGCTGAGGCAATGTTGATGATACGTCCCCAACCTGCCTTTTTCATCAATGGCAAGGCCGCATGAATAGTGTGAAAACTACTATCAAGCGAGATCTGTATAATGCGGTTGAAATCCGCATAATCAAATTCTTCTATCGGCTGTACTTTTTGAATGCCCGCATTATTGACCAGAATATCAATGCGCCCAAACTGTTGAATAACTGCTGGTGCAAGGCCAGCGCTTTGTGCATCATCACTCAAATCCGCCTGAAAATAAACCGGCTGATGCCTTGCCGCTTTCCCCGCAGCTTCAAGTGCAGGCTGCGCTTGTTCAGGTGTTTCCACCCCATGCATCGCCACCTGAAAACCAACTTCACAATATCGCTTGGCAATCGCCAAACCAATTCCACTGGTAGAGCCGGTAATAAGCGCAATTTTAGGTTCTTGATGATCGGCCATATTCTCAGTCTTTCAGTTCAGCAATATTTTTATAAAGCTCAAGTGCTTCAGGGTTCATCAGCGCGTCCAGATTTTTCACTGCACGCCCGTGGATGGTATCGCGCACGGCAATTTCAGAAATTTTTCCGGAGCGCGTATGTGGAATAGCCTCTATTGCAATAATTTTTGCTGGCACGTGACGCGGACTGGCACCAGAGCGAATGCGCGTACGAATTGTCTGACGCAGTTCATCCGTTAAAGCCTCATCAGGCTTCAACCTCACAAACAAGACAATGCGCTGGTCACCATGAATATCCTGACCAACTGTTACCGCCTCTTCAACCACATCAATAGTTTCCACCTGACGATAAATTTCAGATGTTCCAATGCGCACCCCACCCGGATTAAGGGTTGTGTCGGAGCGACCATGAATGATGTAACCACCAGAAAAACGCTTTTCAGCAAAATCTCCATGTGCCCAAAGACCAGAAAAACGCTCAAAGTAAGCCGCATGATAGCGGGAGCCGTCCTCATCGCCCCAGAATTTCACCGGCATTGATAAATGCGCTTTGCGACATACGAGTTCACCGGCTTGTCCGTTCTCTTGCGCCATTGCAGGACGAGGAAGACTTCTCCCCTCCTCATCAACCACGTCGAGATCCATACCCAGCATTGCACCTTGCAATTCACCGCGCCACACGGGTTGCAGCGGATTGCCACCTAGAAAACAAGCACAAATATCAGTGCCACCAGAAATCGAAGCCAGATGCACATCGCCTTTCCACTTTTGATAAATATAATCAAAAGCAGACGGAATGAGTGTGGAACCCGTTGAAAGAATGGTTTTCAATGATAAAAGATCATGGCTCTCAAGCGGAGTGAGACCAGCATTGTTGCAGGCATCAATGAATTTCGCCGATGTGCCAAATGTTGCAATCTTCTCCGCATCAATCAGATCAATCAGCCGTGATTGCGTCGGATAGGCCGGATTGCCATCATAGGTGACGAGCGTTGCCCCCAAAGCCAAAGCCGACACCTGCCAGTTCCACATCATCCAGCCGCAGGTGGTGAAATAGAAAAAGCGCTCATTGGCGCGAATATCGCTTTGCAGTTTCAGCTCTTTCAGATGCTGCAACAGCAAGCCACCGGCAGAGTGGGTAATGCATTTCGGCACGCCCGTTGTACCTGAGGAATATAAAATAGCCAAAGGCGCATTAAACGGCATCGGCACAAAATCAATTTTACGCGGACTATATTGCTGCAACAGAGCATCAAACTGATGTGTCGTTACGCCGTGAAATAATTCAGGCATTTGCTCAGTGATTAAAATGAGCTGTTCCGGTTTGGCAGTTGCGCAGACTTCACGAATTGTCGGTAGCACATCAATTGTTTTGCTTGCATATTGATAAGACGCAACCGCAATCAGAACTTTTGGCGTAATTTGGCTTAGGCGATCAGATGCACTGGCGGGGCCAAAATCCGGTGAACAGGATGACCAGATAGCCCCTAAACTGCTGGTGGCCAGATAACCGATGATCGCTTCAATATCATGGGTAACAATCGCCCCGACACGATCACCTTTGACAACCCCCATTTTTCGCAAGGCTTGCGCCAGACTTGACACTTTATCGTAAAGTTCTTTGCGGGAAATCTCGCGTCTTGTGCCATCATCACGATGTGCAATAATGGCCAGCCGCTCATCTGGTTCGCGCAAGAGATTTTCCGCATAATTCAAACGGCTTTCCGGAAAAAAACATACATCCTTGATATTATAAGATGGGGCAATGGCACGCTCACCCTTATCGCCGATAATCTCCAACTCGTCCCAGAGCGCATTATAAAATGCTTCCGGCTCTGTCATCGACCAATCAAGCAGCCCTTGATAATCATCCGGCTCACAGCCATGCTGATCATGCGTTTTTTGTGCGAAATTAAAAAGCGATGAAGCCTCAATACGCTTTTTCGAAGGCTGCCAAACAATCCGATTATCACCTGCTTCATTCATCAGCATGCCCTCTCAGCATTTTGATGATGCCTGAAAAATCTTGTGCGCCATTACCGTCATTTGTAAAGCGCTGATAAAGTTCAGCCGCATTGGCACCAAGTGGCGTTGAGGCTTCAACTTGGTGAGCTGCTTCTTGCGAAAGCAGCAAATCTTTAAGCATCAATCCTGCTGCGAAACCTGGAATATAATCATTATTGGCAGGAGAAGTCGGCACGGGACCTGGAACTGGACAATAAGAGGTCAGCGCCCAGCATTGGCCCGATGACGTGGATGCCACATCAAACAGCGCTTGATGCGAAAGGCCAAGTTTTTCGCCCAAGGCAAAAGCTTCTGAAACCGCAATCATCGAAATACCGAGGATCATATTGTTGCAGATTTTTGCGGCTTGTCCCGCACCATTATCTCCGCAATGAACAATCTTTTTGCCCATCGCTTTTAAAATCGGTTCTGCCAGTGCGAAAGCTTTATCCGTACCGCCGCACATGAAAGTTAGTGTTCCTTGTTGCGCACCACCGGTGCCGCCCGATACCGGCGCATCGACCGATAAATGCTCATCTTCAGCTGCCAGTGCATGGGCTTTGTTAGCGCTTGCAACATCAATGGTTGAGCAATCAATCAACAAAGCATTGGATTGCAATGATGATTTTACCGATTGATAAACCGATAAAACATGCTCGCCCTTTGGCAACATCGTGATGACCACATCGGCGGATAATACAGCCTGTTCAGCGGAGTTCGCAATTTTAATGCCGAGCTTTTCAGCCTCTTTACAGCTTACTTCAGAAAGATCAAAACCAACCACATCATGATTTGCTTTGGTCAGATTGAGTGCCATTGGCAATCCCATATTACCAAGGCCGATAAAAGCAATTTTAGACATTCTGAATTCCTTTAACGGTTATCAGCAAGGATCATGTCGGCGGCTTTTTCCGCGATCATGATGGTTGGAGAGTTTGTGTTTCCAGACGTTATGCGTGGCATGACGGAGGCATCGACCACGCGCAAACCTTTGAGCTTGCGGAAACGCAAACGGGCATCCACGACGCTTTCCTCATCGCTGCCCATGCGCAAAGTGCCGACCGGATGGAAAATCGTCGTGCCGATATTCCCTGCGGCTTTCACCAGTTCCTCATCCGTTTGCGCAGCAATTCCGGGCAGATATTCTTGCGGTTTAAACTTTGCAAAAGACGGTTGCTTCACGATTTCACGCGTCAGTTTAATGGCGCTCACCGCAACTTTCCGGTCTTCATCGGTGGAAAGATAATTAGGGCGAATATCCGGCTGCACTTTAAAGTCAGGGCTGCTGATATGCACCGATCCACGGCTTTCAGGGCGCAAATTACAAACGCTCGCAGTAATGGCCGGAAATGTGTGAACCGGATCGCCAAATTTATCCAGCGAAACCGGCTGGACATGATATTCCAAATCAGCGGTTTGTTTTTCAGGCGATGATTTGGTGAAAACGCCCAACTGACTTGGTGCCATCGACATCGGCCCCGAGCGTTTCATTGCATATTCCAGCCCGATCTTGGCTTTACCGATCAGCGAGGAAGCCTTTTCATTGAGCGTCTGAACGCCGGAAACCTTATAAACCATGCGCAATTGCAAATGGTCTTGCAGGTTTTCGCCGACATTTTTAACTTCTACTTTGGTGTCAACACCAGCTTTTTGCAAAACTGCACCATTGCCAATGCCGGAAAGTTCGAGAATTTGTGGCGAACCAATCGCACCGGCAGAAAGAATAACTTCCTTACGTGCAGTCTCAGTTTTCAAGCTGCCTTGATGGTGAAACTCGACCCCCATAACCGCCCCATCTTTCAGCACCAAACGCTTGACCTGCGCTTTGGTTAGAATAGTCAGGTTCTTACGGTTTTTAACCGGGCGCAAAAAAGCTTTTGCCGTATTCCAACGCCAACCGGAACGCTGATTGACATCAAAATAGCCAGCCCCTTCATTGTCGCCGCGGTTGAAATCATCCGTTGCCGGAATACCAATTTCACCGGCCGCTTTTTGAAACGCGTCCAATACATCCCAACGCACACGCGCTTTCTCGACACGCCATTCACCGCCTGAACCATGATGGCTGCTTTTGCCGCGATAATGATCTTCAGACTTCATAAAATAAGGCAGCACATCATCCCATGCCCAGCCTTCGCAGCCAAGCTGGCGCCAAATATCATAATCCATCGCCTGCCCGCGCATATAGATCATGCCATTGATGGAGGAGCAGCCACCCAGTACTTTGCCGCGCGGATAGAGCAGCGAGCGACCATTCAGATTTGGTTCGGCAGCAGTCTTAAAGCACCAATCCGTGCGTGGATTGTTGATACAATAGAGATAACCGACAGGAATATGCACCCAGTGATAATTATCATTGCCGCCCGCTTCCAACAGCAATACGCGGTTTTCGGGATTTTCGGACAGGCGGTTGGCAAGAACGCAACCCGCGCTACCCGCTCCGATGACGATATAGTCATATTCGCCCATAATTTTCTCCACACCTCCCCTGTCCCGCGTCAGCCAAGACGCGGGCGGAGATATTCTGTTTCAGCAATTTAAAACTTACTTGCGGTGTTCAAAACCAAGCATCCGACCAAGCCTTGATGCGTAGAACTCGCCCACCAAACCACGACGGAATACCAACACACAGGCCATAAACACGACGCCCGTGATAATCGTCACCGGTATGTCGGATGTTGCCAGATAGTTTTGCAATGTCACAACAAGTCCTGCTCCGAAGATCGGCCCGGTCATCGTGCCGATGCCGCCAAGCAATGTCATCAGGATCACTTCACCCGACATCTGCCATGTCACATCGGTAAGCGTTGCAAACTGGAACACCAGAGCTTTAAGACCACCTGCAAGACCTGCCAATGTGGCCGACATCACGAAAGCGCCAAGCTTATACATCTGCACATTATAGCCGAGCGAAATAGCGCGCTGCTCATTCTCGCGGATCGATTTCAATATCATGCCGAAGGGCGAGTTGATAAAGCGCCAGATCACGAAAACAGCCAAGATGAAAATCCCCAGCACGGTGTAATACATGTTGAGCTGAACATTGAGATCGAGGAGCCCGAACAAAAAGCCGCGCGGTATACCCTGCAAACCGTCTTCACCACGGGTAAAGGGCGCTTGCAGACAGAAGAAGTAAAACATTTGCGACAATGCCAGCGTAATCATCGCAAAATAAATGCCCTGACGCCGGATTGCGAAAAAGCCGATCACAAGCCCTAGAATGGCCGCCCCCGTCATGCCGACGACAAGGCCCAGCTCCGGTGTAATGCCCCACTCCTTCACCGCATAACCGGTGAAATAAGCAGCACCACCAAAGAAAGCCGCATGACCGAAAGACAAGAGCCCCGTATAACCGAGCAGCAGATTGAATGCACAGGCAAACATCGCAAAGGTTAAAAGCTTCATCAGAAAGATCGGGTAGACAAACATTGGTGCGACCAGAAAAAGCGCCAGACCAATGAGGATCAACAGTGTTTTTACCGGACTGAATGATGCCTGTTTTGCGTGTTGCTGCACCGATGTTGCATCAAGAGTGTTAGACATATCAGGCGTCCTTTCCGAACAGACCCGCAGGGCGGATAAGAAGAACAATCGCCATGATCACGAAGATCACAATATTGGAAGCTTCCGGATAAAAAACCTTCGTTAGCCCTTCTGCGACACCCAGCATAAAGCCGGTGACAATTGCACCCATAATGGAACCCATACCGCCGACAACCACGACTGCAAACACCACGATGATCAGGTTGGTGCCCATCAATGGCGAAACCTGATAAATTGGTGCGGCAAGCACACCGGTGAAGCCTGCAAGACCGGCACCGAGGGCATAAGTCAGCGTCAGCAATACCGGCACGTTAATACCAAAAACCTGCACGAGGGTCGGGTTTTCTGTAGCTGCACGCAAATAAGAGCCAAGGCGCGTTTTTTCGATCAATGCCCATGTAGCGATACAGACGACAATAGATGCCACGACCACAAAGGCGCGATAATTCGGCAAGAACATAAAGCCTAAATTCGTGCCGCCTGCAAGTTGCGGTGGCACAGAATAAGGCTGTCCTGCTGCACCATAGAGCCAGCGGAAAGTACCTTCCACCGCAAGTGCCAAACCGAAAGTAAACAATAGCCCATAGAGATGGTCGAGATCATAAAGGCGTGAGAGCATAAAGCGCTCAACAAATGCGCCAAACAAACCGACAACAATTGGCGTGACGACCAATGCCACCCAAAAATTCATGCCGAAATATTGCAGACCCAAATAGGCCACGAATGCACCGAGCATATATTGCGCGCCATGTGCAAAGTTGATCACCCGCAAAAGGCCGAAAATAACCGCCAGCCCAAGCGACAAGAGCGCGTAAAAAGAACCATTGATCAGCCCGACCAGCAACTGGCCCAGCAATGCCTGAATAGGTACGCCGAAGATCATTGTCATATCAAACCCCCAGCACTTTATTGAGTTCGTCCATACGATCAGACAACTCATGAACCGGAAAATCACTGACCATCTGGCCGTGATCCATCAAATAAAAGCGATCGGCGATTTTGCGCGCAAAACGGAAATTTTGCTCCACCAGCACCACAGTCATGCCACGCTCTTTAAGTTTCAAAAGTACTTCGCCAATGCGCTGTACAATCACCGGAGCAAGTCCTTCTGTCGGCTCATCCAGCAACAAAAGTTTGACACCTGTGCGCAAAATGCGTGCCATTGCCAGCATTTGCTGCTCACCACCCGACAATTTGGTGCCGGGACTGTTGCGACGTTCCAAAAGATTTGGGAAAAGCTCGTAAATCTCGTCCAGGCTCATGCCGCCGCTGGCAACAACAGGAGGAAGCTTCAAGTTTTCTTCAACTGTCAGGGTTGCAAAAATTCCGCGTTCTTCCGGCACAAATCCCATACCGTAACGGGCAGTGCGATGCAAAGGCACGGACATTAAATCCTTGCCGCCCAGTTTAATCACACCCTTACGCTTGCGAATAATGCCCATAATGGTACGCAAAGTGGTGGTTTTACCCACACCATTACGACCAAGAATTGTGATCATTTCGCCTTCATTGACATGGAGATCAACACCATAAAGCGCCTGACTTTCGCCATACCATGCCTCAAGGCCGGAAACTTCGAGGAGTGCTGCCATTTTAGTCTTCCTCCGTTCCCATATAGGCTGTGCGAACGCGCGGGTCTGCCGACACTTCCGCGTAATTGCCTTCAGCCAGAATTTCCCCGCGCTGCAACACGGTAATATTATGCCCGATATCCGCCACGACTTTCAGATTATGCTCCACCATCAAAACTGCGCGCGTTTTCGCCACTTCACGAATGAGGTTTGCGACATGCTCGACATCCTCGCCACCCATACCCGCCATCGGCTCATCCAGAAGCAACACTTTCGGATCGAGCGCCAAAGTGGTGGCAATTTCCAAAACGCGCTTGCGCCCGTAAGAAAGATCGGCCGCCAAAGTATTGGTTTCGTTGGTTAAGCCAACCAATGACAAGAGCTCTTCTGCGCGTTGATTAAGACTGTTAAGCGAAGACAAAGGGCGCCAGAACTGCGTTGCCAGTTTATTAGGGCGCTGCAGTGCAACGCGCACATTTTCCAGCAATGTCAAATGTGGAAAAACGGCCGAAATCTGGAATGAACGGACAAGCCCCATACGCGCGACCTTGTCAGGTCGCGCGTTGGTAATATCTATGCCGTCAAAAACAATGGTTCCGCTGCTGGGCTGAAGAAACTTCGTCAGCAGGTTGAAAACAGTGGTTTTTCCGGCACCATTAGGTCCGATCAATGCATGTACGCGGGCATGTTCCACATTAAGATCAACATTTTTGACCGCCGCAAAGTCACCGAAAACCTTAGTCAGGCCTTTGGCTGAAAGCACAATACGGGGGCTCTCATGTTTATCCAAAGCTGCATTCATCATCAAAGCAACCTCACTTATTTCGATACCAAGGAGCAGCCGCTTTTTGCCGGATCGAGATAAGCTTCTTCGCCAGGGATTGTGGCCAGAACATTATAATAATCCCATGCACCTTTGCTATCAGCAGGCTTTTTCACTTCCAGCAGATAGAGATCGCTGATCATGCGGCCATTTTCTGCAACGCGGCCGTTCTTGGCAAAAACGTCATTAACCGGCAGTTCTTTCATCGCTTTCGCTACTGCATCCGCATCATCAGTACCAGCTTTTTCAATCGCTTTGAGATAGCTCAGAACTGCGGAATAAGTACCGGCATGCACCATGTTCGGCATCGCACCGGTACGCTCAAGAAAACGCTTGCCGAATTCACGCGATTCATCATCACGATCCCAATAGAAGCTTTCAGTCAAGGTCAATCCTTGTGCGGCTTCAAGGCCAAGACCATGAACTTCTGCGATAGTGAAAAGTAGACCGGCCAGACGCTGTCCACCGGCAGTGATGCCAAATTCTGCAGCCTGTTTAATAGCGTTGGATGTATCAAGGCCGGCATTGGCAAGACCGATAACTTTAGCGCCAGAGGCTTGCGCCTGCAAAAGGAAGGATGAATAATCAGCCGTTGAAAGTGGATGGCGAACTGCACCTAAGACAGTACCACCTTTTTCTTTCACGAATTCAGAGGTGCTGTTCTCCAGCGAATAACCAAATGCATAATCAGCTGTGAGGAAGAACCAGCTGTCACCACCTTGTTGAACCAAGGCGCCACCGGTACCATAAGCCAGTGAGTTGGTGTCAAATGCCCAATGGAAACCGTAAGGGCTGCACTGCGCGCCGGTCAGTTCATTGGTCGCGGCGGCAGTATTGATAGTGATTTTCTTCTTCTCTTTACTCAGAGCCTGAACGGCCAGACCAACAGAAGACGACGTCAGCTCCATGATCGCGTCAACACCTTCGGTATCATACCATTGGCGGGCAATGTTAGAAGCAACGTCAGTTTTATTTTGGTGGTCAGCCGTCACAACTTCAATCGGCGCGCCCAAAACCGTACCGCCAAAATCTTCCGCAGCCATTTTGGCCGCCTCATAAGAATATTTACCGCCAAAGCTTGCATAGACGCCGGATTGGTCATTCAAAATGCCAATTTTGACCTTGCCGTCTGAAATATCAGCAGCATAAACACTGGTGCTTGCAGCCAAAGCCATCATGGCCGACATAAAAATTTTTGCAGTTTTCATATTTTCTCCTCCCAGAGATAAAAATGGCAACTCGCCTATAAGCTTTTTAAAAAAACCAAGGCCGAGCTTAGCTTTGTAAAATCTTAATATGACCACTCCCGTTCAGCGGTGCCAGACGACTTAAGTTTGAGCAAATGGTGCGTTGACACAAGAGCCGGCTCTGATCAGAATGCGAACAGGTTCTGTTCATTTTTGTACAGAACCTGTCACTGGGGAGGAAAGATTAAAACATGACGACTGCGTTTTCTTGGAACGACCTGCAATATTTTCTGGCCGTTGCACGCACCGGTCAATTATCGGCTGCCGCACGTAATTTACGCACAACTCATGTCACGGTTTCCCGACGCATTGAACAACTTGAATTTGCTTTAAAAGCCAAATTATTCGAGCGTAATCCCCGCGGTTATGAGCTGACCACCATCGGACGCAGATTAGTTGATACAGCCGAAACAATCGAAGCAGAGGCGGAGCGTTTACAAGCACAAATTTCCGACAGTGTCAGCCAATTACGCGGCCTCGTACGCCTGAGTGCGCCAGAAGGAATTTCCAACTTTTTCTTCGTCGAGAAACTTGCCGCATTTGCTGAAATGCACCCGCATATTGCAGTAGAACTCCTTACAATTCAACAGATTATGGCTCTTTCGCGCAAAGAGGCTGACGTTGCGATTACGCTTGATCCGCCAAAGGCCGGGCCTTACATTAACAAGAAAATTATTGATTATACGTTGCATATTTATGCCACACGCGCTTATTTGAGAAAACACCCGCCTATTACCCAGAAAAAGCACTTGTTGCAGCATTTTTTCATTGGTTATGTGCAGGATCTCGTCTTTTCTCCGGGGTTGGATTACATGCGCGATGTCTTGCCCGGTTTGCGTCCCAACTTTCAGTCAACCAGCATCAGCGCACAATTAAAAGCTGCCCTTTGCAATCGTGGTTTATGTGTCCTGCCCTACTTTATCGCGCAAGGTTTTCCGGAGCTGGAAATTGTTTTGCCTGATGAAGTAGAGCTCAAAAGAGGCTATTGGTTAACTTGTCACAATGATATAGCCAATGCGCAGCGGGTTGATTCAATTATGAATTTTATCTTACATTCAATGCGCTCCAATAAAGACTTTTTCAACCGGCGCAGATGACGGCTTTGGGGCGCTGCTTAAAAGGCAAATATTATACTTATTGATGAGCTAAAATAAGAATTTTTGACCTGCCCATAGTCGCAAACAGTAACAATTACTAATTTTATAAGCTGTTATTTAGAATCAAAGCGTCACTTTAATCATGCTGATTTATGATGATAAAAGCAGAAAAACCATTGAGGACGCCATGAGTAACGAACTGATATTGCATCATCTCCAAACAGGCACCGTGCTTGACCCGCTTTATTATGTGACCCGAAACGACATTCTGGTGGCGCTTGATTTTGGCCCCGCAGACGCACGTCTGACACGATTATTAAAGCGCCGCTTCGGTGATGATGTGACCTTAACCATAAGCCAAGACAAACATTTCGTTGACACCCACATTGAAAACTATCTGCATGGCGATCTTAACGCCATTGAAGATGTTGAGGTCGATTGTGGCGGCACCCCGTTTCAGCAACGTGTCTGGGCAGCTTTACGGACAATTCCTGTTGGTAAAACATGGAGCTATGGCGAACTGGCCGCCAAACTCGGTACGCCCAATGCCGCTCGTGCTGTCGGGCTTGCCAATGGTCTCAATCCTGTCAGTTTGTTTGTGCCTTGTCACCGCGTTATCGGCAGTAATGGTACGTTAACAGGATATGCAGGCGGTTTAACACGCAAAAAATGGCTGCTCACCCACGAAAAAGCCGTGCCCATAGACGAGTCGCCGACTTTGTTTTCATTTTTAGATTAATGCTTATTGGATTTATCAAAGTCCATTGCTGCCATACCAGTTTATAATAGCGATAGATTAAGCAATAAGAATTTTAGCGCTTATAATTTTGGAGTGTAAAACTCCAATTTATAGTCAGGCGAAAAATAGTAATAATTTCCACATCTTCACTAAACATGTGTCATAACATCATGTTTTTAAACACCGTTTTCCCGTCATTAGAATTGTTCCAAACTGTCGCAGACGATAAAAAACACTTGCAAACAAGCTCATTATTTAGAATAATTCTAAAACATTGAGTGGCAGTCTCAACTTTAATTCGAATACTTATTAAGCAATAAAAGGAATATCTCATGTCAAACTCTGCATCATGTAAAGCTTGTTCTTTTTATGAAGATCACGTTGCAAATACTGAAAAAGTGGTTGAAAGCGCCGGTCTTTGCCGTTTCAACCCACCTGTATCACAGCCAGAAGCCAACTCCCGTGGTTTGTGGCCAGTAGTAACCGCCAATGATTGGTGCGGTCACTTCTCCGGTTCTTTCAGCGCAGCTTAATTGAACTAAAATATTAAAAAAGGCGGCTACCATGCCGCCTTTTTTTGTTTTTCAACTAATCATAACCCGTTTGAACAAAAGTTTTTTGAATATCAGAAGCGATAGTTCAAACCGATTTTGAATGTATGCATATCCAATGAATTGGAAGCTTTACGTCCGTTTTTAACATTGGACGAACCTGTATGTTCCGTTGTCTCTCTAATCGGTCTCTTCTCCGGTTCACATGCCCACTCCCAACCGGCCTCGGAGCACATTGGATCATCAGGTGCAAACATTGGCGGTATTTCTTCCCATCCCACCACTTCAGTGGTGGTATAGTTAAGTCCTGTGCCCTCACTTGCCGTTTTAAACTTGAAGCTGTTTTTACCGAAGTGACTATAAGCATAATCCGCTTTCACCGACCAATTATCGCTCAAAGCGTATTCAAGGCCGCCACCAAGCGTAAAGCCAAGACGTGTAGTAGATGCTTTGTCGGTAGAAGCGACAGTGGTCTTCTCACCATACGGCCGGCTCTCATCTTGCATATCTGATACATATTGGTCACGCCACTGGGTTTCACGTGCCAGCGCAAGGCCACCCGTCGCATAGGCCAAGAAGCGATTATTGAATGCATAGCCAAGCTTTGGACGCAGGCTCGCCGTCCAGTCAATATCATAGCTTGTGCTGGCATTAACATGACCGTTTTTCGCCAGAACTGGATCAAGTGCCAAGGTCTTTCTGGAGGCGGTAGCATTGTAAACTTTGCTCCAGTCTCCTTCAAAGCCAAGTACGACACCATTTTCAAACTGCCAATTATAACCGGCCTGCATCCCGATCATAGCACCCCCAATTTTCAGATCGGCAGATTCACGATTGGCAGCTTTATTGTCCGAACCATCCAGCGTTGTGGTCGTGCCTTTTGTATGACCAAACAATCCGCCTGTATGGAAACCCGCATAGAGCCCCGTCCAGTCAATAGCCTGAACCTGATTATTTGAATTGCCGGATTTGCCAAACAAACCTGCAAGCGGTGAGTTTAACCCGCTAAATGTTTGATCTCCTCTCAGTGTACCGGTCAGGCTGGCATAAAATGTACGCCCAGGCCCTGGTTGTGTCACAAGCCCCAAAGGATCAACATAGAAACGGTCAAACAGGTTTTCGACACGCACGGCAGCGGTCAGATTATCGCTGACCTTATATTCTGCAAAAGCATCGACAAGCGTATATGGTTTCCAATTGACCATTGAGATGAACTCGGAAGCACCCTGTGCAGTTACATCGCCATGGCCGATCGCACGCGGCCCGATATGTGAAATTCGACCACCAACTGTCAATCTCTCTTCCAGCAATTTCTGTGAAAGGGTCAGGTCAATAGTATATTCCGGTTGCACGTGATTGGTGGCATAGTCACCATAAAGCGATTTGTTTTCGCAGGAATTCAAAGTTCGGCAATATTCCACATTAAGGAAATAATTGGCCGAAAGATCAGCTGTAAAACCATCAACCTCATAGCGTGCGGAAAGTTCAAGACCTGAGAACCGCGCCCTGTCGATGTTTTCAATATTGAGACTTAAAGGGCCGCTCGCTTTCATGGAACGGGAAATATAATCTTTAACATTCCAGTTGAAATAACCAAGCTTCAACATTCCGCGATCATCATCGGTGAAGATGTCGTCGCGCATCAGATTGGTACCGATTTCCCAGTTGCTGGAGCGCTCCGGCTTTACATCCGCATTGGCTGTCACACTATTGAATGCGGATACAGATTCAATAACGCTTGGCGCACGCATGGTGTTTGAATAATTGACATAGAATTGTGTGCCATCGAACGGTTCCAATGTCAGGCCGACCGACGGACTGAAACCGCCATCATTGGTTTTGAAACCTAACACCCGCGTGGCAATATCATCGCGCTCATATGGATCGAAGCGATCCTTCGACCAGAAATGCGAATAACGCAGGCCTGCATTGACTGTTGCCCAATCAACCGGCTTCCATGCCGCTTTTGTATAGGCTGCTGCCTCATGACGTATCGCATCGCGTGCTGAGTTCCATGCTTCCAATACTGCTGTATGACGGCTGGCGCGTGTATCCTCACCGCGATAGGACAAGCCATAGGTCAAATCGATATCACCATAAGCGGTGGCAAACCTGGACAAGTTGCTGAAATCAGCACCCCACATATCGGAATTTGAACCAACACGGAAACCGGATGGCAGACCGATTTGCTCAGGCGTTAATCCACGACCACCACGCACCGGATTGCGCAGTTCCAAATGAGACCAGTAGAGATTACCTTTCAGATCAAAAAGATCATTATCTTCAGGGTTCCAACGATAACGTGCTGTCACCGTATCAAGGCTGGTGCCTGCGGTTTGTGCCTGCTGTTCTGATTGTCCGTTTTTACCATTTAAGCGCGAGGCAAGGCGGTCACCCGCTTCACTGCGAAAACCGGTATATCCCAGTTGAATTGTGTGATCATCTGCAAAACGGGCCGTCAATTTAGCAAGCCAGGATTCTGTTTCCAGCTGGGTGTTGAGAACCTCTTCACCACCGCGATAATTTACAAGGCCTTCGTTCTCATAATAATTGTCCCAATAGGTAGTGCCATTCGGATTGCACACCCCGTTAGGGCAATATTGCTGACGGCCTTTGTTGACGGGATCAACAGACGGGCCATATTTACCGGCATGATAATTGCCTTGTTTGCGGCGGGCATAACCAGCCAGAAGATCAAAGTCCTCGCCCTGATAAGCGCCGATAACACTACCTGACGCACGCCTTGGCGACAAAGCGGACGGGCGATCCATACCGGTAGTCGATTCCACCGGAACCGCACCCATTGGATCCCATGGCGCGTAGGGCCAGAGATAACCGGCTTTATCACCTGCATTCGGCGATGAAGCATTGCTGCCGATTTCACCTTTCAGGCGCAGTCCCCAACTATCGCCGGGTTTGACAATATCCTCTGCGCTAACAGTACGCATGGCAACCGAACCAGCATTGCCCCATGAAGCACTGTCGGCGCCTTTATTAATATCAATGCCGCCAATAAAGTCAGGATCGACAAAGGTGCGGTTGGATACGCCCTGATAGCCCTGATAAACTGTTACAGCATTTTCAGCACCATCAATCGTGGTGGCAACGCGGCCCATCCCTTGCATGCCACGAATATTGACATCAATCGAACCGGCGCCATTGCGCGCTTCACCGGACATGACGCCTGCAGTACCACGGAACATATCAGCCGGACTTGAGCCACGAAAACGCTCAATCTCCTGTGAGGTAATATAGCTGGTTGCGCCCGCTGTTTCATAAGGACTATAAATATTGGCCTCGTCGCCAGTCACCACAATCGTGTCAAGAACCGTTACACCATCTTCTGAAATTGTAGCGCCGCTGGTTTGTTGCGCCTTATTATGAATGGTAACTGTATTGCCGTTCGAGAAGGAATAAGTGTAACCGCTGCCCGACAACAATGTCCGGATCGCGTCCTCACGTGTCATCAAGCCTGAAACGGCCTTGCCGCTTGTAGTTCCTGCCGCAGCATCACTATAAACAACAGAAATTCCTGTTATGCGCGAAATGTCATTCAGAGCCTGACGAACCGGCTTGGCAGGAATATTAAAATTATATTGCTGCTGTATGCTTGCCTGCGCATTTGCAGGCACCGCATCCATTGCCATGAAGAGGCCTGCGCCCAACATTGTGCTGGTCAGCAGGAGGCCTAGCCGTCCCCTCATACAAAAGCTCTTTTTCATCAACGCAACCCTTCTCGTGTAAATAAATCGAGAGGTGTGCGGATGGCTCGCATTCTATTGCCTCTCATAAGTCTCCACGTTTGAGAGAGGCAAAGTACACATCAAAAAAATATGTATTTTTTCATCAACTTTATAACATATTGATTATATTAAATATTTATTATCTTATCACCATGAGACGTGAGCCTAATTCGTAAATTTTAAATCCAACTGTTGCTTGTAAAGAGGCGAGTGCGGCTTTTGTGTCATCAATCGGCAAATTGCCGGACACCCGATATTCAGCAAGCGACGATCCAATCATAACAATACGGCCATTATGATATCGTCCGATTTGTTCGATCACATCCTGCAAACGGAAATTATCAAATATAAGGCGGCCTTCACGCCAGGCCAATGCATCATCAATGAGTACAGATTGAACAGAACCTACACCATTTTTATTATAATTTACACTTTGACCAGGTGTTAAATGTGCCTGCTGATCTTGTGAGGCCGATGAAACAGTGACCGCACCGCGTTCCAGATTGACGACAACATCCTGCTCGTGAACTTCAACCGAGAAAGCAGTTCCCGTCACGCGGGTTTTGCCATCAGCGGCTTCCACCTCGAACGGTGTTGAAGAGGACTTAACATCGAAATAAGCCATACCACGCAACAACTGTGCGTGACGCAATCCATCGCTTGTTTTAAATGCCAATGCACTGTCAGCATCCAAGGTTACCTGACTGCCATCAGACAATAAAATTGTGCGGCGCTCGGCACGAGCGGTCACATAATCAGCGCTCAAATCTTGTAAAAAATGCGGATGGTCGAGCCAAATATGAAAACCAGCGAACAAAACAAAAAGACTGGCCGCTGTTCCTGCCAAGACATTGCGCCTGTTGCGCCGCACCCGCACAGCTTGCACTGCCAGTAAATACTGGTTCAGCTGATCAGCTTCTTCTGCTGCCACCTCAGCGCCCGGCATATCAGCCGAAGACCATGTTGTCACAACTTCCTGATAAGCACTGGCATGGGCCGGACTGGCTTGGTGCCAATTCTCAAAATTTCGCCGATCAGCCGGTGAAGGTTCACCGTTCATACGAGTAAACCAAGCTATCGCTTCCTGATTTATCCGCTTCAATTCTGCTTGCGGCAAGATATTCTCGCTTTCAATGATGGCTGCTGACCCGGATTTTGTCTTTTAAACCCATTCAGCCACAAAGGCACCCGGAAAATTACTCTCTTACGTTACGACAAGCCAACATCGCGCGGGCAACATGTTTTTCAACGGCACTACGTGATATGCCCAGCACTTCGGCAATTTCACTATATTTGCAACCATGTACTTTATTGAGTAAAAATATATGTCTTGTACGCTCCGGCAATGCGCGGATAACATCATCCATATGGCGCATTTCATCACGTGGAACCACGATATCCAAAGGGGTTGCAACCGGAGCAGCATATTGCTCAGGCAATATATTAACAGATAGATCCTGACGAACGCGCTCGGCACGAATATGATCAATGATAGCGTGTTTGACAGATTTATTGAGATAAGCGGCTTCATCCACCAATGGCTCAGAGCGGCGCTCCCAAAGCCTTAAAAAAACATCCTGCACCAAGTCGGCTGCGACAGCGGCAGAGCCCAGACGTCGCATAGCACGACGCAACAAGCCGGGTTGTTCGTCCAGATAAAGTGTCTCGAACTCTCTCTTGCGTACAATCATCATTGCACCTTAAACACTCATCTCAATATGAAATGACAGCAAACTCCGCGCATTAGAAATTACGAAAAGTCGCGCCACACGACCGAAAGAAAGAATGTAATTACACGCACCATCCGGTTTTGCCCAATCACCTGTTTTGCAAAGAAATAGCATCCATTACTTAATATTTGTTGACCTATTTTATCATGTTTAATCTGATAACGGATGACATTTCAACACAAGAAAAAAGCATTCATTTCTTTCCGGCTGCTGCTGTGCCTGATACGTCACACTTTTTTGATAATGCAAATAAGAAAGCACAACGACACTTGCGAAGATCTTTAAAAAACGATTTGTTTTCAATTGGTTAAATAAAAATACATTTAAACCATCTACTGTTTCAGTCTATAAATTCAACGTATCAAACTTTAAAAATACTTATCAAAATTGACGTTTCAGGTCGCAAAAATATTTATAATTGCATTTTCGACTGGTCAGTCATATATGAGCAACATTCATATTAAGCGTTTTTCCAAGTGCCCTTTGACGCACTCAAGGAGTTATTTATGTCGATATCCAGAAGAAAATTCCTCAAAAGCAGCGGCTTATTTTTAGGCGGTGCTGTGCTTGGCGGCGCGGGTGGAAGTCTGTTTGCTTCTACTGATGGCTGGCGTGCACCATCCGATATACCGCTGGCAGAATCTGTCGCCACCAGAACAGATATTCCGGCAAGTGCCGATGTTGTTGTTATAGGTGGCGGCATAGCCGGATTGTCTACCGCCCTGTTTTTGAATGAGCGCGGTTTAAACACTGTGGTGCTTGAAAAAGGCGTTATCGCAGGTGAGCAATCAAGCCGTGCCTTTGGCTGGATTTATTCCAATGGCTGGGACTTGGGCAAATTAGAACTCTGCAACCGTTCAAAAGAAATTTGGCAGGGCTTTGCAGCACGTTTTGGAGAAGATATTGGCTTTCGCCAATCAGGTAATTATTCACTTCTTGGTTCAGATGAAGAAGTTGATGCAAGCCGCGAATGGCTGACAAGCGCATTGCAAGTGCAACCTCAAATGGATGCACGCGTGGTAACCGGCAGCGAACTTGATGCGTTAATTCCGGGCGCCTCTGAAAAATATCGTGGCGCTCTTTACCAAGCAAGTGACGGTACCGCCGAACCGGTCTGGTCTGTTTCTCGTATTGCCAAAGACGCGATGCGCGAAGGTGTACAAATTTTTGCACCGGTTGCGGCACGGACAATCGAGCGCGAAGGCGGACGGGTGGCTGGCGTTCATACAGAACACGGCGATATCAAAACCAAAGCAGTCGTAATTGCAGGTGGTGCATGGTCTTCACTTTTTGCCGGAAATCTGGGCATAAAGCTGCCGCAGCTTGCTATTAATTCTTCGATGCAACGTCTCGGCCGCATAGATAATGCATTGCCCGGTGCGGGCTACGGTCCGGATTTTGCATGGCGTCATATGGCCAATGGTGAAACCGCTGTTGGTGTTTCAAGCAATAATTCACCGATCACAAAAGATAGTTTCAGATATTTATTTGATTTTTTACCAGCACTTAAAAATGCTGGCGGATTGATCAATGTCCGTGCTTCAAGTGACTTATTCGCGTCATTACACTTAAAATCCAGTTGGAATGCCGATGAAATAACACCTTTTGAAGATGTGCGCATGCTTTCAGCCCGCGTTGACAATGAGGAAACGGATCGCGCTCTGGCCAGTTTACGCAAAGCCTATCCGCAATATGAACAAGCTGTTGTTCGGGAAAAATGGGCCGGTATGATTGATGCCACACCGGATTCCACCCAATATATTGATGAAACATCCGATATTCCCGGACTTTTTGTCATCACAGGCTTTTCCGGAAACGGCTTGACCACCGCACCTGCTTCGGGCGAAATGATCGCACAGATGATTGCCGGAGAAAAAACCACAGCTGATCCGTCAATTTATCGTCTGAACCGCTTTACTGACGGCTCGGAATTTGTGTTCAGACACTGATTTGGAGCTGATATAACAAAGAAATGTATTTATGGCCCGCCCGAGAGAAATAGATAAAGATCGCGTTCTTGATGCAGCAGAAGAAATCATTGCTGAAAGCATGGGACGAGGCTTTACACTGGATGCTGTCGCCGAAAGAGCCGGCGTCAGCAAGGGCGGGCTTGTTTATGCTTTTCCGACGAAAGATGCGTTGATTGAAGCGGCGCTGGCGCGTGAGTTAAACCGCTTCATTCTCTCGTGGAAGGCAAAATCCAATCCTAAAGATCGCTCTGACGCATCTATGCTGACAGCCTATATTGCCGAAATCCAAAGTCAGGAAGAAACCCATTTACGCACTGCCTCATTATTGATGACAGCTCTCTCGAATGCTTCGACAGTCTCGGAGCCGGCCAGGGAATTTTATCGGGCTATTTTTAAGTATTTTCAAAACGATACCAAGCAGGGTCGTGATATCCGACAAGCCATTCTGGCAATTGAAGGGCTATTTTTTCTGCGTGGACTCGGCCTTGTTGACTGCAATCATCAAGAGTGGATTTCTGTAGTCAGCCATGCGCAAGAAACACTTCAAAATGCGATGCAGAATGCGGGTTGATATTACCCGTACTCTAGAGCATGTCTCCCAAAAGTGGGCACCGGTTTTGGGATAAAGACATGCGTAAAAACAAAACGCTAGAGCGAGCA
>NZ_JBJDRZ020000036.1:0-7265 GCF_044987585.2 Paenochrobactrum sp. BZR 201-1 | reverse complement strand
AATCATGCCAAAATTGAAGCACAAAAATCATCAAGATAAACAATCATTACAAGACGGTACTCGCCGTAGGGGTACGGTGAACCTGAGATCTCCGGAAGAACGTATTACGTGCATCGACTGCGTTCTGCCGACGGCGTTCGCGTCACCCCCGAGTTGGCGGGTTTATGAAACTTATGTGTAAGTCCCAGGACAATGGACTTACCTTTACCGAGTCGTCGTCAAATTCGGCAACACGATCGATTTCTACCTGTCTGCGACGCGCAACGCCAAAGCAGCCAAGCGCTTCTTGGGGAAGGCTTTGAATAGCTTGAAAGACTGGGGAAAGCCACGTGTCATCAACACTAATAAAGCACCAACCTACGGGATTGCCATCACGCAGTTGAAGGCCGAAGGCAAATGCCCTGATGAACTGGTGCATCCGCAGGTCAAATATCATGAGAATGATCTAATCGCCCACACCATTTCGGCAATGCACCTGGCTGCGCCATTCAGAAAGATGGTACATCCGAAGTCTGTAGCGGGCGGCAACTGCATTCACTACTGCTCCAAGCTTTAAGCTTTTCCAAAACAACCACGTCTTTATATATTTTGTCCAGCGCCACTAAGCATTCCCACGGATATCTGAGTCAGAGCCCTTGAGAAACTCCATTGTAGTGGCCATCGCTAAACTCCTGCCAAATCAACACAAATGTAAATCGCAGATAGAAAACACAGAAGGAAGGTCATGGTCTGATAACTCTTACCTTAAAGTCAAAATTTTACCGTCGCAGCTATTGCCGGTACTGCTTTCAATGACAGGGCAGCAATTGTGAGTGTAGGATTGGCCGTCGCTGATGTTGGAAATGTCCCTGAACCCAATAGAAATAAATTCCGATGATTGAAGCTACGAAGATCAGCATCAACGACTGCACTGGCAGCATCCGTCCCTATACGAACCGTACCGATTACGTGACCCGATCCTTGTATGTCCTTAGCATGATTGATGTTTGTTGCACCTAAAGCTGTGAATATTTCCGTATGAGCCTTTTCAGCTTCAGCTAATCCGGCTCGCGTATATTCATCATAATTATACTCTATCCGTGGCAGTGGCATGCCATTGGCATCACGCTTTTCCGGATCGAGTGTAACTCGATTACTGGCTTCGGGCGATTGCTCTACCAGAGAAGCCAAGCGGATATGTCGCGAAGTAACCTGTCTGATTGCAGCGTCAAGCTCGGCACCGCGTAATCCTTGCTTTGCCAATTCTACCGCCGTTGACAACGGCGCACCCGTTGGCCAGTTATGACCATCATTGCCAATCTCTATTCTAAAAGCCGCACGGTCTTTGCGAAATTCACCGTCACGCAGATTTTCAATTCCTGATGTGGAAAGCGGTCCACGATAAGGCCAGACGGGATCCTTAGCCTCTGCCCAACTTAATTTGCTTGGATGATCCATCAAATTGCGACCAACTTGATCGGAGCTATTGGCAACACCATTTGCGGCCCCCTCCTGAGCAGAGTTTAACAATAAGCGTGGCGTCTCAATAGCATGAGCAGCTACAACAACCACCTTGCCTTTTGCCGTTCCAGTGCTGCCATCAGCACGCCGAAAATCGACAGAGGCAATTTGCCCGTCTGGCGCGAGGTTCAATCTTGTTGCTGTCGTTTGATCATAGATAACCGCGCCCGCACCTTCTGCCTGATCCAGATGGATAGTCGCATCATATTTCGCCTGCACCGGACAGACAGGGATGCACGAGCCATTGCCGCAACATTCAGGCCGATCGCCTATTGCTACAGAGGTGCGACCTTGAGGTGTGGATCGAACTTGATATTTCGATCCTTCCAGTGCTTTTGTGAATTGTTTATCGAGATATGTCTGCGGTATCAGCGGCATCGGGAAATCACCCGATCTTGGTGAGCCAAGGTCCTCTGTGCTATCACCTGCTACGCCGACTTCCTGTTCAGCCGCCAGATAAAAAGGCTCAAGCGCATGATAGTCGAATGGCCAGTCAACCGCTTGTCCGTAAAGTGAATTCATCTTGAAATCAGCAGGCACATTGCGAAGTGTCGTTCCCAACCAATGCCAGGTGGTTCCGCCCACAACCTTGATATAAGTCGATTTGAAATTCTCAGGCCCCATTTGTTGATAATAATCACCAATCCTGTGAGCTAACGGATGCGGGGCTGTCGGATCATTCGGGTAAGCCGACTCCGGAACCTTAATTTTCGCATTCCAGAATTTTTCGACGGCATCAAAACGATCAATACGCTTTCCACTTTCCAAAAAGGCCACTTTCATACCCTTTTGCGCCAATTTTGCACCAGCAATTGCACCAGCAATACCGCTTCCGATAATCAAAACATCAACAGAAATATTTTCCGACATGTAACAATCCCTAGTGCCTCGATTAACGGAATTAAGCTTCTGACGGTTCAGACCAATAGCCAATTGTGCCACCGCAGTATCCCATTGGTTTGGTGTAATCCATCGCCTGCCAGATCAGCGCATCCGTATATTCTACCACCACCAGATCATCCGGGTTTGGAGATTCACCTGTATACCAAGTGGCAACCAATGAATCAGATAGATCTTGATTGTCATCACCTGCTGCCAGTTGGACGAGATCATCTTCTTTGCCAAGTCTGATATAGACTTCCATAATTGTGGTCGCCATGTCCTTAGAAAGTCCGGTCTGTCCCAGTTGTTTTTCTGAGAGTCTCATGAATGAGTTGACATCATAAATTGATGTAGCCGCCCAAACTGGCAGGGGAAATAATGCAAGAAGAGGTGCTGCAGAGGACGAGCATAAAAAAGTCCGCCTCGTGAGAGCTGAAGGAGACTTGACTTTGTGGCTGGGCATATTTCTGATCCTCGACGCAAAATGAATATTCAACCTACTTTTATTTGATTTATGTCCCTGAGAATTCAGCAAAGCCATCCCTGAAAACTGGTACCTGTACAATAAATTGTAATAGCCCCGAATTATTCGGTTATTTCTCACCCTTAATTGAGGGTGAGGAGTAATGTTAGGCATATGACATCATTGCCAGGTTGTTTGAGGTAGGGGGGCGTTTTCCGCGTGAATTTATTGCTTGCGCTGTCTAAACCTATCACCGATTTGCATTGAGCACGGCCGATGTGGAAGATCTTCTTGCTGAGCGTGGCGAGTTTGTCAGCCGAGAAACCGTTTGCGTCTGGATTAATCGCTTCGGTCGCCATTTAGCCGACTGTATCCGCAGGAGTCTGCCAAAGCCAAAAGACAAGTGGCACCTTGATGAGGCTTTCATTACTATCGGAGGAAAGAAGTTTTGGCTTTGGTGGGCAATTGATGCAGATGGCGATGTTCTTAATATTATAGTTCAAACGCGTCGAAATACTAAGACTGCCAAACGGTTTTTCTCCAGACTGGTGAAGCAATTCGTCAATCACGTGTGATCGTGACGGACAAGCTGCGTAGTTACATTGAGCCGATACAAAACCTTTCAGCAGATGCGGATCACCGGGTTCATAAAGGCTTGAATAATGCTATAGAAGTCTCTCATAGGCCAACGCGAAAACAGGAAACGATATTGGGTCGGTTCAAGTCAGCGCGACAGGCGCAAAGGTTCCTTGTCGCTCACGATCAGATCAACCTGATTTTCCGTCCGCGTCGCCATAAACTCACAGCTCAATACGGTTTGCATCGCACTGGACAGTGACTTGCCGCGCCGCCAAATTGCCTCAGATTTCAGTATTGGGCATACAAAGCTTATAAAAAAAATCGCTTCTGTTATCGATGAAGTGAAGACACTCTCACGTCCACGGATATGACTATGGTTGGGCGCAAGATATCGCGGTCACCCATGCTCATTAACATCTCCTTCTGTCCCACAATGGGGAGAGAAGGAGACGTCGCACGAGTAAGCTGCATAGCGACATGTTTTAACGTAAATTCATCAGAACTGGATTTTCAAGCTGGCATTCAGACCATTTTGCGTGATGCCGGAACCGAATTGCCCCTGATAAGTAACTCCAAGAACTGCATTTTTTTCAAGTTGGAAATCCAGTCCGGTCGAGATAAGTGCGGTGTTACGACCAATAGCCATGCCATTGATAGTAAAAGCATCAGATCCGGTGAAATTTGCTTTTGATGTTGGTGTCACATCGCCAAAAGCGTGTCGCCATGCAATGTCGGCACGTACTTTAACCGGGATAACCTCTTGATTAAGGTCGGCCGAGATCCGAAATCCGAGCGATGCCAACGCCGTATCCATTGTGGATTTATAAATGTTCAAGGCTGCGCCATTACGGCCGTCTTCGCTGAATTTATCTGCTCTCAAATGCACATACGCAAGATTGGCATAGGGTTCGATAGCGAATTGTTCCGTGGTTTGATGCTTGTAGCCGAGTTCTCCAAATATTTGGAACGTTCCCGCTTTATAATCTGCTGCTAGCTTATCTTCAAAGCCGGCGAAGGCGATACCACGGTTCATGTTAATATTATGCCATGTATAAGCAGCCCCCGAGCGGAATGCGAAAGTGCCTTGATTATGGGCCATTTCAGTACCAGCATAAGAGCCGATGGTATAATCGTCACTTTTGCCGGAAGACATGCGTTCATGAATGCGGAACTTACTGTAGCTGTAACCAGCCAGTAAGCCAAACCGCCAATTATCCCAAACCTGTGCATCAATACCGGTCAGAAAACCGCCAATACTGTTTCTTGTTTTTGCCGTATTGTCGTTGCCGGATTGTGTTGTCCATTCACCAAGGCCATGCATCCAGAAATTCGGCTGATCCAGATAACCGATTGTTGTTTCACCAATGCCTGAAGACTTGGAAAAGCTTCGGGACAATTGATTATATACAGCTGTACGGGTGTACGCGCTGTTATTGATCAATGAGGATTGTATCGAGGCATATGCCTCACCCGAGAGTTGATCATAGGCTTGCCGGGCTTCTGCTTCGGTCAGGAACAGTAAATGGTCATACAAGATATCGCCTGCGATCTGGCTGTCCAAGGCTGTTGCGGTGGCATTTTGATTGTTTGTGACGGCGATATCCGCAAAAGCCACATCTGAGCGGCTGGTTTCTAAAAAAACATTATTGCTATCATAATCTAAGGCAAAATCGATGAACGGCGTTTGCGTAACCAAGCTGCCGCCCCAATTATCATAGGTACCGATAACACCGTCACTGGCTGTAAGTAACGTGTAGCGTCCAGCAGCAGTGCCACGCCCGGCGCCTTGGCGCACAAGCTCCAATGAACTATTACTGCCAAATATAGCTGCACCATTGATGCTGATGTGATCAGTGCCATTAGCGGCTGCCAGACCTGCAATATAGGTTGAGCCGCTTTGTTGGATAAAACTTCCATTAACCGTTAAAGTGCCGATTGCATTGTCTGCAAAAATCGCACTGCCTGGAGAGATTTTGCCACCTTTTGCCAGCATTACATTGCCAACAGAGCCGCTACCGGACAATTGGCCTGTCTGCGAGACATGGCTTTCCGATGTAATACTTCCCTGTACTTCCAGACCACCGCCAACAATATTGGTTGGTCCCTGATAGGTGTTTTGACCGCTAAGAACGAGAATACCAACGCCACGCTTGGTGAGATCACCTATGCCGGAAATGGAGTTTGACCAGATTGAAGAATAACCTTGTGTATCTACATCAAAAACACCAGCGTACCGAAAGGCCATTGGTCCGTCGATTGCTGCTCCAAGATTGAGCAAACCCTGTCCGAATTTGTCCTGATCTTCAAAACCGGTTTTTGTGGTGGTGGTTAAAATGGTTTCAATGGTCTGGCGGGCATTCATATAGGGAAATGCTGAACGCACAACCGCCGCGGCGCCAGCAACATGTGGCGCTGCCATAGATGTGCCGTGTATGTATCGATAGCCATTATTCTCATCGCCTTGCGGCCAAGTGGAGTAAATCCCTCCCGAAATATTCTCACGGGTCATCGCTCCACCGGGAGCCGCTATACACCACTCCGCCGTTTCACCGCATTCATTGCTGTAAGGAGCGAGCTTGCCGTCACGGCCAACCGAAACGACCACAATCAATGACCCTTTGAGATCAGAGAAATCCATATCATCAAAAGCAGGATCACTCGGGTCTAAAAACTGATAGGTATCAGGATTTTGTTTATCGACAGTTTCCACCTCATCATCAAGGAACTTGATCTTGCCACTGTTGATAAAATCGCGAGTGATGAGCGGAAACATGCCATTACCGATGGGTATACTCGTATAAGCACCTGGTTGCTCTAGTCGAGAATTACCTGCTGCAAAGACCATGACAACATCTTCGTCTGCTGCATGTTTCAGTATTTCATAGGTTGAATCTAATCTTTCGGGGCTGTCCTCGATAAGTTGATAATCCAATATTTTATAATTTGGATTTGTGGATCCGTTTTCTAATTTTTTCTTGGGAAACGTATCTGGCCCATAACTACCATTGATAACTTTTGCACCGTGTTCTACAGCATACAATATGGCCTCATCCGTCGGCGAAAGAAACTCATTACGACCATCGACAGCAACTGCGAGTATAGGCATCAGAATAGAATCGTAGGCAACGCCTTGCATGCCAAAGCCATTACGACCCGCACCAATGATTCCTGCAACATGATCGCCATGTCCATTTAATTCTCCATTATCTATTCCTGGGAAAACGTCACGGACTGGCTGTTCGTTACCAAAATTGTAGAAAAAGGGTGAAATACGGCCTTCATATTCAGGATGATTAACGTCTAAGCCAGTATCAATCACTGCTACGACCACACCTTTACCGGTATATCCTTTAAGATAGGCGGGCAGGGCGTTGATCATATCCAGCCCCCAATTGGAGTGATATTCCGCATCAGCGGCTGGCGGAATGGCTTCGGCGTTTTGTGCATAGGCAAAGGTTGATACAAAAGCTGGCGCTGCAAGTGCCGTGGTTAACGTCAGGTATTTTAAACCAACCTTTATAAGAGACATAATTTCCGCTTCCTCTAAGAAAAAGATATTCCGCGATATTTTTTGCAAATTGCAAAATGAATATTTATTTGAACAATTTAAATCATCACGCACGGTCAATAGATATACCTGAAAACTGGTATATTGGTTTTTGTAAGAGCCCCCGAATTATCCGGACATTTTCTCACCCTTAATTAAGGGTTAGGAGTAATGTTAGGCATATGACGAGTCATAATTCGCATATTGAAATTTTGGACGGTCCAGAACGTCGCCGTCGCTGGACGAGCGCTGAGAAGCTTTCGATGGTTCAGGAAACCTATGAAACTGGTGCAA
>NZ_JBJDRZ020000035.1:0-11137 GCF_044987585.2 Paenochrobactrum sp. BZR 201-1 | reverse complement strand
TATGGTTCGAGCATTACAATGAGCTTCACCCACATAAAGCTTTAGGATATCGTTCACCCCGTGAGTTTATCGCGGAGCAAATTAACCAGTAAAAATGGCCGATCTTTCGGGGGCAACTACAGTTTTATAATCATTATTTGTAATTGTTTCTTATGTATTTACCCTCTTAGTAATTGTTATAAAACTACCAGTTTTCAGGGATATTTTTGCAGGAAATATAGTGTTATAAATAATACTAGAAGTTCTCACATTCGTTTCGACGTGTTGTAGTCGATAGTTAAGCGGAAAATGTAGTATATGAGAGGAAAAAGCCTCGGGATTGATCGCGGTGATGGATCTTTCTATGCCTGACGGTTTAACCATTCGGAAAATTCTGCGCCTTCTTCCAATCTTGCCAACGTCAGAACAGTTAGTTTTACAAAAACAGGCAGTAATTGTGCAGCAATTTGTGAGAAATCAGAGTTAGTGAATGCTTCATTGTCGATACTTGGTATGGGTGTTTCGACGAATGGGGCAGTTTGGTTCTAGTATTACTAAATATGGCGTGAATGAAAATTTCAGCGTGAAATTCTGACGGAGACGGTCATGATAATGCAAAACTTCGTAATTTTTACTGCATTACTAACCCTGACCGTGATTGCCCCCAGTCAAACAAAAGCCGATTTTGACGGTGAGCCAGCGCGCTGGATTCAAAAACCGGCGCTATCACCAGATGGCAAACTGATCGCCTTCACCCATCGCGGTCAGGTTTTTCTGACGGATAATGATGGCGGGTTGTCAGTCGCAGTTTCACCGGCCAATGCTTATAGTCATAGTGTTGTCTGGGCTCCGGATTCTCAGCGGCTGGCTTTTGCTTCAGATGTGAACGGCAATGATGATGTTTATCTGGCTGATTTTTCTGGTAAATTGCAGCGCATGACCTATTCATCGGCGAGAGAAGTACCGACGAGCTTTTCTCCGGATGGTAAAAGCGTACTTTATACGGCTCTTCGGCTAGGAGATGCACAACGCAGTGTGCAGGGGGCTGCAACTTGGAAGCCCCAGCTTTACGTCGTAAATATTGCCAGCGGTCGCGAGTCACTGGTGCTGCCGAATTTTGCGCTTGAAGCCAGCTGGAATCCGAATGCTACCAAGCTGGTTTATAGTTATGATCCGTCAGCTGACCCCATAGAGCGCCAGCACAGAGTTGCGGCAAATGCCCGTCAATTATGGGTTTATGAGCGGGCTAGCGACAAATATGAGCGCCTTTTTGCTGTTGATGGCATTGATCGGCTTGATCCGTATTGGAGTGCAGATGGTCAATCGCTTTATTATCTATCTGAAGCTTCCGGCTGGCTAAATGTCTGGAAGCTAAATCTGGAAAATAAGCGCGAAGAGCAGCTTACCCATTTTGAAGGCTCTCCGGTGCGCGACCTAACCGTTGCTGATGACAATACAATTGCCTTTTCTTTCAATGGGCAGGTCCATACGCTCGCAGCGGATGCGGATAAAGCAGAGCTGGTTGATATCAATACGCTGGAACAGGGGATGAATCATCTCGTGAATTATCAAGCGTTGAGCAGTCAGAATTTTCAAAGCTCTCCTGACGGGCAGTATTTTGCACTGATAATCAATGCAGATGTTTTTCTTATTGATTTGAAAGGTAATTACCGGCAACTGACTAAAACAGCAGGCGAGGAACGCGATATTGTTTTCTCACCTGATGGTCGCATGCTAGCCTATGCGGCAATGCGCGATCATAAATGGGGCATTTATGGCATTGATCTTTCTGAAGATCAGGCAAATGGCAAGCTTGGCCTGACCTACGATGAAGTCCCGCTTGTTGTGTCTGCCAATAGTGATGCTCTCGATCCTAAATTCTCGCCTGATGGGAGTAAATTGGCTTTTTGGTCGGATCGTCGCGAGATCAAAGTCTTAGATCTGACCAGCAGAGAGATTGCCACGCTGTATCAGCCGTCAGATTATAACTCGGATTACTTTGACAGAAATGGTGAGTTCAGCTGGTCTCCGACCTCAAAAGATTTACTTGTTCCATGGCGTAGTATTGACGGATCAGGATTGAATCGTGTTGCAATCGTTCCCGCTGATGGCAGTGCCCCGATGCGTCCGCTGGCACTGGCTGTCCCTAATTTTTATGATGGCTTGTGGAGTGCGGATGGCACACAAATTATTGGCTTAACGACGCTTTATACTGCACGCAGCGCTGATAATCGCCATCAGAATTCGCGCTTCGATCTTTATCGCGCCTTTTTGTCTGGGCAGTCACGGCAGGATTTTCTGGCAAATGCCAAGGACGAAACCGATCCGAATGATGGGGAGCAACTGCTCAACCACTATACGCCGGATCGTCAGCGCAGCTTTTTGCTTGAAGAGCGCTTGACCAGCAATTTGCCAAAAATGGAATTGCTGGCCACTGCACCGGATGGTAAAAATTTGCTGGGTTTTTCCGCAATAGATGAGGGGCTGTCGGTGAATTTGATCAGCCTTGAGAATGGTGATTTACAGGAAGTGACAACAATTCCGGTGGCTAATCCGGAAGAGATACAATTCATCCACTACAACCCTGCTATACAAACAATTGATATTAAAACACCCACCCACATCATCCGAAGCTCTATAGAAGATCCGGCGCAGAGGGTAGAAATACCGCTTAATATCTTATTCACCCGAGATGAAAATGCCGCATTGAGCGCGGCATTTGAACAGGCTTGGGCTGATATTAATGACCGCTATTATGATGCGGCGCATGAAAATCGTGACTGGCAGCAGATCGGTGCCAAATACAGAGCCTATCTGCCCTCTATTGCCGGACCACGTGATCTTGAACGGTTACTGGCCGCCATGTTTGGCGAATTGTCGGCTTCGCATCTCTTTACGGATATGACAGCACCTGATCCAGCCCTTGTTGGGATGGGAACACAGAATGATGCTTTGGGGATTTATCTGGATAATGATTACACTGGTGCAGGGCGCAAAATCGCCGCCATCCTGCCCGGCGGACCGTTAGATCGACAAAAACTAAATATTGGTACAGGTGATATCATCACCTCGATTAACGGACAGCCAGTTCCGGAGGCTGGTGGCATTGACCGTTTGCTCGATATTAATGCGGGTCGGCGAGTCGTTGTTGGTGTTGCGGATAACAGCGATAATGGCGAGCGTCTTATTGAGGTTACCCCCATCCATTGGAGTGATGAGTTAATTTTGGCGAGCAAAAATCTAAGTGCTACTCGCCGTGCTATGGTCAGTAAGCTTTCCCGCCAGTGTATTGTGTATCAGTCTCTGGATGCGATGGATAATGACAATTACCTGTCTTTGCTCGGTACATTAATATCGCAGCGCGGTCTGGCAAAAGCAGCTCTGATCGATGTGCGGTCCAATAATGGTGGTAATCTGACACGTGAATTGATCACTCTGTTAAGCGGCAGTCCGGCCTTTAGCTATGGAGTGGATGGCCGTCCTCGTGAAAACGGTCCTGACAATGTCTGGCTCTGGCCAAGTGCAGTATTGGTTGACAGTTTCAGCTATTCTGATGGTTCAATTTTTCCGCAAGCCTATCAGGATCGTAAAATTGGCAAAGTCATTGGCGATGTGCTCCTCAATACTGGTACCGCAGTAACTACCGTCAACAGCAAAATCGTACCCGGACTGCAATATAGATTTCCGGTTTTGCCTTATCGTCATGCTGACGGGCGCAAATATGAAAATGGTATCATTACACCGGATATCGTCGTGGAATTTGATCCGAACCGTTTCAGTATGACATCTGATCCGCAATTAGAAGCGGCAGTGGCATCATTGATGCAAGACATCGGTGCTGACAGTGATTGCCGTGATAATTAGCTATCACTTGAAAACACTTTTTATAGTAAAACTACCAGTTTTCAGGGATGGATTTACAATAAAAATGTCGACATACATAAAAATAAGTGATGCACCGGCTCAATTTTAGATTGCCGTATTTGAGGGGAAAACAATGACATCCAGACTGATCGCCAAACTGACAATGTCAACTTGTCTTTCGGCCGGTGTACTCTATGGGGCAATGATTAATCCTGCCGCTGCGATTAACACGCATGTGGTCAATGATCCGCAAGGCACCCCCTTTATTCAGTTGCGGTTTTTCGATGTGGGGGATGGTGTCTTTGGTTTTGGCGATGAGTCCGAATGGGACTTAAGCGATTTATATAAAAATCAGATAATCGACGCGACAGGTTATTGGGCGGAAGTGATTAAACTTGTGCCCGGCAACAATCCTGCGATCATTAATGTCGGCGCATTAATTGGCGGGACGGGGGCGGCAGCTGGCAGCCATGCCGCAACTATGCTGGATGGTTCTCCGACAACAGTGCAAGCGGCATTGACCAATCAGTATTATACGAACCTGACGAATGGGGCGCATGGTGCAATCGTTGTTTATAATAAAGTCGGGACAGAGGACTGGTCACAAGCTCCATATACGCCCTCCCATATTGCACTTACCGCTGAAACATCGCTAGGCACCGTACTTATTCACGAAATAGGCCATGCACTTGGCGTTTTGTCGAATGCTTTCAGTTGGGAAGATCAAAATAATCGACTTGCAGCATTTTCTGCTGACGATTTTGGTCCTGGCTTTGATGTCTGGAGCACGCATTTACGGGATGATAATGATAACTTTGCAAGTGCTGGTCAGTTTATAAATTGTAAGGGTTGTTATGTTCCAGATGGTGAGGATGCTTTTGATGTCCGAAAAGATCAGGCCTATTTCACCGGCACCCATGTGAGCGAAGTGCTGAACGGAGCGATGAAGGGTCTGCCTATGCGGGTTGCGACGGATTACGGACCTTATGACGCTCCTTTTTTCAGTCATATTGAACTTAAAAATAGTTTGATGAGCCATCAGCTTTATCGCAATTATAGCACACTGATGGAAGCCGAGCTGGCTGCTTTGCAAGATATTGGTTACACAATCGACCGGCGTAATTTTTACGGGCATTCCGTTTATGGTGACGGGCTGACTATCATTAATAACAATCCGTATTTTGGACGAAATGCGGATGGCACTGCCTATACCGATAATACATATAACACTGCTGCTTTGGGTTTGGGGCTGCATGTCTATGGCAGTCATAATACCATCACCCAGAATGCAGATCTACTGTCTGTGGGGGCTGGCGGCGGCGGTATCCGTATTGATGGAGCTGCCAATAATCTGATTGTTGCCCCTGATGTGCAGGTGCATGCCAATGGTGCGAATGGCCGTGGCATCATGTTCGCTTATGGTAAAGATCACACATTAACCCATCGCGGAGATGTGCAAGCGATGGGTCACGACGGTATCGCGGTCAGCTTTGACTTTGGCCATAATTCACGTGGTGACGGAACGGGCTATCGTGGCTCTTATATTCTGGAACTTGATGACAGAGTGGAGGATCAGCGCGCTACTATTTTTGAGGAGCTGAATGGAGCCTTAGTTTCCACCTTCGACCTGACCGGCCGTGTTGCAGGTAAAAAGGCTGCAATCTTCATGTCTGAAAATGCCTTGGTGGGACAGATCAATGTCATGCAGGGTGCCAGCATTACTGGTGATATTATTTCCGAGTATGCAAAAGCAGATGACAATGGCAATTTGCGTTTGACTGAGCTGAGTTTCGGCTTAAAACCGGATGGAAATGGGAATTCAACGGGTGCAGCGGATGCAGATTTCAGGTTGGCCTATGATGGCAATATCACGGGCAAGAATATTTCGCTGCATCTTGATGGCGGTACAACACTGTTGACCGGTGACCATCAAGTCTTTGATGTCGATGTGGCACAAGCAGCAATGCTTTCCGGTCAAGGGATCTACCAGATTGATGCAACTCAGCAATTTCGCAACAGCGGGATTTTAAACCCTTCCGTTGCTGGTGCGGCCATCACCATTA
This sequence comes from Paenochrobactrum sp. BZR 201-1, assembly GCF_044987585.2. NCBI lineage: Bacteria > Pseudomonadati > Pseudomonadota > Alphaproteobacteria > Hyphomicrobiales > Brucellaceae > Paenochrobactrum > Paenochrobactrum sp. BZR 201-1. The sequence continues at coordinate 5,231 of NZ_JBJDRZ020000035.1, read as the reverse complement.
ACGGCAATTACATCCAATCAAACAGCGGTACCTTGCAGCTCGCATTCAATGATCAGCGTGACATCGCTAGCCTTGTTGTAAAGGGTGGTGCCGATCTCAATGGCACAATCAGTTTTGCGCCTGATCGCGGTTATTATCGCGATGGTTTTTCGCTCACATCTGACCAATGGTTGCAGCCTGACACAAAAAAAGGTTACTTCGCTGGAGTAACCACCTCATTGAACTCGCCAACACTCACCGCGACTGCTACACATGATGGCGATCTGGCTTATACGGTGGCGTTGAGCCGTGATGCTGATGCTTATTCGCAATATGCGGGCACTAGTGAAGACCGTGAAGTTGGCGCTGCATTGGATAGTCTCGCCATTAATGCTGCAGCAGAGCTTAAACCATTAATCACAGCACTGGATTTTTCTGCGCCTGACGGCTCAACCATTCGCTCAAGCCTGCCGCAACTAAGTGGTGAGGCCTATGCATCCGCAAGTGGCGTTTTGCTCAATGCCAGTGGCATCACCCGGTCATCGATCAATAATCGCCTGTCTCAGGCATTTGGCGGTACACCGGTTAATCCGGTGTCTGTGATGGCCTATGGCCCGAAAGCCAAAGCCAGTCAGGCAGGCAATGCCATTGATCATGTTGCGCCCGTCAATACGGCCGATCTTCAGCGCTATGCCGCATGGGGGGCAGCATTCGGCAGTTGGGCTACGCAATCAGCAACTGATAATGCCGCGCGCACCAAGTCGACCATTGGTGGGTTCATCACCGGTATTGACGGTGATGTTTATGATAGTTGGCGCTTAGGTCTTATGGCCGGATACAGCCGTTCAACCTTTAAAACGCCAAGCCTTTCTTCATCCGGCTCCAGCGATAATTATACGTTTGGTGCTTATGCAGGAACCGAATGGGCGACAGCACAAGGCGCGCTCGGCTTCCGCTCAGGGCTTTCCTACTCCTGGCACAATATCGAGATGAGCCGCTCGGTTGCTTTCAATGGCTATTCCGACAAGCTATCCGCTGATTATCATGGCGGTACGTTTCAGGTGTTTGGCGAGTTGGGCTATACGCATGATCTCAGCCCGCGTTCGATCATCGAGCCTTATGCCAATCTTGCCTATGTCCATGTCAAAACGGATAGTTTTACTGAAAAAGGCCATAATGGTACAGCGCTCAGCGTACAATCCGGCGCGATGGACACAACTCTCTCAACTCTTGGTATGCGTCTCTCGACCGGTTTTGAACTTGGCAATATACAGACAACCGCACGTGCTGATCTTGGCTGGCGGCATGCTTTTGGCGATGTGATCCCGTCATCAACCGCGAGCTTTGCTGCTGGTTCCAACGCCTTCACAACATCGGGCAGTCCGATTGGAAAAGATACAGCACTGATTGAAGCCGGACTTGATTTCGCCATTACGAAAAATTCCAAACTTGGTGTCTCTTATCAAGGACAGTTTGGTTCAGGTATCACTCAAAACGGCGTCAATGCCAATTTTAGCGTGAAGTTTTAAACTGAGTAAGAATAAACTGGATTTGGAGACCTGTATTTAGATAAATTTAGCCGTTAAGTTTCATGCGGCTAAATTTAACTGTATTAGATTGTGTAACCATTACGGCCTTCTTGAGGAACCAACCTATGTCTTTAGGTGCAATAGCGGTCAATCTCATTTTGCCTGCACCGGTACTTATCGTTGAGGACGATATGCAGGTTCGCTTGAGGCTGGAAAATCTTCTGCTACAATTTGGCTATAAAATTGACGCCCTTATTTTTGCTGCTTCACTGAGTGAAGCGCGCGCGCAATTGTCAGATCAGCCAGTCGCCTTGGCGCTGATTGATATTGGCTTGCCGGATGGTAGTGGTATCGATTTGATATCCGAGCTGAATACGAGTGATCCTGGCCTCTCCATTTTGGTTATCTCGGCATGGGCCACAGAGGACGTCATTCTAGGTGCCTTGCGTGCCGGTGCTGTCGGTTATGTGCTTAAAGAGCGGGATGATTTGGAGATTGCTATTGCATTGCGTAGTGTTTTACGCGGGGGTGCGCCAATAGATCCTTTTATTGCAAAGCGCATTATCGATGAACTGCCTTCCAAAGCACCTGAAAAAGACGGAGACAATAAAGACTTGTATCAGCAAGTGCTGACCGCACGCGAAAATCAAATTTTATTGCTGGTGGCCGACGGACTTGGCAATAAGGATATTGCAGATCATCTTTCTTTGTCGCGCTATACAGTTGAATGCCATATTAAACATATTTACCGAAAACTCGCAGTCTCTTCACGCACACGTGCTATTCATGCGGCGAGAGAGCGCGGTTTGTTAAAGTGAAGTGGCTGCTTATTATATGGTTCAGCCTTTTTGCTATGCCTGCTTTGGCAAAGACGACTACTGCGCAATGTTCCGCAGAGATCATTGATATTTCTGCCGCAAAAGCTGGTCCTGATGGACGTAAATCTGAAAATTTACGGTGGGAAGCCGTAACCTTACCAAATTATTGGAACCAATTGCATTCAGAATATTCAGATGAAGTTTGGTATCGCATTCATTGGCGACAGACATGTTCTGAAACAGGTCATAATCCTGTTGCGTTGTTCATACAGACAATCAATATGGCCGGAGAGGTCTACGTTAATGACCATTTCCTCTGGCGTGATAAGAATCTGACAGAGCCATTATCGCGCAGCTGGAATATGCCGCGTTATTGGGTTCTGCATAATGCATGGTTGACTGAAGGTATCAATACACTTTGGGTTAAAGCTGTTGGTGTCAAAGGACAAACACTTGGGCTAGGCTCTGTTATCATTGGTGAGCCAACGCAGGTCCAAAGTATTTATGACAACTACTGGTGGCGGCAACGTACTTTATATGTTGCAAATGTGATAGTTTCCGGCGTTATCGGTATTTTGTTTTTTTGTATCTGGATCATACGCCGTGATAAGACCTACTACGGGTGGTATGCATTTTCGTCACTGTTCTGGCTTGTCTTCATAGCTAATATTCTTGTGACCACGCCTTGGCCTTTTTCGAATTCTGTAACATTCGTAAGAGTTAACGCAATTGCCTTATTGCTGAATATTGCATGTTTTTGCATGTTTACATTGCGCTTTGGCGAGCTGGTTTTAAAGCGTTATGAACGCTTTTTATGGGGGATTTTCAGCGTACTTATTGGCGCACTCATTCTTACACCACAAGATTATCTTGGTGCGATCCAAATATCGAGTGTACTCGTTTCGTTAGGCTTTTTCTTGTTTAACTGTTTGCAGTTTCCGGTATTGACGTTTCAAAAGCGCAATCACGAATATTTTTTGTTCTCAATTTGCTTATTAGTACTTTTCGTGACGATTCAGTACGATGCGTTGCTCCTCTTTCGGCCTGATCCGGAAAAATTTCCAATATTGCCATATGCGAATATTGTCATCACATTATGCCTGGCGGGGATACTGGGGCTGCGTCAGGCGCATAATGTCAGACGCATTGAACGGTTTAATGTTGAATTAGCCGAGAGCATTGCGAACGCACGTTCAGAACTAGCCGTTACATTAGAGCGAGAACATTTCTTAGAGCTAAAAAATGCAAAATTAAGAGAGCGTTTGGATATCGCCCATGATCTTCATGACGGTATCGGTGGAACGCTCGTTCATATGATGGCAAAAGTTGAACAAGGCAGTGAGCAGGTTCACCGTCCCCAAGTCATTTCAATGTTGAAATTGCTTCGGGATGACTTGCGTCAAACCATCGATCATAATTCCAGCCCTAGCACTAAAGTTCCAGCTACGCCGCAGGAATGGATTGCCCCGTTACGTCATCGGTTTAGCATTCTTTTTGATGAGCTTGGCATTAAGTCCGACTGGCAATTTCCATCGGCTTGGCGGAGTACACCCAGCACATTACAATGTCTTGCACTCACACGTGTTGTTGAGGAGGCATTAACAAATCTCATAAAGCATAGTCGAGCGCAGCAGATGTGCTTTCGGTTGCAGCAAAGCCCAAATGAACTCGTACTTGAATTGGAAGATGACGGTATCGGATTTGATGTTTTAGCGGTACAAACAGCCAATATCAGTGTTGGTATGAGAAGTATGTCAACAAGAATTCTCAAAGTCGGTGGCAAGTTAGAAATTTCATCAACGCCAGGAAGAACCGTCGTAAAAGTGATTATTGCACAACTTTAATTTCCGATAGTCACGGACATTACAGTTGTGCCTGCTATCTTGTCTCTCCATAGACCAGCTAGCTGATAAGGCGGCTAGATATCTATCAACGCAACCTTTTAAGTGTGTTTAGGCGCGGTAGTGGCGTGCTGCGCGTCTCCGCTTATGACATCTAGTAAAATAGCTATATTTTCTAATGTAGCACTGAAAATTTTAGTAACGTGTCTTCTACAAATGGAAAGTTCTTTGTGTGACATCAATTCGGTTGCGTATTCTAATAGATAAGGCTTAAATTTCAATTGAGAATAAGTGTCGGTATCGGTAGTTGCGTGCCCCCGCAACCACTGATACCAACACTCCCGTAGCAATCGCTGCGGGTTTTGTTGTTTTAACAGTCTTTCCAATGGCTTGCCGCTCCGTCCAATTGAGGATCGTGCCCAGTTCGCCGTGCAGCGTTGCGTAAATCTCGCCGCGTTCGGGCCCCGGTGTGAGCGAAATCTTCTCGATCAGGCCGCGCAATGTCTCGGCTGCTTCCTGTCGCTCTTCCTTCCGATTGAGCGCCTTGGTCAGTGCCGAAACCTTCTTCGCATAGATCGCCGAGGTGCTTGGCAGAATGTCCGGTGTGGAGCCGTCATCACCACGCAGGGCTTGGAGCGCCATAGTGGTTTTAAATTTGTCAAAGAAGTTTTGTCGGGTAGTCATTTACGTATCCAATCGCTAAAGATGGATAAAACTTAGCAGACAGTCCAACTTTCCAGAATCACTTCACTTTAGGTGACTAGAATATTATCCGCTAAAATGAGTTAATCACTTAGTGCTTTGGAATTCAAAACGTCAATGAAGTATGAAATGCAGTCGTGATAGCTAGCCATGCGACTTATAAAAAACTTTGCGACAAACCCATAAAAATATCACCTTGCTTTTGCTATTATAAACGACTATCAGGTTTAAATAATATCTTATATTCTTGAGGTCAGCTGCTGTGTAGCGGTGTTTTAGTCCCACCTATTTTTCGTTTTTCTGATCTGTCATTGAAATTTCGCCAATATACATAGCGGAGTTTCTCCATGGAGCTTCGAATA
>NZ_JBJDRZ020000034.1:0-1429 GCF_044987585.2 Paenochrobactrum sp. BZR 201-1 | reverse complement strand
TCCATGATATAAAGCTGAAATCCGGTGTTGCATCATCAGGTCCAAGTTTTAAGCGACCGTAGCGCCCTAAACAGATGAGCAAAACACTGATAAGAAAAATGCCGACTGATAGCAAATAAAACCAACCGAAATTGGTTAGGATAGCTTGCTGAAGTTGCGCGAAAATAGTGGCAGCGCGATCAGGGACAACAACACCTATAGCTAAGAATATTCCGATGATAATAATAGCTCCGAAAAATACTGGAGGATTTATTATAAATTTAGCAGGCATGGGTGCTCTCTGAAGTTGATAGCTTTAGGGCGGTAGTCATAATTGTCTGAGCTATAATATAATTGCAAGGTCAAGGGTATATGAAATTTGCCACATGTTAATGCCGTTTAACAAAAGAAGTGGCTCGGGAAATCTGCACAGCTAGGATAAGTGGAAATTCTGCCTAATTTCGGCTTAGATGCCGTGAACAGGAGATACCATGACGAGACGACCACGCCGGAACCATAGCCCAGCCTTTAAAGCAAAAGTTGCGCTTGCTGCGATTAGAGGCGAGCAGACGCTAGTTGAATTATCCCAGCAGTTTGACGTGCACGCGAACCAGATAAAGCAATGGAAAGATCAGCTTCTTGAGGGGGCGACCGGAGTTTTCGGCGATGAGACCAAGGCGGAACCAGCAGGTCCTACCGTCGACGTCAAAACGCTTCACGCCAAGATCGGCGAGCTAACTCTGGAAAATGATTTTTTATCCGGTGCGCTCAGCAAGGCGGGATTGCTGGGCGGAAAGAAATGATCGACCGCACGCACAAGTTGTCGGTCACACGACAAGCTAAGCTTCTCGGCTTTAGCCGCAGCAGTGTTTACTATTCACCACGCCCGGTATCGGATGGCGATCTGGCACTCATGCGCCGGATCGATGAATTGCATCTGGAATATCCATTCGCGGGAAGTCGCATGTTGCGGGGGCTTTTGAAGGGAGAAGGGCTTGAGGTTGGTCGGCTGCATGTCGCTACGCTGATGAAAAAGATGAGCATCGAGGCGATTTACCGTCGCCCAAACACCTCGAAGCCAGCGCCAGGGCATAAAATCTATCCTTATCTCCTGCGCAAGCTAGCGGTCACCAGGCCCAATCAGGTGTGGGCAATGGACATAACCTATATTCCGATGGCACGTGGTTTTGTCTATCTGTGCGCTGTCGTCGACTGGTTCAGCCGCCGGGTTCTGTCATGGCGACTATCGATCACGATGGAGGCGGACTTCTGCATCGAAGCGGTTGAGGAAGCACTGGCCCGCTATGGAAAACCAGACATATTCAACACGGATCAAGGACCACCGTTTGAATCCACCCAGTTCACATCCATCGACTTCACCAACGTGCTGAAAAAGGCAGAGATCGCCATCTCAATGGATGGCAAGGGTGCGTGGCGGGACAATGTCTTC
>NZ_JBJDRZ020000033.1:0-27549 GCF_044987585.2 Paenochrobactrum sp. BZR 201-1 | reverse complement strand
TCATCGCAGGCATCGAAGTGGCACACATGATCCGCAAGAACCAGTTTACAAACGACAACCAATCACCATTCAAGGTCTTTGCGGAACTCGCAGCATAACTACGGCCAAGGATAAGCACGCTTTTAACTTACTGAAAAATTTGCGACACAACCGACACAGCCGTGATTTATCTTTTTCTATGAGGGTAAATTAACAAGGAGGTGACAGTTTTGTACTATTCTCAGTGCTATGTAATTACAGTTAGTTGAATATATCTAACTTGGATTGGTTGCTGGATCAAAAGCGAAAGGCTCAGGGGCAACCCGTTCGCAACATAGTATTTTTTGAGATGCTTGGGTTGCTTTTGCTGAATAGAGTAACCTTATCTAGGTGCCAATATATATGAAAAATAATTGATAGTGAGTTCCAATTAAAATTTATATTTACATCTGCGCTGCATTTACTTTTATGCAAGGCAAATCAAATGGGGAGCGGACATAATGCAAATTTCACTTTGGACATATCCGTGGGATGTTCAGGATTTAGGACTTCAAACGCTGCTTGATGACCTATACCAAAAGGCCGGTGGCAATATGATCAGTCTTGCAACATCCTATCATGCTGGTCGGTTTTTCCAGCCAAGGAGCCCAAGTCAAAAAGCTTATTTTCCAGAAGATGGCACTATTTATTACCAACCTGACGAAACTTTGTGGGCGGGCAAGGAAATGCGGCCTCTGGTTTCGCAGAATTTAAATGAACGCGGCGATGTGCTTGCTCAGTTGATTGAACAGCGCAAAAAAGATGGTTTGCAAGTGTCCTGCTGGACAGTCGGTCTGCATAATACTCGCCTTGGAATGCTACATCCACAATATGTAACCCGTAACGCCTTTGGTAATGCCAATTATTATAATCTATGCCCGTCCAGTCCGGTCGCGCGTGATTATGTTGTCACGATGGTGAAGGATATTACCACACGCTATCAGCCTGATCGGGTTGAGTTGGAAAGTGTTAATTTTATGGGTTTTGCCCATGAACATCATCATGAAAAAGACGGCGTCGGTTTGACCGACGAAGATGATTTTTTGATGTCTTTATGTTTCTGTGATCATTGCAAATTGCGGGCGAAAACCGCTGGCATTGATTTTGATGGGGCACAAGAGAGTGTTAGAAAATTCATTGCTGCCAGTTGTCAACGCGAAGTTCCGCAAAAACAATTTGCTGATTTTCCTAGCGCTGGAAATAATGCTTTTCGTGCTTATCCGTCGCTGCATTCATTCCTCAAATGGCGCAGTGAGCCAGTGACCAGTTTGATAAAAGAAATTAAACAGGCTGCTGATCCGGCATCAAAAATCATGTTATTGGATTTAAAGGATGGCTGGTTGGGTGGTATTGACCTGGAGGATGCAGTTGCTGCTTGTGACGGTATTATTCTTTGTTGTTACGACATGGCAGCAGATGCAATTGAGCAAGCTTTACTCGATGCCAAAAAGCGATTGCCGGATGATAAGTTTATCGGCTTAGGGATCAGTTTGTTTTACTCCTTAATCCAAGAGCCAGAGGAACTGATGCGACGTGTTCATGCTGGCAAGCAGGCAGGTGTCGATGGCATCAATTTTTATAATTTCGGATTGGTGCCACAAAAGCGTTTGGAATGGATCGGCGCGGCTTTAATGGCATAGCTCAGCTTAAAATATCAGCGCTAATGATTCATATAGCGCTGATATTTACTACTAGCTACGTTTAAATTGCGCAACTTTTCCTTTAAGGCTGGCTGCTGCTTCATGCAGACACTGTAAATAGCGTTCATGGTTTCGCAAACCATCTTCACGCGGTGCAATCAAACAGACAGTCGCGCAAAAAGTACCATCATCGCTTTCCACCGGAACGGCAAAGCAATGCGTGAAGCTGTCTACAATACTGTCAAATGTGAAGGCCTTTGCTTCACGCGCGACATGAACCTGATCAAGAAATACCTGCGGGTCGAGCCATTGACCGTCGGCCAGTTGAAAATCCTCTGATGGAATAAAGGCAAGAATTTCTTCGTCGCTCATATGGGACAGCAACAGCCTGCCCGATGCCGTCCATGGAATTGGTACTCTTTGGCCAATATCTGACGAGATCCTGAAAGGCCGCGCGCCCTCATGCATGCGCAAAACAGTGTATTTATTTTTATCCAGCATGCAAAATTGTGCAGTTTCGCGCGTTTCTTCAGCAACTTTTTCTAACACGCGATCACATTCGCGCATAAAGTCGAAGTGATCCTCATAGGCCGCCCCTAAAAAATAGAGCTTTCTGCCTAAATAAACGCGGCCTTCATTGTCGGAATATTCCAAAACGTCAAGATTGAGCAGCAGATTAACAAGTTCATAAACTGTCGAACGCGGCGCTTTAATATGTGTTGCAATTTCATTCGGATTTGCAGGTGCGCGGGATTTGCGAAGGAAATCCAGTATTTCAAAAGCGCGTTCAAGGCCGCGTGATCGTTTCGCGGTGGGCTCAGTTTGGACTGGTTCCATTTAATTAATGTGCTCCGCTGTTTTTTCATTTTTTGCTGAAGCTTTGCTCAGCTGTCAATTCCACGCCGCATGGTGACAGTATTTTCCCACTTGCCAAGTTTTTAAAAAAACATAAGATCAAGATGTCCGATTTTATAAACATATGTCCATTATAACAGACATTTATAATTATGGAAGTCGTTAATCCTTGGGAGGGGCAAAATGAAATTCTTGAAAACACCACAAAACCGAGTGGCTAAAATGCTCGCAGGTGCCAGTAGTGCTGTTTTGATGCTGATGGCTGGTGCAGTAAGCGCGGAAGCCGCAGCCAACTGCATTAAAGGTGATCGTAAGGCGCCTTACACCATTGGTTGGGCGAATATTTATTCTGTGCCAACATGGATGAAGCAAACAGAAGCAACAATTGTTGATGAAGTTGAGCGTCTTAAAAAAGATGGGCTTGTCAAAGATTTGATGGTCACTGATGCGCAAGGGAATGCCCAAACGCAAATTCAGCATATTCAATCAATGATTGATGCTAATGTGGATGCGATTATCGTGATTGCCGGTTCATCCTCGGCACTTGATCGAGTCATCACGGATGCCTGCGAAAAAGGCATTGCAGTCGTTAACTTTGATAGTTTGGTTGATACCGATAATCTGACAGCAAAAGTCAATACGGACTCACACGAATGGGGTGAGCGTGCAGCCCAATGGCTGGTTGATAAACTCAATGGCAAGGGCAAAATCATTCTTATGAATGGCCCTGCAGGTGTTTCTGTAAGTGATGGTCGGCGTCAGGGCGCGCAGCCGGTTTTGGATGCCAATAAGGGCATTGAAATTATCACTGAAACAAACACCGAGTATAATGCAGCGCCTGCTCAAGAAGCGATGACAAGCCTGCTTTTTGCTAATCCTGATATTGATGGAGTGCTTTCACTTGGCGGTGCTATTTCAGCGGGTGCCGTGATGGCATTTGACCGTCAGGGACGTGAGCTGGTTCCGGTAACGGGCGAAAATGCACGTCAGTTCCTTGAACTTTGGAAGGAAAAAGACATGCAGGGTTGGGCAACAATGCAGCCTAACTGGTTGGGTGCTTTTTCCGTCTATGCGGCTGTACAAGCGCTTGAAGGCAAAGATGTTGCTAAAGCAATCAAAGTGCCGATCCCGGTGATTGATGACAGCAATATTCAAAGCTATCTTGATCGCGCCGATCAGTTCCCTGCCGATGGTTATATCTATTCAGATTATGACCGTGCATTGTTTGACAAACTGCTTGGACAATAAGATCAGCGATGTCTGTATCATCCAGTTCATATCAAGGCGAAGCAACACCTGTTTTGGTTGCTCGTCAGGTTTTTAAGGGTTTTTTTGGCAACCCTGTTTTGAAAGGCGTAGATATTGTTCTGCAGCCAGGGCGTATTCATGCGCTTTTGGGTGAAAATGGTGCAGGCAAATCGACACTAATAAACCTGCTATCCGGTGCACTCGCACCTGATAGCGGGGAGATTGTTTTGGACGGGGTTTCATTACCCCGTCTTAATCCGGCTGAGGCGCGTGAAGCAGGAATTGCTGTCGTACAGCAGGAACTGAGCTTAACGGCTGAGTTATCTATTCTTGAGAATATTGGACTTGGCGCTTATCCGCGCCGTTTTGGCTTTATTGATTATAAGAAGCTTTATGAACAAGCGCGCATGATTTGCGAGCGGGTAGGTTTAACCGAACCATTGGAAACACCGGTCGGAAACTTATCGCTTGGCCGCCGGCAAATGGTTGAAATTGCTAAAGCACTTTATCGCAATCCACGGGTTCTTATTCTGGATGAGCCGACATCGTCTTTGTCGGCCCATGAAGTAGGCATATTATCATCTGTTATTCTAAAGCTACGCGATGAAGGTGTGGCACTGCTTTATATTTCGCATCGTTTGAACGAAATACGCGCACTTTGCTCGCATGCCACTGTTTTGAAAGATGGTGTTGTCACCGCAGATAAAGCGCTTTCCACCACAGATTCAGAAGAATTGGTTCGGCTGATGGTCGGGCGTGATGCCGGAGATATTTTTCCTGTATGGACGGAAAGTTCAACAGGCAAAAAACTGGTGCAGATCGAAGGTTTTAATGCCGGTATGGTCAAGGATGTCAGTCTTGATGCCAGTGCGGGTGAAATAGTCGGCATCGGGGGATTGGTAGGGCAGGGCCAGGAAGATTTTCTTCTTGGGCTTTACGGTGCGATGAGTGCTACCGCCGACATTGCTAAGCTCAATGGAAATGTCGGTCTGTTTAAGACCGTTAGTGCTGCCAATACTGCCAGCTTTGCTTATATACCGGCTGATCGTAAAAAAGAAGGTTTGGTTCTTCCGCATTCAATTGCAGCCAACCTGCTTTTACCGACATTGGACTATTATACCCGCCATGGTTTACGTCAAAAGAGTGCAGAAAATTCAGCCGTTGCGGCGCTCGTAAAGAGGTTGACGATCAAAGGCGATACCAATCGTCCAGTGCAGGCTTTGTCGGGTGGTAACCAGCAAAAGGTTGCCTTAGCGAAATGGTTGCCGATGCAACCGGAGATTTTACTGCTTAATGATCCGACCCGTGGGGTGGACATGGAAACCAAGCGGGAAATTTATTTGATGTTACGACAGTTTGCCGATGAAGAAAAACTGATCCTACTACTAAGCTCAGATACGCCGGAACTGGTTCATTTATGTGATCGCGTTATGGTTTTTCGTGAAGGGAAGGTCGTCAGCACTATTGATCATGCGGATTTATCAGAAGAAGCCATCGTCGGGGCGGCAATGGGCTTGCGTGCTGAAAGAAAGGTTGCCTGATGCAAAAAGCAGTAATGGGAAGTCTTTATTGGTCAATTCAGCACAGCCGGAATAAAGGTTTGTTCGGCCTTTATGCTGTTGTTGCCTTATTTTTTGCACTCTATATCTGGTTGTTTCCTGGCATTTTGAGCCTTGGCGGCTTTTCTAAGTTTACACAAAATTGGTTTCCGCTCGCCTTGGTGACAATGGCGCAGGCACTTTTGATGCTTAATGGCGGTATTACGCTGGCAATAGGCCCGCTTGTTAGTTTGGGTGCTGTGATTGCAGCAACAACTATGACCAGTTATTTTGGTGTTGCCGGAGGAATATTGGCGGTGATTGCCAGCGGCTTTGTCGTCGGTGGACTTACTGGCACTATTGTTGCCTATATGCGTTTGCCAGCCATTATCGTGACACTTGCAAGTTCCTTCATCATAGGTGGAATAGCCTTGTTGATCATGCCACGACCTGGTGGGTTTATTCCGGATTGGTTTTCAACCTTTCTGGCCGGGCATACACCTTCGGCATTTCTGATTTTGATTTTGATTTTGCTCGGGTGGAAATTGTTTTTAAAAACACCTGCCGGTTTGGGGATCTATGCAGCTGGTGAAAATCCACTAGGCGCTTATCGTTCCGGCGTTGAAGTTGAAAAAATTAAGGTTCTGTCCTTTGCTTTATCAGGTGTGCTGGCAGCTTCTGCCGGGTTATTTGTTGCCGCACAAACCGGTTCCGGTGATCCCGTAATTGGTACGCCTTTCACCTTGAACTCCATTGCTGCCGCGGTACTTGGTGGTGTTGGTTTCTTAGGCGGGAAAGGCACTATGCGGGGTGCAATATGCGGCAGTTTGCTACTGTCAGTTATGATTAACGTCATGTTCTTTCTCGGCTTTCCGCCTGTGGCTCAATATATCGCACAAGGATTGATTATTGTTTGTGCCGTTGCCTTGCCAGAGTTGATTGCGGATTGGAGAAAACGATGAACAATGTTTTGAATTGCGGACAGCGTATTCTTAAAAATCCGCCCATGCTTACCTTGTTACTGGTTGTTTTAGTCTGGCTGGTGGCAAGTGTGACGGTGCGTGGTTTCGGTGCTTATGGACATCTGCGTTATTTATTAGAATTGGCGGCTATTATTGGCATCGTCTCAGCTGGCCAAACATTGGTTGTTATAGTCGGCGGTATTGACCTTTCTGTCGGCGCAATCATGACGGTCACCGCTATTTTATTGCCGGTTCTTACGCCTGAATGGGACCCGACCGGCATCAGCGGCATTCTGATTACGCTTTTCATTGCAACCTTCATTGGTGTTTTGAACGGAATGGGCACGGCATATTTACGTGTTCCGCCCATCATCATGACATTGGCGATGGCAACTTTCTTGCAAGGGCTGCTGGTGATTGTTGCGGGCGGCAGTGCGGTATCTGTGCAAAATCCATCAATTATATTTTTAGGCTCTGCACGTATTTATGGCATGCCTGCCAGTGTTGTTCTGTGGATATTAGTTGCGCTTGTTGTATTAGTTTTGCTGCATAAAATGCCTTTGGGCGCGCGGTTTTTAGCTTTGGGTGCAAATCCTGTCGCAACACGCTTGTCTGGTGTTAATGTCAAAGGCAATATAATTGCGCTTTACGCTTTATCAGCCTTTTTCGCAGGGCTCGCAGGACTGGTATTGCTGGGTATGAACCGGCAGGGTTATGTCGGCATTGGCGAGCCATATGTACTCTTGTCCATTGCCGCAGTTGTCTTGGGTGGCACGTCTATTCTTGGTGGACGAGGAACATATGCCGGAACTATTCCGGCTGCCATATTGCTGGTGACTGCTTCGGCACTCATCATCATGGTCAATGCTTCGCCGGGTTTACGCTCTATATTGTTTGGTACACTGATCCTTGTTCTCCTCATGATCTCAGGGCGGGAAGCACGTCGATGAGTAATATTTATCAAGGACCAGTTATCGATCCCCATCATCATCTTTGGGATTTAACGATGGAACGCCATCCATGGCTTGCCCCAAAACCAGTTGATGAAATGGTCTTTGGCAGCATAGAGGCGATCAGACGGAATTATTTGCCGGACGATTATATGCGTGATGCTGCTGGGCAGAATATTGTCGCAACGGTTCATATTGAAGCGGGGTGGGACGATCATTTTCTTTCGCAAGAAACCCAGTGGCTGGATCACTTGCCAAAAGGAAAATGCGTCGCACAACGCTATGTGTCGCGCGTTTCTTTGCTTGATATTGATGCTGAGAAAAAAATAGCAGAGCAAGCGGCTAATGAACGTGTGATAGGAGTGCGTGACATCGTCAGCTGGCATCCTGTTGCACATAAGAGGTTTGCTGTCGAAGGTTTGATGAGCAATATGCAATGGCGTGCGGGTCTTAGTGCTTTGGCACGCCATGAGCTGACTTTTGATCTCATGCTCTATCCATGGCAAATGGCAGAGGCAGAACGTTTGCTTCATGATTATCAGGATTTACCATTCATTCTTAATCATTGCGGTAGTCCCGCAGATCGCTCGCCGGAAGGCATGCAGCAGTGGCGCAGCGGCTTAAAGCGCTTAAGCCGGTTCGAAAATCTTTCTATCAAGATTTCCAATCCGGTTGCTTATGATACGCAATGGACTGTGGCCAGTTTAGCCGATGTCATCCATCATTGTATTGACTGTTTTGGACCTGACCGAGCCATGTTTGGCAGCGACTTTCCGGTCGCAGGACTTCATGCTTCTTTTGACGATCTTTATGCGGCGTATCGTAAGATTGCGGTTGTTTATAGCAGCGCTGAGCAAAGCCTTCTTTTCTTCGAAACGGCCAATCGGATCTACCGTTTGAATTTGAAATCAGAAAATTTCAATAAAGGAAACATACATGTCTGACCACCTTCACTCTCAAAGTCAGGAAATGATGATTGATGATGGTTTCCGTGGCTTTCCCAGTGGCCAGAAACCGCTCAGCTTGAAAGAGATCGGACAAGCTGGCTGGAAACCTTATGAAGGGGCAATGGCACTGCCACTTATGTCGCTGAATGAACAAGACTTTTCCAATAATGCGGGGGCGATGATGCAGTTTGCAAAAGCAAATGGTGTTGAGATTGCACCACATGCTAAAACACCCATGTCGCCTGATCTGGCTCGCAGTTTAATAACTCATGGTGCCTGGGGTGTAACGGTTGCTGATATCCGGCAGGCGTCTGTTTTCCTCAAAAACGGCTTTCGTAAGCTTATACTGGGTAACCAGATTGGTGGGGCAAATGCTGTAAAAAGACTTGCACGACTGATGTCTTCTTATCGGGATGCTGAATTGTATGTCTTTGTCGATTCAGTGGCCTTTACGGAGATGTTGATTGCTGAATGGACTGCCGACGATGGCTTGCCAAAGCTCTGCCTCTTGGTGGAGCTTGGTGTAGCGCGTGCAGGTTTACGGGATGCACAGGCAGCTTTGCCGGTGATTGAAACTATTTTGAGTCATGAAACAGCCAATCTCCGCTTAAGTGGTATCGCCGCTTATGAAGGCGCGGCAGGCGTTACCGATCCTGATGAAACGATAAGACGGGTTGATCATCTGCTTGATGAAGCGACAGAAGCCTATCAAATGATCGCAACCCGCTTACAGATGTCCAGACCACTGATATTGACTGCCGGTGGCTCGCTCTTTTTCGATCGTGTTGTTGCCAAATGGAAGCCGTTAAAAGTTTCAAACCAAAATCTTCAGATCATTTTGCGCAGCGGTGCCATTTTCTTTCATGATCATGGCGTTTATGAACGCGGAATTACGCAGTTGGATAATCGTCAGGGCTTCGGCAGTGAAAAGGCAGCAGATGTTTTTTTACCGGCATTACGATTATGGGCTGAAGTTTTATCCCGCCCGGAACCGCAAACAGTCATATGTGGCTTCGGGATGCGCGATGTTGCATTTGATCAGGATCTCCCACGCATTTTAAACATATATCGTGACGGCCGTTTCTTACGCGCTTTAGCCGATAGCCGTGTGCTGAAACTGAACGATCAGCATGCCTTTATTGAATGCGCCTCCAATGCCGACATTAAAATCGGTGATGTTGTTGAGCTAGGCGTTTCACATCCTTGTACCTGCATTGATCGTCACTCACTGATTTATGGGTTGGATGAAAATCAAACCGTTGTCAGCGTTTATCCTACACATTTTGGCTGAACCAGAAATTCACATGACCCACTTCACTAAGTAATAAGGAATGAAGCATGATTATTCGTTATCATAAGGGCTCCCGTATGAGTCAGGCCGTCAGCTATGGAGGTGTCGTTCATATCGCAGGACAGGTAGCTGATGACCGCAAAGCTGGCATTGAAGATCAAACACGTGATGTTTTAGCCAAAATTGATGCTTTATTACAAGAAGCAGGCACTGACCGTTCTAAGCTTCTGGCAGTGGATGTTTTTCTACCTGCCATTGTTGATTTCGATGCGATGAATTCTGTTTATGACAAGTGGATTGATCCTGAAAACCCGCCAGCTCGTGCTTGCGTTGAAGCCCGTTTGGCTGACCCTGATTTACGTGTTGAAATGACAGCAATCGCAGTTCTTTAAAGAACAGATATATAAGGCTGGTTCGCTCTGGCCTTATATATCAAATATTATGTGCTGCCGCGTTCGATGACGGAAAGAGGCATATAGCGCGTTTTTTGATTTAATGTTTCACCACGCAGGCTTGCTAATATCATCCGCCCTGCATGCTGTCCGAGTGTTTCACTGTCAAAATGGATTGTGGTGATGCCTGGCTGTAAGGAACTTGCCAGGTCATTATCCCCAAAGCCGATAATTGCTAGGTCTCGGGGAATGCGTAAACCAGCATCACGTGCAGCTAAATAGACGCCCGTTGCAAGTAGTTCATTGGCACAAAAGACAGCTTTAATCGTATTACCGTCAGCATATAATTCGTGAGAAACTTTACGACCGTCATTAATATCAATGACTTCCTTACAAAGTATTTTTTTTACAATGGATATGCCGGAACGCTCACATTCATCAGCGAAACCTTGGTAGCGTAAGGCACCTCGTCCCCCACCACGACCTATAAATGCGACTTCTTTGTAACCCTTTTTAGCTAAGTGTTGGGCAGCCAACTTTCCACCATCAGTATTGGAAATCCCGACCAATAGATCAATAGGATCACGCGGGTAAGCCCAGGTTTCCATAATAGGAATTTTTAGCTTTCGTAATTGTTCTCGATTTTCTTCGAGTTCAATAACACCAGTAAAAAAGACGGCTGCTGGTTTCAGCTGTTGTAGATCAGAAATGATGGCCGATTCTTTTTTATATGAGTATGTGGTTTCGCCTATCAAAAATTGATAACCGGATTCTTCCAAAATTAGTGAACATCCTCTGACTGCTTTGGCAAATTGCTGGCTGAACATGTTGGAGATAAAACCCAACACGATATTCGTGCGTCCGGATCGTAATGCTCTGGCTATCGAGTCTGGTTTATATCCAGTTGCCTCGATAGCTTCACGGATGCGGTTTTGCTTCTCAATACTCACTTTTGACGGCGTTCGGATTGCACGTGATACGGTAATAGGGGAGACCCCTGCCAAACGAGCTACATCTTCAATAAATACAGGTGGTTTTTCGGTCTCATTATTTTGAGTGTTTCCGCCCATCCGCAAAACATTATCAAATGTGGGTTCAAACTCATTTTCCGGCGACAGGCTCATCATAGGGCTCCGGTAATGCTTTTAAAATAAAAGCCTTTTATCTGTATTATAGATGCCAACCGATTGTTGGCAACCGTTTGGCTCATTTCCTTATTCTATAATGGCCGCCACTTGGATAAGGCAGTCACCTGCTTCACTGTCTGTATGTAAACGGTGAGAAATGACAATGCCTGATGCAGAAAAATGCAATATTTCTTCTGCTTCGCCAACACGTTGAAAGTCATGATACCAGCCGGCTACATCACCCTTCTGTACATAGTCACCTAAATTTACTGCTGGCTCAAACCAGCCACGTCTCGTTGCATAAACGGCTTGCTCATGTGAATTAAGACGTAATAATTGGGTTGTTTCGGCCTGTCTTTGTGTCGGCAAAAATTCTTTATTGGTTAAGCCAGTTGTCAGCAGTAATTTGTTAATCGCTAGGGCGGTCATTTGCATAGTCTGAGTTGTAACTGTACCGCCGCCGCCGAATTCGCCGCTTATTCCAATTGCGTCTGCTCTTGCAGCTGCTGCCATTGATGTGGGTGCATCAATACCATTTCGAGCGATGAATGCATGGGGCATACCCATTGCTTTTAATAATTCAAGGGCTCGTTCAGAGCGTACTGGATCATCATTTTCCTCGATCAAACCGGTAATGAGATGCGCCATTGACGTCCCACCCGAATGGAGGTCAAAGATAATATCGTGCTGCGGAAACAGGTCGTGTTCCAGAAAATGTGCAAGCCGCTCAGTCGGCTGACCTGCAGGATTGCCAGGGAATGATCTGTTTAAATTGCCGTTATCGAATGGTGAACGGCGACGTCCTGCCATAACGGCTGGCAGATTGGTAAAAGGTAAAATCGTCAGTTCACCCTTGATATCTTCGGGTTCAATCAAGCGTATCAGGCGTGAAAGGCAGATTTCCCCTTCATATTCATCACCGTGATTACCAGCCATTAAAAGGACACGTGGCCCGTTACCATTCTTGATACGGCAAATAGGTGTTCTGATATGATAATAAGGTGAACGATCAACGGAATGAGGCATCCCTAAATAATCAATGATCTTACCGTCTCGGTTAAAATCAATGGAATGGTATAAGCCTGTGTGCATTTGTTTACCTGATAAGGGGGAGGGCGGCCCCGTAATTTATGAAGATGCTCAAAATTTCATCCGACGGTTAAACGCCGGATGAAAAGCTATGTTAAAGGGAGACACAGATGATTACATGTTTGGTAAATCTTGTTTCTCTTTAAAATATGTTTGTTGCAGGTCGCCAAGTTTACCGTTCAGACGATTGAAAAAAACAAATGTATTGATCCAGTTCAGCAGATTTTGCTCGCCTTGTTTTACTGCGATATGCGCAGGCGACTGGCGGATCAGAAACACCAGCTCGGTGGCTTTATCCGGATTGTCTTCACCGACTTTCACTGAAATGGCGCTATTTTCTGCAAACATTTCTACTTGACCGGCCAGATAGGCTGCAATGGCAGTTGGGGTATCTTCAAATCGTACCACTTTCACATCCGGCGCATTATCAGTCAGCCAGATATCAAGTGTTGAGCCTTTTGCGACTGCTACCTGTTTGCCTGCTAGATCAGCGGCATCTTGTACTCGTGGAGTACCCTTAGCGCCATAAACTCCGAGGCTGACGGCAGCATAGGGCTGTGAGAACATAACCTGTTGGGCGCGTTCCGGCGTTGCGCCTAAAGCTGCAATCATAACGTCAATTTTATCGGCCAAAAGGCTCGGAATACGGCTCTGTCCGGTTAATGGAACAAGTTCTAGCTCTGCATTGAGATCATTCGCCAAAAGTCGTGCGAGATCGATATCCAAACCAGTATCTTTGCTATCAGCACCTTTGAAGCCCCATGGCGCTGCATCTAGCAGCACACCAACGCGGATTTTACCGCTGGATGTTATATCTTCAAGTTTATCAGCCAAAGCGGAACCGGATGCAAATAATCCGGCAACCAAAGCAGTTGCTACTGTCAAATTACGAAATAGTTTCATGTTCTTCCTCCCATAGGTAATTAGTGTGTGACTTACACATTAAGCCGCAGCGCCAATAAAACTGCGAAGTTCAGGTGTCTGCGGATTTTCGAAAAGGTCTTTGGGGGTGCCTTGCTCCCAAACACGTCCTTGATGCATAAAAACCAATTTGGTTGCGACATTACGGGCAAAGCCCATTTCGTGCGTTACCAACACCATGGTCATTCCTTGGCGGGCCATATCTTCGATGACCTTTAAAACTTCGCCCACTAACTCCGGATCAAGCGCTGATGTCACTTCATCAAAAAGCATCAGTTGCGGGCTCATAGCGAGGCAGCGTGCTATTGCGACACGTTGTTGCTGCCCGCCCGATAATTGCTCAGGGTAGGCGTCAACTTTATCGGCCAGACCAACGCGTGACAGAACGTCAAGCGCAAGAGTTCTGGTTTCTTTTTTTGTAATTTTGCCAGTTAAAACCGGTGCAAGGGTCACATTTCGTTCAATGTTCATATGCGGAAAGAGGTTAAACGCCTGGAAAACAATTCCGACTTTTTGCCGCATTTCGCGTAAGTTAGGCATGTCAGTTGCTATGCGTTTACCATCGATGCGTATTTCGCCTTCATTGATGGTTTCAAGCGCATTGATACAGCGTAGAAGTGTGCTTTTACCTGAACCGCTTTTACCGATAATCGTGACGATTTCACCCTTATTAATATTGAGCGACACACCTTTTAAAACTTCAAGCGCACCAAAATTTTTACGAACATTTTTTATCTCAACGAGCGCCATTATACTGCACCTCTAATTTTCGGGACCACGCGGTAAGTGGAAAACAAACGGCAAAATAAATGACTGCAACAATGGAATAGACCAACAGTGGCTGAAAGGTTCCTGCGCTGACTATTTGGCCTGCGCGTGCAAGCTCAACGAAACCTACAATTGAGGCCAGCGATGTATTTTTCACCAGTTGAACGAGAAAGCCTACAGTTGCAGGCAGCGCGATGCGAAAGGCTTGCGGTGCAATGACGTATCGAAATTGATGCCATTTACTAATTCCGAGGCATGCGGCCGCTTCCCATTGCGCATGTTTGATGGCTTGAATGCCGCCGCGCCAAATATCACCAAGAAAAGCGGCTGTATAAATTGCATAAGCAACGCCCACTGCGACCATAGCAGGTATGTCATAGCCCAGGAAAACTGGGATGCCGAAGTAAAAAAACATCAGCAACCCTAAGAGGGGGATACCTTGAATGATTTGAATTAAGCACGAAGCCAGGATGCGGAGCACTGTTGTTTTACCTGTGCGCAATAGTGCAAGCCCTAGTGCCAAGGGAGTGCCAAATGCCAGCGCCAGAATGACTAACGCAACAGTCCATTGCAAAGCGGTAAGAAGAGCGAATAAGTCGAGTATATTAAAACTACGCATTTACTATCCTAACGACGCACTGGCCAGCGGAACATCAAATGTCCAAGTACCGCGAATAAAAGTTTGAAAGACAGTGAGAGGGCGAGATAAATCGTGCAGATTAAGGCGTAAACTTCAAAGCTACGATAGGTGCGGCTATCGACAATGCCTGCCACGTGAAAAAGCTCATCAACGGAGATCTGCGAAGCAATTGAGGTGCCTAACAGTAGCAAAATGAATTGGCTGGTAATGGACGGATAAATATTACGTAAGGCGGGAGGTAAAATGACATAACGCATGACTTGTAAATGCGTGAGTCCTATGCACATGCCTGCTTCGGTTTGACTGGCGGGAATGGAGTCAATTCCTGAACGAATAATTTCAATTGAATAGGCACCAAAATACAAACTCAATGCGACTGACGCCGCTATCATAGGATCAAGCTTGATACCTAATACAGGCAACCCGAAGAAGATGATAAATATTTGAATCAGAATGGGAGTGTTGCGAATAACTTCAATATAGGACTGCAAGAACGCACGAACCGGTCGAGAACCGCCTCGTATTAAATATGCCCCGTATATGCCGATAATTATGCCGATAGCTGCAGAGATAAGTGCAAGCGTGAGGGTTGTATAAACTCCTGATATCAATGCATCCCAGTAGCGCCAAATAGGTCGAAAGTTCATGGCACTCATATTTGGCTACTTTTAACTTTAAATACGTAAGCGGTATGATTGATTGATTGAGTATTTATATCCGGAGCAAGGTAAATACTGCTGCATGAAATATATTGAGCTCTATCGAGTTTTTTACGAAGAAACCTCTTTCTGACCATCATCAACATATCTATCCTCCCAAATGACAACGTTATCATTAGCGTTATCATTAAATGATAACGTTGTCATTAAGGTTTTTTTTAGAAAATCAAAATTCAGTGTGATTTCATGCTGAAATGGAATTTCAGTGACAGTCGCATCAATTGATAACAGCAAAAAAGTAGGACATGGGAAATCATTAACGTGTTTTTTAACTGGTGTATTTGGCCGTATTGGTACTGCATTCGTCAATCATGCAGACACTCAATATCAATTTCTCTTTGCTGATCAGAATATCGCTTCATTAGAGGAACACAATGAATTGTAAAGGTTATTAGGCTGAAGATACACCATTCGCAATGTTTAAGGGTGTCGGGTATAATCGGGTCTCTCTATAGTTAGAGCCTTCAGCAAACTCGGTATGGTTCACAGTAGTTCCTGCATTATGTTGATAATGTCATCCAATAATGGATTGGGTGTACTGCTGGTTGGTCTGATTGCAAAATAAGAAACCTGGATAGTCGGCTCAAAAGGTATGGCCACGCAATCAACACCGGAAGAACGCAGCGTCGTTTTATCAACAATGCCAACTCCCATCCCGGCAGCCGCAAAATGACTGCAATTGAGCATTGATGTTTCCATAGTGGAGAGCGGCTGATGTTCTTCATGCGAAAAAGCGCGATCCAAAGCTAACCTCAACGGGGAATTGCGCCCAGGCATCAAAACTCTTTCATTTATAAGATCAGCGGGTGTGATAACTTTACGTGTGGCTAGATGATGATCTGGTGCCAAAGCAGCAACGGCATGTGTGTTACTCAAAGGAATAGCATTTTTATCCGACATCTGTGGTGCAGCAAAAACCAGTCCCAGATCATAACGGTTTTTATCTACCATATCCCAGATATGACGACTGTTCTCGACATCAATTACTAATGGCACATCCATACGGTTACCAACCGCCTTAAGGATTGCGTGCTGTAAAAATGGATAAACGAGCGAGGTTACGCTCGCAATTCGTAAAACTGTATTTTTATGCTGACGAATATCATTGGCTGCCTGCGAAAGCTGATCGAGCCCCAAATAGAGCCTTTCCACTTCCCGATAAAACTGGACGCCCACAGCTGTCGGAATGAGGCGCGCACCTCCCCGTTCGAATAATGCCATTTCAACCGCGTCTTCAAGATCGCGGATCAAACGGCTGACAGCTGGCTGGGTAATATTCATCATTTCAGATGCAGAAGTCACACTGCCTGTCATAATAACGCTTCGAAATGCTTCTACTTGGCGTGGTTTCAATCGCATCGTAAACTCCTAACAATATAATATTAAGGCATAACCTTAGCACAAAATGCAATTTTTCTTTTGGTGCTAAGGTCGTTAGTCTCAGTAAACCGCTAGGAGTAGTGCGGCTAGAATTGTCTTGAGGAGTTCTCAATTATGAAATTTTCTGCATTTGCCGCTGCACTGGCAGGTTCGGTTTTGTTTATGCCGGTCACCGGACAGGCTGAAGATCTAATAGTCGGCCTTGCTGCATCCACCACTTCTATGGATCCGCAATTTTATGTTGTTGGTCCTAATAGTGCGATGGCGCGCAATATATTTGACGGACTTGTCAATCAGGATGATAAACAGCAAATTCAGCCAGCATTGGCTGTATCTTGGAGAATTATCGACGACACGACATGGGAATTTAAGCTTCGTGAAAATGTGAAGTTTCATGATGGCAGTGATTTTGATGCGGAAGATGTCGTTGCGAGCATCAAACGTATCCCGCTTGCCTCTACCAATAGCCCGAGCTCCTTTGCGCCTTATGTGAAAGCAATCACAGACATTGTGGCAATTGACCCGCACACGGTTCAAATCAAAACGGATGTGCCAACACCACTTCTCGTAAACAATTTAAGCCGCATTGCCATTTTGCCTGCTGAAATGGGTACTGTGAGCACAGAAGAAATGAACAGCGGTAAAGGTGTAATCGGCACCGGGCCGTTCAAATTTGTATCATGGTCACCTGATGACAATGTTGTAGTCGAACGCAATGATGACTATTGGGGCGAGAAAGCGCCATGGGATAAAGTTACTTTCCGCGTTTTCAAGAATAATAGTGCCCGTGTTGCTGCGATCCTGTCAGGTGATGTTGACATGATTGAAAGCATTCCGACTCCTGACACCCGAAAAATGGAACAAGCAGACAAGCTTAAAGTGGTCAATATTGCGGGTAACCGCATTATGTATCTTCATATGGATCAAGACCGTGAAGAGTCGCCCTTTGCAAAGGATGCAAACGGTAAAAATCCGCTTCTGAAACCAGAAGTGCGCCGTGCTATGTCGCTTGCAATCAATCGTGAAGCGCTTGTCGACCGCATCATGGACGGGCAGGGCGTACCGGCTGGTCAGGTTGTACCGGAGGGCTATTTCGGCTTTGATCCGGCTATTCAAGTGGATGCTTATGATCCTGAAAAGGCCAAAGCCCTTTTGGCAGAGGCCGGTTATCCGGACGGATTTACACTCACCTTCCACGCTTCCAACGACCGTTATCCGAACGATTCGAAAGTTGCGCAGGCACTTGGTCAGTTTTTCAGCCGTATCGGCATTAAAACCGATGTCGCGACACTGCCGGGCAGTGTTTACTTCTCCCGTGCTTCCAATCTGGAGTTTAGCCTGATCATGGGCGGTGCCGCTGTTGAAACCGGCGAAGCATCCGGTGTACTTGGCCCGATCCTTGAAACTTACGGTGACAAAGCAGGGCAGGGTAACCGTGGCCGTTACTCCAATCCGGAATTTGACAAGGCACTGAGTGAAGCCCGTGTCACACTGGATGAAACCAAGCGTGAAGAATTACTGCGCAAGGCCACTGAAATCGCTATGACTGATCTTGGTGTTATTCCGGTTTTCTATCTCGCCAACACATGGGCAATGAAAGAAAACCTTGATTATGCGGGTCGCTCCGACGGTTACACATTACCTTACTATGTAAAGCCTCAGTAATCTGAAAGGAACTATGATGTCCTTTCATGGGGTATTTCCTTATCTCGTCTCTCCGGTGGGTTCCACCGGAGAGATTAAAACCGCTGTATTAGGTGATCTGACGGAGCACCTCATTGCAAGCGGTGTCCATGGTCTGACACCTTTAGGCAGCACCGGCGAATTTGCCTATCTCAACCAAACACAACGACGTTCTGTGGTCGATACGGTTATTGCCGCCAATCGCGGTCGTGTTCCGGTTGTGGCAGGCGTTGCTTCCACTTCCATTCGTGATGCGGTTGAACAAACCGAATATATGGTAGAGGCAGGTGCTGATGGCATTCTGGCCATTCTGGAAGCCTATTTCCCTGTGTCCGATGAAGGTGTTGAAGCCTATTTCACCGCCATTGCCAAAGCTGCCAAAGGTCGTCCGGTTGTTATTTATACCAATCCGCAGTTTCAGCGCTCCGATCTGACTTTACCGGTCATTGAGCGGTTGAGCCATGTGGACAATATTCAATATATTAAAGATGCCTCCACCAATACGGGCCGTCTTTTATCTATCATTGAACGCACTGAAGGTCGCTTGAAGGTTTTTGCCGCCTCCGCGCATATCCCTGTTTGCGTCATGATGATTGGTGGTGTGGGCTGGATGGCTGGTCCGGCTTGTATAGTGCCCACACAGAGCATCGAACTTTATCAAACAGCCAAAGCCGGTGACTGGACAAAAGCCATGCAGATGCAGCGTCCGATGTGGCGCGTGAATGAAATATTCGCCAAATATTCCATCGCTGCCTGCATCAAGACAGCCCTGCAATTGCAAGGCTTTGCCGTTGGTGAACCGATTGCACCGCAACGACCTCTCAATGAGGCAGCGCGGGCAGAAATCGCGCAGGTATTGCGTGATGTCGGTGCTCTTTGACACTTTGAGTTTCCTGTTATTAAGGCAGATGAATGATGAAGCCGATTTCAATTATCATTGATTGTGATCCCGGCATTGACGATACGATTGCCCTGCTAACTGCATTTGTATCGCCGGAACTGAATATACGCGGTATCACACCGGTTTGTGGTAACCAGCCGTTGGAAAACACGGTGCGCAATGCTTTGCAGGTCTGCGAGCTGGGCGATCGTACAGATGTGCCGGTTTATGCGGGCTGTTTCAAGCCTATGGTTCGTGAGCCGATCTATGGTCAATTTCATGGAAAATCCGGCCTTGGCAACACAATGCTGCCTGATCCGGTTAAGAAGCCCGAAACACAATCTGCTGTCGATTTTCTGATTGAGGAACTTTCAAAGGCTGCCGAGAAGCAGGAGCCGATTACGCTGTGCTGCATAGGTCCTATGACCAATCTTGCTGTAGCGTTACGCATCAAACCGCAAATTGCTGCCGGTGTCGAACGCATCATTATGATGGGCGGCGCTTATCGTGAATCCGGCAATCGCACTATGACAGCCGAATTCAACATGGTGGCTGATCCGCATGCAGCTCATATTGTCTTTTCCAGCAATATCCCGATTGTTGCACTCGCACTTGATGCAACGCATCAGGTGATGCTGAAACCGGAACATGTCAGTGAATTTGCACGTGTCAGCGGACGTATTTCTACAACTATTTCCGAGTTAATGATGTTCTGGGATCGCAATGATGTGCGCCGTTATGGTTCGCGTGGTGGCCCTTTGCATGATCCACTTGTGATTGTTTATCTGTTAGCTCCGCATTTGTTTGAGAGCGAACCGGCGCGTATTTTCGTTGAGCACGAGAGTCAATTATGCATGGGGCAAACTATTGCTGACTGGTACGGTAAGAGTAATCTCGAACCGAATGCACAGATTGTATCTAAAGTGGATGCACCGGCTGTAATTGAGCTGATGCTTGAACGCTTGTCCCGCTATGCAGATGATAAAGGTGCCGCATGAAGCCGCATAAGATCATCATCGATACTGATCCGGGCGTTGACGATGCAGCAGCCATTTTAATGGCGCTGGCATCACCTGAACTTGACGTTCTCGGATTATCGGTTGTTGCGGGCAATGTTGCCTTGCATGATACGGTTACCAATGCATGCAAGATTATTAATCTCAGCGGCAGGCGCGATGTGCCTGTTTATGCCGGTGCTTCAGGGCCATTGGTGCGCGAGCAGGTCTATGGTAAATATGCCCATATCGGTGCGTTTGATGATGAGATTGCTGATATTGGTGATATCATGCCAGAACAGGAAAGCGCTGTTGATTTTATTATCCGCAGTGCGAGAGCGGCAATTGCAACTGGTGAGCAAATTACTCTTTGTTCCATTGGGCCGATGACCAATCTTGCCTTGGCATTAATTCAGCATCCAGATGTCAAACTAGGTATTAAGCAGATTGTTTCCATGGGTGGTGCATTTACCGCAATGGGACATCGTACTCCTTGGGCAGAGTTTAATATTTATGCTGATCCGCATGCAGCGGATATTGTTTTCAAGTCAGGAATTCCGATTATATTAATGCCTCTGGATATGACATTCCAGGCATTGCTAACCCAGTCTCAGATGGAGACGTTCCGTGCAGGTGGAAAAGCAGGGCAAGCACTGTTTGATTTGTTTACGGCCTTTGACCGTTCAGATCCCAACCGGCTTGGCCGGGAAGGTGGCCCAGTGCACGATGCCACAGTGATTGCATGGCTGCTCAAGCCTGAGCTTTTCAAAGGCTGCGAAACTTATGTCGGTGTCCAGATTACTGGGCTGACGATGGGCTATACCTATGCTGATTTTTATAACAAATTGAACCATGTGCCTAATGCGTTGGTCATGACCGAAGTGGATGAGGCGGCTTTTCTCAACCTGCTGACCGAACGCATTGCAAATTATGGCGCTGTTCATAATAACGGAGAAAAACAGCCATGAGTGGATATCTCTTGAGCCGTTCCATCCAAACCGTGCTGACATTGTTTGTCATGTCGGTTCTGGTTTTCGTCGGTCTGTATCTCGTTGGCAATCCCGTGGATGTGCTTTTAAGCTCTACTGCAACACCTGCCGAACGGCTACAGGTTATCCAGTCCTTCGGTTTGGACAAGCCGGTTTGGGAGCAATATTGGCTGTTTCTCACACGCGCACTTTCTGGTGATCTGGGTAATTCCTTTATTTTTAACCAGCCCGCTCTAACGCTGATTTTGAATCGGATGCCAGCAACACTGGAGCTCGCTTTTACAGCGCTTGTTATGGCATTGGTTATCGGTATTCCACTTGGCATTTATGCCGGTTTGAAACCAAAAGGCCTAATTTCAAAATCGATCATGACTTTCTCCATTTTAGGATTCAGTCTGCCGACCTTCTGGATTGGCCTTGTGATGATCATGTTTTTTAGCGTTTATTTGGGCTGGTTGCCCGCTTCAGGGCGCGGCGATACGGTGGATGTTTTTGGCGTTCCGGTTAGTTTTCTCACTCTTGATGGCCTGTCCCATCTGATCTTGCCTGCTTTCAACCTGGCATTGTTCAAAATATCTCTGGTAATTCGTCTGACCCGTGCCGGCGTGATGGAAATCATGCAATTGGATTTTGTTCGTTTTGCCCGTGCAAAAGGTTTGCCAGAGCGTCATATCCTGATCAAACATGTATTGAAAAATACATTGATCCCACTGATTACCGTTATAGGTCTTGAGCTTGGCTCGTTGATTGCCTTTGCTGTTGTCACTGAATCCATCTTTGCTTGGCCAGGTATGGGCAAACTCATCATTGATGCGATCAGTGTTCTCGATCGTCCTGTTATCCTTGCATATCTGATGATCACCGTTGTGATGTTCAGTGTCATTAACCTGTTGGTCGACATACTTTATTCTATTGTTGATCCCCGTGTACGTCTTGAAGGAAATTCATGATGAGTGAGGATAAAGCTACAAGTGTTTCCGTTCATGCGGGTAGTACAGGTACAAAAAACGCAAAATCACGTGCACCAATCTGGAATGTTTTGTCCGCGCTTGTGCATGACAAGCTTGCTTTGACCGGTATTATTTTTCTGTCGATTTTTGTGCTGGCTGCAGTTTTTGCGCCACTTATTGCGCCACAAAACCCATATGATCTGGCACAACTGGATATTATGGATGGCAGATTGGCACCGGGTTCGCAAAGCATGACCGGCATGACTTATCTGATTGGCACAGATGATCAGGGACGAGACCTCTTTAGCGCCATACTCTACGGTCTGCGTACCAGTATTCTGGTCGGCGTTTCCAGTGCGGCTATTGCGCTGATCATTGGCGCATCTATTGGTCTAGCAAGTGCTTATATTGGCGGCAAAACCGATGCTGTCTTGATGCGTATTGTTGACATTCAGCTCAGCTTTCCGGCGATCCTTATCGCATTGATCTTTCTTGCCATTCTGGGGCAGGGCGTGGATAAAATCATCCTCGCGCTTGTTGTTACCCAATGGGCTTATTATGCGCGTACCATCCGCGGTTCAGCACTCGTCGAGCGTAAACGCGCATATGTTGATGCGGCCCGTTCGATGGCTTTGAAAGACCGCAGTATCCTGTTCCGGCATATTTTGCCCAACTGTCTGCCGCCGTTGATTATTGTTGCTACCATGCGCGTTGCCTATGGCATTATGCTCGAAGCAACCTTGTCTTTCCTCGGAATCGGTCTGCCGGTGACCGAGCCCTCACTCGGTCTGCTTATTTCAAACGGTTTTGAATATATGCTTTCCGGTGATTACTGGATCAGCCTTTTCCCAGGCGTGGCACTCTTATTGCTGATTGTTTCCATCAATCTGATCGGTGATGCGCTGCGCGACATCCTCAACCCTCGCAGAGAAGGCTGAGCCATGAATAAGACAACTAGTCCGATCCTTTCGATTTCAGGCCTCAATACGTCGTTTCGTGTTAACGGGGAATGGCGCAATGTCGTGCGCGATGTCAGTTTTGATATTGCGCCTAAAGAAACTGTCGCTGTGGTGGGTGAATCCGGCTCCGGTAAAAGCGTTACCGCCATGTCGATCATGCGTTTGCTGTCGCCGGATAATTCACGCATTACCGGCCAGATTGATTTTGAAGGTCAGGATCTTCTGTCGTTGCCACTGGATGCTATGCAGAAAATCCGTGGTAACCGCATCGGTATGATCTTTCAGGAACCGATGACCTCGCTTAACCCGGTATTACGCATTGGTCAGCAGATTACAGAAGTTTTGATGTATCATCGTAGTATGTCACAAAGTCAGGCTGAAGCCGAAGCTGTGCGCTTACTGGACAAAGTGCGTATTCCGTCGGCTAAATCCCGTCTTGGCGAATATCCGATGAACTTTTCCGGTGGTATGCGTCAGCGTGTTGTCATTGCAATTGCGCTGGCTTGCGATCCCAAATTGCTGATTGCGGACGAACCTACCACTGCTCTTGATGTGACTATTCAAGGGCAAATTCTTGAGCTGATCAAAACCTTGCAGCAAGAAGAAGGGCTTTCAGTCCTCTTTATCACCCATGATATGGGCGTAGTGGCAGAAATCTCCGACCGCACGGTTGTGATGTATCGTGGTGAGCAAGTAGAAACCGGCACAACAGAAAGCTTGTTTGCTGGTGCGAAACACCCTTATACGCGCGCTCTTTTATCAGCGGTGCCACAATTGGGTTCTATGAATGGTAAAAATCACCCGTTACGCTTTCCATATGTAGATATGCAAACCGGTGAAGTGCACCCACCAAAAGAAACCGAAGATACAGTGAAACGCGATGAGCCGCCTGTCTTGAAAGTTGATCAGCTGGTGACCCGTTTCAATATCAAGAAGGGTTTTCTCGGCAAAACTGTTGGTCGTGTTCATGCGGTTGAAAATGTATCACTGGAACTGCGCCGTGGTGAAACCTTGTCACTGGTGGGAGAATCCGGTTGTGGTAAATCAACCA
Source organism: Paenochrobactrum sp. BZR 201-1 (assembly GCF_044987585.2). Classification (NCBI taxonomy): domain Bacteria; kingdom Pseudomonadati; phylum Pseudomonadota; class Alphaproteobacteria; order Hyphomicrobiales; family Brucellaceae; genus Paenochrobactrum; species Paenochrobactrum sp. BZR 201-1. The sequence goes on along the minus strand of NZ_JBJDRZ020000033.1, from coordinate 3,557 downwards.
CTGGTCGCTCCATCATTCGCCTGACCGATCCGGTTTCCGGCACGGTCACGATTGGCGGACAGAATGTGCTTCAAGCGGGAAAATCCCAACTTGCTGATATACGCCGTGAAGCACAGATGATTTTTCAAGACCCTTATGAAAGTCTGAATCCGCGTATTCGTATTGGTGAGGCTATTGCAGAGCCGATTGTAGCGCATGGCTTGGCCAGAGCAGATGAAGCACGCCAACGCGTTGGCGATCTTCTGGAACGTGTTGGTCTTTCAGCATCTATGATGGATCGTTTCCCGCATGAGTTTTCGGGCGGTCAAAGGCAGCGTGTTTGTATTGCGCGCGCACTTGCTCTTGAACCTAAATTGCTGATTGCGGATGAATCTGTCTCTGCACTCGACGTGTCAGTTAAAGCGCAGGTCATCAATTTGATGCTCGATTTGCAGGAAAAATATAGTCTCGGCTATCTCTTTATCAGCCATGATATGGCGGTTGTCGAGAGGATCAGCCACAGGGTCGCGGTGATGTATCTGGGGGAGATTGTAGAAATCGGCTCACGTCAGGCAGTTTTTGAAAATCCGCAGCATGAATATACCAAGCGTCTGATGGTTGCTGTTCCAATACCTGATCCGTCACGCCGCCAAATCCGCCGTGTGAATAATGACGAAATCAAAAGTCCGTTACGTGCACCCGATTATGTTGTGCCACAACGTATTTATGAACAAGTGGGCGACGACCACTTTGTTCAAGTGACATAAATCTGGAGAAGCACTGTGATCATTACCTTTGGTTCCATTAATGTGGACTTTATGTTTCAGCTTGCAGATATGCCGCAGCCCGGCCAGACCTTGCTTGCGTCAAGTTTTCATACGGAAGCTGGAGGTAAAGGTGGTAATCAGGCACTGGCAGCCGCACGGGATGGCGCAGAGGTTTTCATGTGTGGTGCAGTCGGCCAAGATGCCCTGGCACAAATTGGCCTCAGTAACCTTGAAAAAGTTGCTAATGTTGATCGTGTAGAGCGACTTGAACAGCCTACAGGTTGCGCGTCGATCTATACGGACAGCAATGGACAGAACATGATAGCAGTTGCTTCTGGCGCCAATCTGGAAGCATCTTCTGACTGCATTGAAGATAGCTTACTCAACAAAGCCAATATTGTTTTACTACAGATGGAAAACAAGCCGGAAGAGGTTGAGAAGCTTATCCGGCGTGTTCATCAGAGCAATGCCATATCAATCTTGAATCTCGCGCCTGCCTATCGCTTAAGTGAAGATATTTTATCCTTATGTGATTTGATTGTTGTCAATGAAGATGAAGCAGAAGCGCTTGGCCGATGGTTTCATTGCGATCCATCCGCTGAGAGTTTAGCAAAGCGATTACAAACTGGCATTGTTCGCACACTCGGCGGAAATGGTGCAGAAGCTTTTGTGAACGGTCAGAATATCCGTGTTTCAGCCATGAAAATTGAGGTCTTAAACACGACTGCTGCCGGTGACTGTTTTGTTGGTGTGTTAGCTTCATCAATGGATAGCGGTTTATCGCTAGAAGATGCAATGAAACGAGCAACCATTGCTGCTGCAATTGCTTGCACCCGTGCTGGAAGTCAGCAAAGCATTCCGCAAGCTCAAGAAACGGATCAATTTATCATAGCTTAGATGGCCTGAACCGGTTTTGCTGTAAAACTTAGAAAGTGATACTCAGACTTAACTGTTATCAAATGACGTTGTTCGTCTTTATAGAATTTACAGTTGTCAGTCGTTTTGCAGTCTTATGTATAAAATCCGCTTGCGAGATTCTACAATACCCTGTTCGAGCATCGCATTCATAAATTCTATTTGATTGAAAACCGATTATCCCTCGTAAATATTAAATTGTAACATCAAACGTCTATTCGGAAACGATCGTCTGTCAGCTTGGCTGTGAGGATGGCAGACAATACGCTCTCCTTAAATCGCATACTAATTTACCTGTATCGGTCGCTCCATTGATAAAAAAAATTCATAGATTTAAATATGTTAGGAGCTTCGTCAATCGTCACCTGCGTAATTTCGACGGTTCTATTATGGTGGTCTTTGTACGATGCAAGAAGCTATGAAATGGAGTTCCTTGAAACTCTGTCGTTGCCATTTTCATCAACACGTGGACTAACACCAAGGCCACAGCTACTACACCCACACCCAAAATAAAGGCGATGATCAGCACCGGTTTATGGTAGGTTTGCTTGATCATCAGTCACAGAAACGGCAGCTTTTTTCCGGGAATGTCTCGCTGACTTTGACCGCCAGCAGCCAGAACATGACAGGCAGAGCCAATAAAATAATGAGACTTATTCTTCTTTGATGATCGGGATTCATAAAATATCCCTCAATTCACAGTAGAGAATACATCCAAACCTTGGCGGCGCAGTTCACCATGAACCATATTCATATGTTCAGGTCGAAAAATCCCGCGTAATAACAAAACAATTTCCATCAAGACAGGGTTTATATCCAGTTTAGACTCTGCATTCTGATGCTGGTTATTTTCGTCAGCAGCGCGCTTTTCATCACTACGTCTTACGCTATCTAAGCGAAGGTCATGAATTGCTGATTTTAACGCGCTAATTTCTGAAATTGTATTTTCGCTCTCTTCCAGCTTGCCCCGCAGAAACGTACTGAGGGTCATTTGATTAAGACGCGCTGCCTTCTCATATTTAAGGTAAGTGGATGCGTTTAAGTGTATTCTGACGGTCTCGGTTTTCATAAATCAATCCATTAAAAAACATGAGGGCTTCAAAATTCTGTGGCCTATAAAGTAGCCAACTTAGTTATTAAAATTATTGGCTAATTTCATGTTTTTGTAGACCAATATGTGGCCTTAATTATGTGGGTTAAAAAATAAATACAATAATTACAAAGTCTTATGAGTTTTATAGGTTGCGTATGGTGGGGGCAAAATTTAAGGGTTCGCTAGCATCAGACTTTTAAGGAAAAACCAGTACCCTATAAGCGGAACGATTTAAAAAGGCAGTCAATATTATGATTGTATAAGCCTATCAGTTTCAGCAGGCGTTAAACGGAAGCAGCAACTAAAATCAGACATAAACACTAAACATAACAAACTGATTTTAATAAAAAGGTTTCTCAATAAAAGCTCATGTCACCAATTGTAGAAACACAAATAAGAAAGGCCCGTGTATTGAAAAGCGGCATTGTTTCTCAATACACGGGCCTTTCTTATCAATCGGAATCTGCGGGGGGCTTGTGCGACTAATCCAGCAAAGGGTTGCAAATGCCTGACGCTACAATCATCCCCGCCGGTTTTGGTCTGGCTCGTCAGCGGAATATATGGCAGATAAAACAGGCTTACGCCATCCTCCTATTCCTTAAGTAATGAAATAAACTCGGAGCTTCAGTGTCCAGCTGGTCCAAGTTTTTGGTAGTGTTGCAAATTTTCATCATTGCTGAAGTATATGCCAGTTATTGTGAATAATTGAGTGAGGTGGAAGCGGACGGCGGTCGATTTCAAGGGAACTCATTTCCCTAAAAGTGTCATTCTGCACGCGGTCTTCTTTTACGTGCGTTATCCAG
>NZ_JBJDRZ020000032.1:0-1704 GCF_044987585.2 Paenochrobactrum sp. BZR 201-1 | reverse complement strand
GCAAACCCTGGATTTCTTGTTGTCTGAACGTCGGGATATGGCTGCAGCTCGGCGTTTATTCAAGAAGATGATCACAAAACGACACTCCTGAGAAGGTTATCATTGACAAAAGTGGCGCAAATCTGGCCGGACTGCACGCCGTCAACATCATCCTGAAATTCACAGGCGCAGGCGACATGATTGAAATCCGGCAGATCAAATATTTGAACAATATCCTTGAGCAAGACCGTCGTTTTATCAAACGGATCACCAAACAAATGATGGGCTTCAAAGCGTTCCATTCCGCATCAGCCACCATCGCAGGCATTGAAGTGGCATACATGATCCGCAAGAACCAGTTTACAAACGACAACCAATCACCATTCAAGGTCTTTGCGGAACTCGCAGCATAACTACGACCAAGGATAAGCACGCTTTTAACTTACTGAAAAATTTGCGACACAACCGGCCTGACTGTATGTGATCATCGTCAGCATAAAGGGGTGAATAATCGAGCAGAGAATTCGCATCAGCCGATATGACGACGAGAGCGGGTCATGAAGCGCTTCAAGTCAGCGCGACATGTGCAAAGGTTCACATCAATTCACGATCCAATTTACAATCTTCATTACTTTCCAGCATGGATAAGGTCACGCAAAATTAAGTCGTTTACATCATTCATTTAAGCCGCCTCCAATACACGCATTTCTACGTGCATTCCCGCAGAAATAAGCATGTTAACAAGGGTATCAATTGCGAACACATTAATTTTTCCACGTTGAAGATCAGATATGCGGGGCTGTGTTACACTAAGACGACGGGCAGCCTCTAACTGTGTCCAGCCATTTTCGCGGATTTTCTTATCTAAGGCCAACATAAGCGCGGAGCGAAGTTTCATATTTTCGGCTTCGGTGTCTTCAATAGCATCCCATACATTAGCAAAAGTCTTGCTTTCGTTTTTCATCATTCTAACTCCTTAACAAGATCGGTATATCGTTTTGTTGCTAAGTCTAGATCAGCTCTGCTCGTTTTCTGTGTTTTCTTTTGGAAGCAATGCAGCACGTAAATTGCGTCTGCGAATTAACGACAAAGATCGCACGGAAAGCGCCTGTAGCGTCTCCAACACGTATTTCCTGTACGCCTCTGCCCGACTATAGCTATAGGCTTCCAATCGTCCGGTGTATCGCCATTTTGCACCTTGTCGAGCTGATAGCCTACCTCACGACGTGCATTGATTGGAAAATCTCTTAAATCAATAAAGGCACTGCCCTAGATGCGTAGCTCTCATAAGGAGATCATACAAAATTTTGTATATTCGGGCAAGCACTCTTTTTCAATGTCTCATTTTTGGTGCATTTAAGTCTGCTTACTGAGCTAGGCGCAGATATATTGATATATTGTATTTTTGAGCTAGTCCGGGCATGATGGTTCCCTAGCTGGACTACGTGAAACCGGTACTGTATAGGCTGTTTTGACCACTTAAAACAGACCGGTACACCCAAATGACCCTAACAGTACCAGCTAAGGTTACAATTTTCGTCCGCGCCTATCTGCGCGCATCCACCATTGAACAAGATGCATGGCACAGTAACTTTAACCTGCGGTCGGCCGTAATTTTACCTATGATGCCGTTATTACGCGGCTTTGTGGCATGCGATTTTCGTGCCATATATTTTTAGCGGTGTGTCGTAATTCACGGTGATGGGCGGCGTTGAAATGATTGCG